>NZ_LJBR01000125.1 GCF_001282115.1 Streptomyces sp. NRRL B-24085 | reverse complement strand
TTCCGGGGCTGCGGCTTCCGGGGCGGGGGCGGGTTCCTGAGCCACGACTACGGGCTCCTGGGCGGCCAGCGCTTCCTGGGCAGCGTCCGGAGCGGTCACGGCATCCTGAGCGGGAGCCAGGTCCGGAGCAACGGCCTCCTGGGACGGGCCCGCCTCCTCCCCCACGACGGCTTCCGCGTCCTGGACCGCAACCGTCTCCGGGGCGACAGCGACGTCCTCGGCCGGCAAGGCTTCCGGCGCAACCTCTTCCGGCACGACCTGTTCCGGCACGGCGACGGCCTGCGGGGCAACGGCGACTGCCTCCTCCGGTCCCTCCGGTCCCTGCACTTCCTCCGCGTCCGACTCGACCCCGGCGACCTCGCCCCCGGCCACCACGGGCTCGGGCGCAACGGGCTGGGCCGCATCGGGCTCAGTAACGGCGGTCTCGGCGACCGGCACAGCCTCGGGCGCGGGCTCCTGGACGTCCTCCGCCGCCGGAGCGGCCTCAGCGGCATCGACAGCGGCGGCCTGGCCCGGCACCTGGGCCACGTCGGTGACGGGCACGTCCGCCCCGGCAGCCGGGGCCGGCTGGACCGCCTCGGGCAGGGGGCCGTCCCCCGGTACCTGCCCCGCGCCCGGGTCCGCGCCGGCGACAACGGCAGGCGCGCCCTCCACAGGCTGAGCTCCGCCGGCCCCGGGAGCAGCAGCTCCGGAAGCGTCGGCTGCGGAACCCTCGACCGCCGCCTGGCCCACCTCGCCGACCGGAACCTGCATCGGCTCCGGCGCGGGCACGGCCTCCGGCACCGGAGTCTCGGCAACCGCGGCCTGCGCCGCACCCACCGGTTCCGGAGCCGGAGCCGGTTCCGGAGCCGGAACAACCGTTTCGGCAGCCGGGGCCACCGTGCTCACCTGCGTCTGGACGGCGGCCTGGGCCGGGGCACCCCACGGGGCGGCGCCCTGCGGCTGCGCGGTCTCGAAGTACTCGGGGCCCGGCGCGGCCGCGGCCGGCTGCCGTACCGGCGCGCCCGCGGGGCCGCGGTCGGCGAGGGAGCGGACCGGGCTCGCGGAGGCGTCGGGGATCGGCGGGCCGAGGTGCAGGGGCCGGCGGGGCGTGATGGGCGGGATCGGCACCGAGGGAGCCTGCGGCCGGGGCGTGCGGACGGCGCTCAGATCGTGCGCTCCGCTGTCGCGGCCGGACATCTCGTGCGGGCCCGGCTCGTGGACGGTCTCCACGACCGGTTCCGGGGCGGGCGGGGCGACCTCGTTGCCCCAGGGGCTCTGGGCGCCCGGCAGCAGCAACAGGTCTTCGTCCTCGGCGGTGGTCTCGGAGAGGTAGGTGTACGCACCCGGCGCGGGGACGCCCGGCTGTTCCACCATGCCTGCGTTCTCCGGCAGTCCCTCGCCCGGAACCTGGCCGGTGTCGGTCATGCGTACCCCTCGCCCATCGGTTAGTGCTTCTACGACCAGCTCACCGGGGACGGCGCACCGACCGCCCCCGTGGTGAAGAACGAGCGTGCGTGCCCAGCGGCACGAACGGCCCGCCGAGAAAGACGACAAAGCCATTAACTGGCATTGTCCCGGCCGTTCCCCCGTCGCGACAGGTTGATCCGCGACAGCCCGCTGTGGACTGCGCCACGTTGCGCGTCCTCCGGTTCTGCCGTACCACACCCACCCCAAAACGGGCGCGCTTTCCGGACATTGACGAACGAATGCCGGTCCACCGGGCGCGGTACAACGGTCGGTCAGCCTACCGCGCGCAGTACGACAACAGGATCACGGGGGACGGCGGACCACGGCCGGCGGGGTCAGCCCGTACGGTCCGGGAGCACCGCGCTGAGCAGGAACGCGACGCTCCGTTCCGTCTCCGTCCAGGCCCGGGTGTCGAGTTCGACGGACTGGAGGAGGGCGCACTCGACGCGGTAGCCGTGTTCGGTGAGGTCCCGGCCGACGAGTTCGGCCTCGTCGCGGGTGGCCGCGTGGGCGACGATGCGCTGCGGACGGCGGTCGGCGACCGCGGAGACCACGGCCACTCCCCCGCCGCCGACGCGGACGACGTCCGGTTCGGGAAGGTTCTCCAGGACGTGCGGGGCGGTGCCGGGGACGATCTGGACCTGGAGTCCGAAGGCGCGGGCGTTGGCCTCGGTGCGCTCGCAGGCCCTCAGGTCGCGGTCGACGGCGATGACGGCGGCCCCGGCCCGGGCGGCCTCGGTGGCGAAGGCGCCGCTGCCGCAGCCGATGTCCCACACGAGGTCACCGACGCGGGGTCCCAGCCGGGCCAGTTGCGCGGCACGGAGCGGTTCCAGTTCGCCTTCGCCCATGAGGCCGCCGTAGGACTCGGCGGGCAGGGTCCAGCCGCGCGGGGCGGCGGCCGGGTCGCGACCGGCGATCCAGCCGCCGTCCTCCGTCACGGCCGCGGTGCCGCCGATGACGATGACGATGTTGGGGTCGCGCCAGGTGTGGTCGGCGGCCTTGTCGGAGGGGACGACGGTGACCTGTTCGCGGTCGGTGCCCAGTTCCTCGCAGATGACGAAGGTGCGGTGCACGCCCTCCATCAGCAGGCCGAGTTCGGCGGGCCCGGCGCCGGGTGAGGTGAGGACGGCGACCTTGGGGTGGGCCCGGCACACGTTCACGGCGCGTCGCAGGGTGCGCCGATGTGCGACGACCACCTGGGCGTCGTCCCAGGGCATTCCGGCGCGCGCGAAAGCGGCGGCGACCGAGGACACCCCGGGGACGACCTCGACCTCCAGGCCGAACTCGGGTGCCCGCAGGGTCCGTACGACTCCGAAGAAGCCGGGGTCGCCGTCGGCGAGCACGACCGCGGTGCCGCGGTGGCCGGTGATGCGGCGGGCGGCGAGGGCCACGCTGCCGAGGCGGATGCGCTCGGCGGTGGGGGGCACCTCGGGGAGTGCCAGGTGGTGGGCGGCGCCCGCGACCAGCGTGGCGGCGCCGAGGGCGGAGCGTGCCGCGGCGGTCAGCGGCGAGCCGTCCCAGCCGATCACCGTGACCCGGTCGGCCATCGTCTCTCAGTCTCCAGGGGTGTGCGCAGGCCGTCGTCGGTGGGCAGCCCGCGGGCGGCTCCGTGAGGGTACCCGCTGCGCCCTGAAGCGCTTTCGCCGGCCTGTGTTCGGATCCGGTCAGTTCCAGTCGGAGTACGTCGTGAAGCCGTCCGCGTCGGCCAGTTGGTCGCCCGCTCCGTCGAGGTCCTCGGGCAGCAGGCTCCACACGATGAAGTCGGTGCGGACGTCGCTCCAGGTGCCGTCGTCGGCGCGGACGTGCGCTATGCAGGCGCCGCGCAGGACGCCTTCGCTGATACAGCCGATCTTCTGGGCGACCTGTTGGGAGGCGGTGTTGTCGGCCGCCGTGCGCAGCTCGATGCGCTCGAACTTCTGGTCGGTGAACAGCCACTGGGCGGTGGCGAGCGCGGCCTCGGAGGCGTAGCCCTCGCCACGGGCCCAGGGGGCGATGACGTACGACAACTCCGTGGAGCGGACGTGCCAGTTGGTCTTGGTGAGCTGGACGACGCCGACCAGGCGCTGGGTGAGGAACTCCGTGACGGCGAAGTCGATCCCGCGCCCGGCCTCCCGTTCGGAGGGCGCGTACCGGGTGATCCAGTCGCGCGCCTGTTCCTCGGTGTAGGGCTGGGGCACGTCGGTCCAGGCGCCGACCTGCTCGTCGTTCATCATCTCGGCCAGGGCGGGCACGTCGTCCTCGTCGAGGGGGCGCAGCACCAACCGCTCCGTGCTGATGGAGATGTTGGGGAAGGTGCCAGTCATGCGCCACTCCGTAACCGTCGGAAAACCTGCGAGGCCTGCTGAACTGCCCAGCATGCAGCATGAAAGCGCCGAACCGCATCACGGGGTCCACACATGGTGAACGAGTGGACCCCGTGCGTGGCGATACGTCGTATACGCGCCGGTGGCGTTACGCCGTTCAGAAGGACGCGATGACGGAGCCGGCGTACTTGTCCTGGATGAACTTCTTGACCTCGGGGGAGGTGAGCAGCTTGGCGAGCTTCTTCACCCGCGGGTCGTCCTCGTTGCCGTCCTTGACCGCGAGGAAGTTGCCGTACGGGTTGTTGTCGGCGGACTCCAGGACGAGGGCGTCCGAGGCGGGCTTGAGGTCGGCCTCGATGGCGTAGTTGCCGTTGATGACGGCCGCGTCGACGTCGTCGAGGGAGCGCGGGGTCTGGGCCGCCTCCAGCTCCTTGAACTTCAGGTTCTTCGGGTTCTTGGCGATGTCCGAGGGGGTCGCCTCGTTGCCCACGCCGTCCTTCAGCGTGATGATCCCGTTGGCGTCGAGGAGCTTGAGGGCGCGGGCCTCGTTGACGCTGTCGTTCGGAACCGCGACGGTCGCGCCGCTCTTCAGGGCGTCGGCGCTCTTGACCTTGTGGCTGTAGAGGCCGAGCGGCTCCAGGTGGACCGTGACGACGGGCACGATGTGGGTGCCGCGCTTCTTGTTGAAGTCGTCGAGGTAGGGCTGGTTCTGGAAGTAGTTGGCGTCGACCGAGCCGTCCTCGGTCGCCGTGTTCGGGGTCACGTAGTCCGTGAACTCCTTGACCTCCAGGTCGAGTCCCGCCTTCTTCGCCAGGTTCTCCTTGACGTAGTTCAGGATCTCGGCGTGCGGGGTGGGGCTCGCGGCGACGACCAGCGGTCCGCTGGTGTCGGAGGCGGAGTCGGAGCCGGACGAACCGCAGGCGCTGAGCCCGAGGGTGAGGGCTCCGGCGGCGAGGACGGCGGTGCTGAGCTTTGCGGTGTTACGCACGAAAAGTGCCTTTCCTTTTGGGTGCAGTGACCCCGTGAACGGGTGCACGGGAGATCCGGGGGCGTGTCAGACGGTCTTGGTGTCCGCCGTGGAGGCCTTGAGCAGACGGAGTTTCGGCGCGGGTCCGGAGCGTCCGCCCCGGCCGTACAGTGAGCGGGCCGCGTAGTCGCCGGCGAACTGGATGAGCGAGATGACGACGGCGAGGACCGCGACGGTGATCCACATGAGCTGGGTCTCGAAGCGCTGGTAGCCGTAGCGGATGGCGATGTCGCCGAGGCCGCCGGCGCCGACCGTGCCGGCCATCGCGGAGTAGCCGATGAGGGCGACGACCGTGGTGGTGGTGCTGGCGATCAGCGAGGGCAGGGCCTCGGGGACGAGGACCTTGCGGACGATCGTCCAGGTGTTGCCGCCCATCGACTGCACGGCCTCGACCAGGCCGCCGTCCACTTCGCGGACAGCCGTCTCGACGAGGCGCGCGAAGAACGGGATCGCGCCGATGGCGAGCGGCACGATGGCGGCCTCACGGCCGATGGTCGTGCCGGTGATCGAGCGGGTGAAGCCCATCAGCGCCACCATCAGGATGATGAACGGCATCGAGCGGGCGACGTTCACGACCTGCCCGATGACCTTGTTGGCGACGACGTTCTGGAGGAGTCCGCCCCGGTCGGTGAGGACGAGCAGGACACCGAGCGGCAGGCCGCCCACGACGGCGATGAGCGTGGACCAGCCCACCATGTAGAGGGTGTCCCAACACGCCTGCTCCAGCAGGGGCTGCATCTCGGACCAGGTCACTTGGCACCTTCCTTCACCGGCTCGTGCTCGGAGACGACATCGATCTGCAGGCCCTGCTCGCGCAGGAAGCCGACCGGCACCACGTTGTCCTCGTAGCGGCCGGGCAGTTCGATGCGCATCCGGCCGACCTGGAGGCCGCCGACGGTGTCGATGGCGGCGCCGAGGATCGATATGTCGATGTTGTAGGTGCGCGAGAGCTGGGAGATGACGGGCTGGGTGGCCGCCTCCCCGTGGAAGGTGACGTCGACGACGGTCCGGTCCTCGCCGGTGGCGGCGCCGCCGACGGGGAAGAGCGCGGCGGCCAGCTCGGAGCCGGGGGTCGCGAGCAGTTCGCTGACCGTGCCGGACTCGACGACGCGGCCGTTCTCCATCAGGGCCGCCGAGTCGCAGATCGACTTCACGACGTCCATCTCGTGGGTGATGAGCAGGACGGTGAGGCCGAGCTGCCGGTTCAGGTCGCGCAGCAGCTGGAGGATCGAGCGGGTGGTCTCGGGGTCGAGGGCGCTGGTGGCCTCGTCGGACAGGAGCACCTTGGGGTCGCCGGCCAGGGCGCGGGCGATGCCGACGCGCTGCTTCTGGCCGCCGGAGAGCTGGGCGGGGTACGCCTTGGCCTTGTCGGCCAGCCCGACGAGGTCGAGGAGTTCGAGTGCCTTGCGGGAGCGCTCCTTGCCGGACTTGCCGAGGATCTCCAGCGGCAGCTCGACGTTGTCCTGCACGGTCCGGGTGGACAGCAGGTTGAAGTGCTGGAAGACCATGCCGATACGGCTGCGCGCCCGCCGCAGCTCCTTGCCGGCGCGCGGCCCGCGGCCGGCGAGGGCGGTGAGGTCCAGTCCGTCGACGGTCACGGTGCCGGCGGTGGGGCGCTCCAGCAGGTTGACGCAGCGGATGAGAGAGGACTTGCCGGCGCCGGACTGGCCGATGACGCCGTACACCTCGCCTTCGCGGACGTGGAGATCGACGCCGTCCAGGGCGGTGACCTCACGGCCGCGCGAGCGGTAGACCTTGGTCAGGCCTGTTGTCGTGATCACTGGGGTTCCGTCACTGTCGAGTACCCGGGCGTGGGTGTGCCCTGGTACGGGAGAGAAGTCGTGCGCGGGCACATGGGTCACGTACGGCGTTCACGGCGTACGGACGTGCCGGGCGGCTCGCTTCGGGGCGCGAGGCTCAAGAGGTGGTGCGGGGGCCCTCTAACAGGCGCACATTCGACACATACAACGAGCACCGGGCGTCATGGTCGCCTCGGTCGCAAGGGTGCGGCAGCTCGTCGTGGTCATGCGATCAGTAAAGCAGACGTATGGGAGCGACCAAGAACCCGCTGTCCGAATGGCGGACAGCGGTGGACAGGTCTCAGGCCCGGACGGAGATCTCCACGCCGACGGCGGTGACCTGGGCCGACAGGGCCGACAGGTCCTCGACCACCAGGTCGGCGTCGAGCTCGTGGGCCCGGTGGGTTGTGGTCAACGCCACGGTGGTCATCCCGGCGGCCCGGCCGGCGCGCAGGCCGGCGGGGGCGTCCTCGAGGACGACGCAGCGGGCCGGGTCGACACCGAGTTCGCGGGCGGCGAGCAGATAGGGCTCGGGGTCGGGCTTGCCGCGGGTCACGTCGTCGGCGGCGACCAGGGTCTTGGGGAGGATGCCGACGGCTTCGAGGCGGGCCTCGGCGAGCCGGCGGGTGGCGGAGGTGACGACGGCCCAGCGGTCGGCGGGCAGGGAGTCGAGGAAGGCCCGGGTTCCGGGGAGCAGACGGACACCGCCGTTGGGCACGTCCTGCACCTCCAGTTCCTCGATCCGCGCGACGGCCGCCGGTACCACGTCGGCGGGCAGCAGGTCGGCGGCTATCTCCGCGGCCGTACGTCCGTGCAGTTCGACCCGGGCGAACTCCTCCGCGGTGATGCCGTACTCCCCGGCCCAGCGCGTCCAGCAGCGGTGGACCGATTCCAGGGAGGAGACGAGGGTTCCGTCGTTGTCGAACAGGAGGGCTTCGGCATGGATCTTCATGTCCTCGACCCTACGGTGCGGTGCGGGGTCGGCCGCCTCAGGCCTTTTGGGCCGTAATAGGCTCGCCGCATGTTTGATGCCCTGACGCTGGTGACCGGCGTCGCCGCGCTGCTGCTGGCCGCCTGGTGCGGCTGGGCCGCCTACCGGGACGAGCCCACCAAGGACTGGCACTTCATCGGGATGGCCGTGGTGTCGGTGCTGGCGCTGGTCCAGCTCGTGGTCGGGATCGTGCAGCTCGCGCGGGGCGAGAAGCCGGAGCAGGGCACGACGATCTTCGTCGCGTATCTGCTGGGGGCGTTCGCGTGCGTGCCCGCGGCGGGGTTCATGTCGCTCGCGGAGCGGACGCGGTGGGGATCGGTGACGGTTGCCGCCGGCGGTGTGGTGCTGGCCGTTCTGGAGGTGCGGCTCTATGACATCTGGGGAAGCTGACGTGAGCCGACGGTTGATCAGTGGGCCGGGGACGCTGCTGGTGTGGCTGTACGGCGTGATGGTCGTAGGCGCGGTGTCGAGGTCGGTGTACCAGATCTCCACGGAGTTCGACCGAGCGCCGCTTGCGTATGCGCTGTCCGCGGTGGCGGGTGTCGTGTACGGGTTCATCACGTACACGCTGGTGCGGGGCGGAGAGACGGCTCGCAGGGTGGCGCTGGTGTGTTGTGTCGTCGAACTGCTCGGGGTTTTGACCGTGGGCACCTGGACGTTGGTCGAGCCGTCCGCGTTTCCGGATGCGACGGTGTGGTCGGACTTCGGGATGGGTTATCTGTTCATTCCCGTACTGCTTCCCCTGTCGGCCATCTACTGGCTTCGGAAGGGTGCGCCCAAGGGGGATGCCGCCTGAGGTCCGTCTGGCGGCATCCGGTCCGTGGGGGCTGGTCGCGCAGTTCCCCGCGCCCCTAAAAGATCATGCGGTGGCCGCATACGTTCCCGCGGGCTTCTCCAGGACGATCATCGGTACTCCGTCCGCGCCCTCCGACGTGCCGACCGTCTGGTAGCCGACCTTGCGGTAGAGGCGGAGGTTGCCCTCGCTGCGGTGGCCGGTGAAGAGGCGGAAGCTGGTGGCGCCGCGCTCCTCGGCGAGGGCGGACTCGGCTGCCCGGAGGAGGCGGGCCCCGATGCCGTGGCCCTGGAGGCGGGGGTGGACGCAGAGTTTGCCGATGGCGGCGGAGCCGTCCTCGGTGACGCGGCCGCGGACCGAGCCGACCACCTCGTCTCCCAGGCGGGCCACGAAGACACAGTCCGAGGCGACCTCCGCGCGGACCGAGTCCAGGGTCTGGACGAGCGGATCGATGCGGTAGTTGCCGTACAGCGCCGCCTCACTCTGGAAGCACAGGTACTGCAGCCTGAAGATCTGCTCCGCGTCCTGCTCGGCCGCCGCAGAGATGGTCACGCTCATGCCCATGTGCGCACGCCTCCCGCTCACCTGATCGCCTGTTGTCCCCCACTCCTATCCCCGCGCCCGACGGGTCGCAACCTCCGGTGAGAGCAATCGGCGAAGACATCCCAGGCATCTGGAACGTTCCGGGCCGAGACTGCCCTGTGAGATACCCAACTCCCCCGCGATCTCGCGGTAGGTGAGGTCCCTCGGGGAGAGGAGGGCCGCCATGAGGGAGGGGCAGCGGCCGGGCAGGCGGCGCACCGCGTCGTGCAGGGCCGTGCGCCGGGCGGCGGCGAGGGTGAGCTGTTCAGGGGTGCGCTCGTCGTCGGCCGCCGGTTCGGTGGCGTACGGCCGTTCGAGGCGGGTCGTACGGCGGCTGCGGCGGGACTCGGAGCGGACGGCACGGCGGAGCCAGCCGGGCGGGTCGAGGGGCGGCCCCTGGGTCTCCAGGTGTTCCAGGAGGCGGAGCCAGACCGCCTGCTCCAGGTCGGCCGGTTCCGTACCGGAGGCATGTGCCTCCGCGGAGGCCTCGGCGGTGAGCAGGGGGCGCAGGGTGGCGACCAGGTCGAGCGTCATATGCGGTACGACACGGCCGCCCGGGTCGTGGGTTGCCCGGGCGGCCGCAAGTGCGCCCGATCGGGGGCTGTCGGCTCAGCCGTTGACGAAGTCCTGGCGGGCGAGGAGGCCGGTGTCCGGGTTGTCGGTGAAGACGCCGTCGATGCCGGTGGCGAAGTACCTCTTGAAGGCGCCGAAGGCGTCACCGTAGGCGTCCGCGTCCGTGCCCCTGCGGTACTCGGCCGGCAGGAAGGGGTTCTCGTTGCGCATGGTGTAGGGGTGCAGGATCAGCCCTACCTTGTGGGCGTCGGCGACCAGGGTGGTCTCCTTGTCCAGGCTGCCGTCCGCCTTCCTGGTGATGACCAGGTCGAGGGTGGGGCCGATGCCCTGGGCGTAGCCCGCTATCTCCCGCAGGCCCTTGGGGGTGACGAGGTCGGCGACCGTGCGCGGGTCGCCCGTCTCGACGAAGTCCCAGGGGCGGGTGTTCGCGCCGGACAGCAGGACGACCAGCGGGTTGTCGACCAGCTTGTTCAGCCGCTGGATGCTGGTGGGCTCGAAGGACTGGAGGATGACCGGGGAGTTCCGCCGGTCCTTGCCGTGCTTGTGCAGGAGCTTGGCGACCCGCTCCTCCAGGCCCAGGCCGAGCTTCCGGAAGTAGGTGGGGTGCTTGGTCTCGGGGTAGATCCACACCTGCTTGCCGCGCCTGCGGGTCTGCTCGTCCTGCCACCTGAGGACCTCCTCGAAGGTGGGGATTTCCCAGCGGCCGTTGTAGAGCGTGTTGTGCGGGCGGTTGGCCGGGATGCGTTCGATCGCGCGGAGCGTCTTGAGCTCGGCGAGGGTGAAGTCCTCGGTGAACCAGCCGGTGGTGGAGACCCCGTCGAGGACCTTGGTCCTCTTGCGGTCGGCGAATTCCTTGTGGTCGGCGACGTCGGTCGTGCCGCCGATCTCCGGTTCGTGACGGCAGACCAGGTGGCCGTCCTTGGTGGGGACGAGGTCGCCGGCCTCGACGATGTCCGCGCCCAGGTCGAGGGCGAGCTGGTAGGAGCCGAAGGTGTGCTCGGGGCGGTAGCCGCTGGCCCCCCGGTGACCGATGACCGTGGGCACCGGCAGGCTCTTCAGGCCGCCGCCGTGTCCGCCCGATCCCGCTGTCGCCGCTCTCGCCGTCCCCGACAGGCCCAGGACCGCTCCCCCGGCGCCGAACATCGCGGCCCCCAGAAGTGCCCGCCGTCCGGTGCCGTCCGTGTGCTCGTCCTGCGATCCCATGTGGACCCCTCCTGCCGTCGCCTCTTCGGTGCGGGCCGATCGTAGGTCCGGGTCCGTGACGGGCGGGAGACCTCCGGCGGAACACGCGGGTGACGCGGGATGTCGTATGGGAACAGATGTCTGATGGTTCGTCGGCTTCATGGCCGAGGGCCGGGGTACGCGTCCGTCGGGGCGACGTCCGTCACATCGTTCCGCCCGGGTTTCCGGGAGGAGACGGGGTCCATCCGCAGGTAAACGAGTGTCAACAGTGCGTAAGACCTCGGTGAACCCCGAGCGCCCGATGTGCACGACCCCCCGAGCCGCGAGTAATGTCCTCACCTGCACAGACTCATACAGTTTCCCTGGCCGTTCTCTTGACACCGGAGGGCCCGTTGTCCCGCTTCGCGCTCATCAAGGCAGTGCTCGGACCGATCATGCGCCTGATGTTCCGCCCACAGGTGGAGGGCGCGGAGCACATCCCGGGTGACGGTCCCGTCATCCTGGCCGGCAACCACCTCACCTTCATCGACTCGATGATCCTTCCGCTGGTCTGCGACCGGCAGGTGTTCTTCATCGGCAAGGACGAGTACGTCACCGGGAAGTCCCTCAAGGGCCGCCTCATGGCGTGGTTCTTCACCGGCGTCGGCATGATCCCGGTGGACCGCGACGGCGGCCGGGGTGGGGTGGCCGCGCTGATGACCGGGCGGCGGGTCCTGGAGGAGGGGAAGGTCTTCGGGATCTACCCCGAGGGGACGCGGTCGCCCGACGGCCGGCTGTACCGGGGCCGTACCGGCATCGCCCGTCTGACGCTGATGACGGGCGCGCCCGTCGTCCCCTTCGCGATGATCGGCACGGACAAGTTGCAGCCGGGGGGTTCGGGGATGCCCCGGCCCGGGCGGGTCACTGTTCGGTTCGGCGAGGCGATGGAGTTCTCCCGTTATGACGGGATGGACCGGGACCGGTATGTGCTGCGGGCTGTCACGGACTCCGTGATGACCGAGGTCATGCGGTTGTCGGGGCAGGAGTACGTAGACATGTACGCGACCAAGGCGAAGGCCGCGTAGGGGTTCTTCGGGGTTCGTTGTCGGGTGCGGGCGCATCGTGGTTGCTCGCGCAGTTCCCCGCGCCCCTAGAAGCCCTTGTCGAGCCGTTGGCTCCGCAGCATGAACCATGCTGCCACGGCCGTTGCGAGCAGGACCGCCGCTCCCGCGCCGGCCGCGATCGCGAGACCGTCGACAAAGGCCTCTCGGGCCGCCGTCAGCAGTTCCTGAGCCGTGTCCGCCTGCATCCCGGACGCCGCCTCCACCGCACCCCCCAGGGACTCGTGCGCTCCGGTCGGTGTACCCGTCGGGCCGCTGAAGCCCCGGTAGACGCCCGTCACGATCGAGCCCAGTACGGCGATGCCTAGGGCCGCGCCCAGTTCGTACGCCGTTTCCGATACGGCGGATGCCGCGCCCGCCTGTTCCTTCGGGACGCTCGACAGGATCACGTCCGCCGTCACCGTGAAGGAGAAGCCCGCGCCCACGCCGACCAGCAGCAGGGCCGCGCCCAGCATCGGGTAGCCCGTGGACTCGTCGAGCAGGGTGAGGGAGGCCAGGGCCAGGCCGATGGCCGCGAGGCCGCCGGAGACGACGGCGCGTACCGACCAGCGGCGGGCGACCGTGCCCGCGACCAGCCCCGCCGCCACCGCGCCCGCCGCCGCGGGGAGTTCCGCCAGGCCCGCCTCCAACGGGCGCCTGCCCTGCACCAGTTGGAGGTACTGGGAGAGGAAGAAGACCAGGCCGGAGAGGCCGAGGACGGTCAGCAGGTCGGCCAGGACGGCGCCGCTGAAACCGCGGTTGCGGAAGAGGCGCATGTCGAGGAGCGGGGTCGGGAGGGTCAACTGGCGGCGGACGAAGGCCCAGAGGGCCGCCGCCCCGAGGAGGCCCACCGCGAGCGGCTCCCACCCGACGCCGTGCGAGGCGGCTTCCTTGACCGCGTAGACCACGGCGATCATGCCGACCAGGGACAGGACGACGCTGATCATGTCCCAGGGGCCCGGGTTCGGGTTGCGGGACTCCGGGAGCAGCTTGATGCCCACGAGGACCAGGACGGCCATCACCGGCAGGTTGATCAGGAAGACCGAGCCCCACCAGAAGTGTTCGAGGAGGAATCCGCCGGCGATCGGACCGACCGCCGTACCGGCGGAGGCGGTCGCACCCCAGACGCCCACGGCGAGGCTGCGCTCGCGCGGGTCGTGGAAGAGGTTGCGGATCAGGGCCAGGGTGGCGGGCATGAGGGTGGCGCCGGCGACGCCGAGCAGCGCCCGCGCCAGGATCATCAACTCCGGTGTCGTCGCGTAGGCGTTGAGGATCGACACCGCGCCGAACGCCGTCGCGCCCAGGAGCAGGATCCGCTTGCGGCCGATGCGGTCGCCGAGGCTGCCCATCGACACCAGCAGGCCCGCGATGACGAACGAGTAGACGTCACCGATCCACAGGAGCTGGGTCCCGGTCGGCCTGAGGTCCTCGCTGATGTAGGGGGTCGCGAGGCCGAGGACGGTCGCGTCGACGGCCACCAGCAGCACGGCGAGCACCAGGACGGACAGCGCGAGCCAACGGCCGGGACGCTTCACCGCCTCGGTCGTGGTCGCCGGCCGCAGGGTGCTGGTCATGATTCCTCTCTCCGTAGAGCGCCACCGAGCAGCAGCTCGGTGACCATGTGGGTGAAGTCCTTGGGGGCCACGCGGCCCGCCTGGGTGGCCCAGGCGCACGAGGCGACGAGTCCGTAGAGCGCTTCGGTGAGCCAGGCCGGGGTGAGGTCGATACGGAACTCGCCGTTCCCCTGTCCGCGCGCGAACAGGGCGGCGATCCGTTGGTCCAGTCGGGACCACGGGTCGCTCCCGCCGTCCTCCCAGAGTTCGTTCTCGCCGTAGAGGAAGGCCAGCAGGCCCGCGGCCGGCTCGACCTCCCGCACGAGCCGGCGGACGGCGTCACTCGCGGACCCCTCGTCGAGGCGGGCGGCGTCCAGCGCCGCCTCGCACTCGGCGATGCCGTGCTCCTCCAGCGCCCGGACGAGCGCGTCCCGGCCCGAGAAGTGGCGGTGCAGGGTGGCCCGGCTGATCCCGGCGGCCTTGGCGACCTCGTCCATGGTCGCGGTGGATTTGCGGGTCAGCAGGGCCGCGGCACTGCGCAGCACGTGATCACGGTCGACAGCCATGAGACAAGAGTACCTCGTGTGAGACAAACATGTCTCACGCGAGGTACTGGCGTCTCACCCGCCCTGTTCGAGCAGGGCCTTTCGTCAGTGCCAGGGCAGCTGCCCGCGCCGCTGCCAGTACTCCCGCGGCTCCTCCACCAGCGTCGCGAGCCGGGACAGCTGCTCGTCGTCCAGGTCCACCACGGCCGCGTGCAGGTTGGAGGCGAGCTGGCCGGTGGTGGCGGCTCCCGAGAGCACGACTCCGGCCCAGGGCTGCCGGAGGACGAGGGCGAGTGCCACCGCGTCGCAGCCGAGTGACGTCTCCTCGGCGACGGCCTTCAGGACGTCGGGCGCGTGCGGTCCGGCGAGCCTGCCGTTGGCCATGCCCTCCTTGACGATCACCGTGAGGCCGGCGTCATGGGCTTCCGCGAGGGCGGGGCCTGCCGAGGTCTCCAGGGCGTTGTACGTCGACTGGACGGTACGGAAGAGGGGTTCGCCGTCGACGGTCACCTCCAGTGCGGCGCGGATGGCGTCCGCCTGGGCGGGGCCGCTGGTGGAGAAGCCGATCGTGGTGCCCTGGGCGGCCGCCTCCGCGAGCCTCGCGTGCAGTTCCTTGTCGGTGAGGGCCGGGCTGTCCGGGGTCACCGAGTGGATCTGGTACAGGTCGAGACGGTCGCCGAGCAGTTCGGCCGTCTCGGCGCGCTGACGGTCGTACGTCCGGACGCTGTGGTCCTTGACCTCGTGCTTCTCGGCGTCGGTGGTCCAGCCGGCGGTGTAGGTGTAGCCCCACTTGCTGCCGACGACCACGTCGTCGATGCGGGGGTTCCCGCCGAGCCAGTCGGCGAGGAACTCCTCGCTGCGGCCGTAGGAGCGGGCCGCGTCGAAGTAGCGGACGCCCTGGGCGTAGGCGGCGTCCAGGAGTTCGTGGGTGCGGGCCCGTAGCGTCTCGACGCTCCGGTCGTCTCCCAGGTCCTCGTCCCGGCCCAGGTTGATGTAGCCGGGGCGGCCGACCGCGGCGAGGCCGAGACCGATGTGGCAGGTGGGGGTGGTTGCTGTGGTGAGGCGGGCGAAGGGCATGCCGCCAACGTAACGCGGGATGCCCTTCGCCTCAGGGGTGGGTTGTGGGGTGTTCTGGCGGGTGCGGCGACGTGGTGGCTGGTCGCCCGGTTCCCCGCGCCCCTAAGGGCGATTGGCCCACCGGTGTTGAGCGGCCACGTTCGTCTTCACCTCTGTCAGCTGGACCGCGACCGCGCTCGGGGCCGTGCCGCCCCTGCCGTTGCGGGAGGCCAGGGCGCCCGGGACGTTCAGGACCGTCCGGACCTCCGGGGTCAGGTGGGCCGAGATCTTGGCGAACTGCTCGTCCGTCAGGTCGTTCAGCTCCTTGCCCTCGGCCTCCGCCGCCTTGACGCACTCGCCGGCGACCTCGTGGGCCACACGGAACGGGACGCCCTGCTTGACCAGCCACTCGGCGATGTCGGTGGCGAGCGAGAAGCCGGCCGGGGCCAGTTCCTCCATGCGCTCGCGGTTGACCGTGAGGGTCGCCATCATGCCCGTGAAGGCGGGGAGCAGGACCTCCAGTTGGTCGCAGGAGTCGAAGACGGGCTCCTTGTCCTCCTGGAGGTCGCGGTTGTAGGCGAGGGGCAGGGCCTTGAGCGTGGCCATCAGGCCCGTCAGGTTGCCGATCATGCGGCCGGACTTGCCGCGCGCCAGCTCGGCGATGTCCGGGTTCTTCTTCTGCGGCATGATCGAGGAGCCCGTGGAGAACGCGTCGTGCAGGGTCACGAAGGAGAACTCCTTCGTGTTCCAGATGATGACCTCCTCGGCGATCCGGGAGAGGTTGACGCCGATCATCGCGGTGATGAAGGCGAACTCCGCGACGAAGTCGCGGGAGGCCGTGCCGTCGATGGAGTTGCCGACCGACCCGTGCTCGAAGCCGAGGTCCTTCGCGACCGCCTCCGGGTCCAGGCCCAGCGAGGAACCGGCCAGGGCACCCGAGCCGTACGGCGAGACGGCCGTGCGCTCGTCCCACTGGCGCAGCCGCTCGGCGTCCCGGGACAGGGACTGGACGTGAGCCAGGACGTGATGGGCGAACAGCACCGGCTGGGCGTGCTGGAGGTGGGTGCGGCCGGGCATCGCCACGTCCGGGTGGGCCTCCGCCAGACCGATCAGCGCGTCCTGGAGCTCGGCGATCAGACCGCCGATGATCCGGGCGTGGTCCCGCAGGTACATGCGGAAGAGGGTGGCGATCTGGTCGTTGCGGGAACGGCCGGCGCGCAGCTTGCCGCCGAGGTCGGGGCCGACCCGCTCCAGCAGACCGCGCTCCAGAGCGGTGTGGCAGTCCTCGTCGGCGATCGTGCCCACGAAGGAGCCGTCGGCCACGTCGGCTTCGAGCTGGTCGAGCCCGGCGAGCATGCGCTGGAGCTCGTCGTCGCTCAGCAGGCCCGCCTTGTGCAGCACGCGCGCGTGGGCGCGCGAACCGGCGATGTCGTACGGCGCGAGCCGCCAGTCGAAGTGGACGGACGCGGACAGCTTCGCCAGCGCCTCGGCGGGACCGTCGGCGAAACGGCCGCCCCAGAGCCGGACGTCACCGCTGTTGCTGCTCACTTGCGTTGCTCCTCACCGCTGCACTCCATCGTCATGCATGATTATGCAGAGCTCTGCATGATTCGTCAATCCGGACCGAGGGTGCCCCGTCAGGATCTGCAGAACACGGAGAATTTGCGGTCCCTTTGAACACCAGAAACCGCTTGCCCGTATTCCACGCCGAACGCAGGCGCCGCGTTTGTCACCGAAGACCACTCCCGACCCCGAGTGAGGCATCCGCATGTCCAGGGCTCTTCCGAAGTACAACAAGCGCCGCGTGGCGATCATCGGCGGCGCCGCCGCCGTGGCACTGACCGGGGCGATCGTCGCCGGCACCGCCCTCGCCGGGGAGACCTCCAAGGGCAACGGCAACGCCACCGCCCGCACCCTCGCATCCCCCGGCAGCATCACCTGCCCGGACGTGGCCTCGAAGCTGCCCGCGATCCCCGCCTCCGCCCAGGCGGAGGTCACCCGCAACCTCACCCTCCTCCAGACCCAGATCAACGAGGCCAACAAGCGGCTCGTCGACACCGTCGGCCAGGGCGGACCCAACTTCGTCAACAACGCCATCCTCGGCCCGCTGAAGGACAAGCGCGTCGCCACGGTCAACCGCATCGCCACGGCCATCGGCCGTACGGCGGCCAAGCCGACCGGCCTGGACGCACTCGCACCGTGCACGCTGAACGGCGCCGGCGCGGCCGGCGGCAACACCGGCAACGCGGGCGGCAACGCCAACGCGGGCCAGGGGAACGGCAACGCGAACGGCAACGCGGGCAACAACAACGCCAACGCGGGAGGCAACGCCGCCACCGCCGCCGGCACGATCACGTGCCCGGACGTGGCCTCGAAGCTGCCCGCGATCCCGGCCACCGCACAGGCGGAGGTCACCCGCAACCTCACCCTCCTCCAGACCCAGATCAACGAGGCCAACAAGCGGCTCGTCGACACCGTCGGCCAGGGCGGACCCAACTTCGTCAACAACGCCATCCTCGGCCCGCTGGCCGACAAGCGGAAGTCGACCATCGACCGCATCGCCATCTCGATCGGCCGCACCGCCGCCAAGCCGCAGGGCCTCGACTCCCTGGCCGCCTGCACGCTCACCAAGTGACGTGACAGGCGCTGTGGCCGCCCCGTGTGAGCGCCGGCCGGGGCGGCCACGGGCATGTCCGCGCAAGCGGATGCCCGAATTCCTTAGACAGGCGAAAGGTTTCCGCCCATAATGCTTAGACATGGGAAAGACCTATGAGCGCATAGACGGCCGGCTCCGCTCCTTCATCGAGGCGCAGCCCCTCTTCTTCACCGCGACCGCCCCTCTCTCCGGGGACGGCACGGTCAACCTCTCCCCCAAGGGCCTGCGCGGCTCCTTCGCGATCCTCGACGAACTCACCGTGGCCTACCTCGACTTCGCCGGCTCCACCGCCGAGACGGTCGCGCATCTGCGGGAGAACGGCCGGATCACCCTCATGTGGTGCGCGTTCCAGGGACCGCCGAACATCGTCCGGGTGCACGGGCGCGGTGAGCCGGTCTTCCGGGACGACCCGCGCTTCGGGGAACTGCTCGCCCGCTTCCCGGACATCGACCCGACCGCGCACGGCCTGCGGGCGATCATCGTCGTGACGGCCGAACTGGTCCGCGACTCCTGCGGTTACGCGGTGCCGTACATGGCGTACGAGAGCGACCGCGAGCTGCACGGCAGGCGGTTCTCGCGCGAGGACGACGAGTCGCTCAGCGCGTACTTCGCCAAGAAGGAGCACATCGCGACGAGCCTGGACGGCCTGCCCGGGCTGCCCTTGCCGTTGCCGCCGTCGGCGGCCTGACTCACCCCTGGCCGATCCGGACGGTGAAGGTCGTCGAACCCGGCGCGCTGTCCACCCCCACGCTTCCCCCGTGCGCCTCCACCACCGCCGCCACGATCGACAGGCCGAGGCCCGCGCCGCCGGTCTCCGCCTTGGTGCTGCGGTCGGCGCGGGTGAAGCGTTCGAAGACGCCGGGGCGGATCTCCTCGGGGATGCCGGGGCCGTCGTCGTGGACCTTCAGGAGGACCGCGGTGCCGTTCCGTTCCAGGGTCACCGTCACCTTGGTGCCGGGCGGGGTGTGCAGCCGGGCGTTGGACAGCAGGTTGGCCAGGACCTGGTGGAGCCGGTGTTCGTCGCCGGTCACCGTGACCGGGTCCTCGGGCAGGTCCAGTTCCCAGCGGTGGCCGGACCCCGTGGCCCGCGCGTCCGTGAGGGCGTCCAGGACCAGGCGGGTGAGGTCGACGGGGGCGGTCTCCAGGGGGCGCCCGGCGTCCAGGCGGGCCAGCAGGAGGAGGTCGTCGACCATGGCGCCCATGCGGGTCGACTCGGCGGCGATGCGTTCCAAGGCCCGGGTGATCCCGGCCGGCAGCGGGCCGGGGTGCAGCAGGGCGAGTTCGGCGTGGCCGCGTACCGAGGCCACCGGGGTGCGCAGTTCGTGGCTGGCGTCGGCGGCGAAGCTGCGCAGCCGTTCCTCACTGGCGTGGCGTTTGGTGAGGGCGTCCTCGACGTGGCCGAGCATGCGGTTGAAGGCGCCGGCCACCTGGCCCACCTCGCTGCGCGGGTCGGACTCCGGGGCCCGCGGCGGCAGGGCCACCTCCCCGCTGGCGAGCGGGAGTTCGCTGACCCGGGTGGCGGTCGCGGCGACCCGGCTGAGCGGGCGCAGGGACCAGCGCACCCACAGGGCGCCCGCGACTCCGGCGGCGGTGAGGGCGGCGCCGAAGACGATCCCGGCGACCAGTTCCAGGCGGTGGACGGTGGCCTCGACGGGCTCCAGGGGCATCCCGGTGATCAGGACGTCGCCGTCCAGCCCCCGGGTGGCGATCACCCGGTAGTCGGCGAGGGCGGAGAGGTCGACGCTGTGGCCGCGGCCGTCGGGCACGACCTCCGCGAGCCGTCTCCGGTCGCCGGTGCTCAGGTCGACGTTCAGGGTGCCGCTGGAGCGGACGACGGCCGCGTTGGTGACCGTGCCGTCCACCAGCCGGGCGCCGAAGGTGCCCGTGGCCTGGCGGCGGGTGTCGGCGTGCTCGTCGCCGTCGTGGTCGTCCTTCTGCGGCTCGTCCCTGTGCTCCAGGCTGACCGCGAACCTGTTCCCCGCCTCGGTGAGCTGCTCGTCGAGACGGCTGGTGAGGAAGCCCTTCAGTCCGAGGACCGCGGCGACGCCGACCGCGGCGCAGCTCACCGCCAGCAGCACCACCAGGCCGAGGGTGAGCCGGGCCCGCAGGGTGTACGGCCCGAGGTCCCTCACGGCGTCACCGGCTTGATCACGTAGCCCGCCCCGCGCACGGTGTGGATCATCGGCTCCCGGCCCGCGTCCACCTTCTTGCGCAGGTAGGAGATGTACAGCTCGACGACATGGGCGCGGCCGCCGAAGTCGTAGGACCAGACCCGGTCGAGGATCTGCGCCTTGCTGAGCACGCGGCGGGGGTTGCGCATGAGGAAGCGCAGCAGCTCGAACTCGGTCGGGGACAGCTCGATCAGCTCGCCGCCGCGGGTGACCTCGCGGGCCTCCTCGTCCATGACCAGGTCGCCGACGGCCAGCCGGGGGCCCTCGTCGAGCTGCCGGGCCATGCCCGCGCGGCGCAGCAGTCCGCGCAGCCGGGCGACGACCTCCTCCAGGCTGAAGGGCTTGGTGACGTAGTCGTCGCCGCCCGCCGTGATGCCCTTGATGCGGTCCTCGACGGCGTCCCGGGCGGTCAGGAAGAGCACGCAGACGTCCGACTTCACGGTGTGCAGGGCGCGCAGCACGGCGAAGCCGTCGGTGTCGGGGAGCATCACGTCCAGGACCACGGCGTCGGGGAGCAGTTCCCGGGCGGCCGTCACCGCCGAGGCGCCGTCGCCGGCGGTGCGGACCTGCCAGCCCTCGTAGCGCAGGGCGCCGGTCAGGACCTCGGCGAGGTCCGGGTCGTCGTCGACGACGAGGACGCGCAGCGGGGTGCCGTCGGGGCGGGTGAGGGCGGGGCGGCCGGAGCGTGCGGTGTTCATGTCCTCTCCAGGATCGCCCCTGGCCGGGGCGGCGGGGGCCCGGAGAAGCTCTGAGTTCTCTCTGAGTGCGCTCTGCGGGGTGCCGTTTCAGAGCGTCCTGAGAAGTTCGGGCCGCACAGTGGCGACCCGGACGGCAGAGAGGACCCACGAGATGACCACCCTGTACGAGCGGACCGCGGCACCGCCCGTGCCGTTCGCGCCCCGGCGCTCCCCGGCCGGGCCGCTGCTCGCCCTGCTGTGGGCCGGGGCGGCGGCCGTGATCGCCCTGTGGTGGTCGGACACCGGGTCCGTGGTCGGCGCGGCCGGGTGGCTGACCGGGGCCGGGCGGATCGCCGGGCTGCTGTGCGGGTACGCCTGCGCGGTGCTGGTGGGTCTGATGGCGCGGGTGCCCCTGCTGGAGCGGCGGATCGGGTCGGACCGGGTCGCGCGCTGGCACGCGATGGCCGGCCGCTACACCGTCTGTCTGCTGCTCGCCCACATCGGGCTCGTCCTCGCCGGGTACGCCGCCCAGGACGGCGCCTCGCTGTGGCGCGAGACCGTCACCGTGGTCCTGGACTATCCGGAGATGCTCAAGGCGACCGCCGGCACGGTGATCCTCCTCGCGGTCGGCGTCACCTCGGCGCGCGCGGTCCGCCGCCGCACCGGCCACGAGTTCTGGTACTACGTCCATCTCCTCACCTACGCGGCCGTGTTCCTCGCCTTCGGCCACCAACTGGCCCTCGGCAACGACTTCAACGGCAACACCGCGGCCACGGCCGCCTGGTACGCGCTCTATCTCGGCGTCGCCGCCCTGGTGCTGTGGTTCCGGGTGCTGGCCCCGGTGCGGCTGAACCTGCGGCACCGGCTGCGGGTGGAGTCGGTGCACCAGGAGGCGCCGGGCGTGTGGTCCGTCGTCGTGCACGGGCGCGAGCTGGATCAACTGGGCGCGCAGGCAGGGCAGTTCTTGCGCTGGCGGTTCCTCGCCGACGGTCTGCGGTGGACGTCGACGCCGTACTCCCTGTCGGCACCGCCCCGCCCCGACCGCATGCGGATCACGGTCAAGGCGCTCGGCGACCACAGCACGGCCGTGGCCCTGCTGCGGCCCGGCACACGGGTGTGGGCGGAAGGGCCGTACGGCTCGCTGACCGCCGAGCGGCGGACCTCGTCCAAGGCGCTGCTGATCGGCGCCGGGGTCGGCATCACCCCGCTGCGGGCGCTGTTCGAGACCCTGCCGGGCGAGGTCACCCTGCTGTACCGGGCGCGCACGGTCCAGGATCTCGCGCTGGGCGGGGAGTTGGATGCCGTCGCGCGCCGGCGCGGGGCGAAGGTGCACTACCTGCTCAACGGGCCCGACGGACGACGCCCGCGCATCACCGCCGACTCGCTGCGCGCGAATGTCCCCGGCCTGGCCGGGCACGACGTCTACCTCTGCGGCCCGCCCGGCTTCGCCCGGGAGCTGTACGAGGAGCTGCGCGCCGCGGGAGTTCCCGATCGCCGCATCCACCACGAATCCTTCGAGCTGTGAGGCCTCACCCGTGCACGCGTTGAAGAAGAACCGCCCGCTGCGCCGGATCGTGCTGGCGGGCGCCGCCACCGTCTCCGGCATGGTGATGCTGCTGTCCCTGAAGCCGCACACCTCGCCGGCCCTGGCGGTGACCTTCGGGTCGACGGCCCCCGCCGTGACGGGAACCCGGACCGTCACCGGCGATTCCGTCCAGACCCGCTGGGGTCCCGTCCAGGTCCGTGTCACCGTGCGGAACGGAAGGCTCACCGACGTGACCGCCGTCCTCTACCCCACGGACAACCCCCGGGACCAGGAGATCAACGGCTACGCGGTCCCGCGGCTGCGGACCGAAGCGCTGCAAGCCCAGAGCGCGGACATCGACACGGTCTCCGGGGCCACCTACACAAGTGACGGTTACCGCCAGTCACTCCAGTCCGCGCTGGACTCCCTGGACGGCTGAACACACCGGCGTCACGGCACGTATCCAAGGGCCAAGGGACCACGCCCACCCCCCTTGCCCCCGTCCCCGGAGGAAACGTGACCACCACGCTCGCCAGCGGCCGCGCCGCCCGCCGTCAGACGATGCGCCGCATCCGCCCGCGCCGTTCCCCGGCGACCGTCCTGCTGATCGCCGTATGGGCGGGCGCGGCCGGGGTGTTGTGGCTGTGGTGGCACAACACCCCGGCCGTGGCGGACGACAACAGCAAGATCCTCAACGCGGGCCGGATCACCGGTCTGCTGGCCGGCTACCTGATGGCGCTGGTGGTGCTCCAGATGGCCCGGGTGCCCGCGCTGGAGCGCCGGGTGGGCTCCGACCGGGTCGCCCGCTGGCACGCGATGACCGGCCGCTACACGCTCTGCCTGGTCGTCGCCCACGTCTTCCTGATCATGTGGGGCTACGCACTCCAGGCCGGCAAGGGCCTCGGCGACATCGTCCAGCAGACGACGGACTCCATCAACCAGCTCCCGGACATGGGCAAGGCGGCCATCGGCACCGGTCTGCTGTTCCTCATCGGGCTGATCTCGATCGGCGGGGTGCGCAAGAGGATCCCGTACGACACCTGGTACCACGTGCACCTGCTGACGTACGCGGCGGTCTTCCTGACGTTCTGGCACCAGCTCACCACCGGCAACGACTTCGCGGTCGAGCCGGTCGCCAAGACCGTCTGGTACGCGCTGTACGGCTCGGTCACCGCGATGGTGCTCTGGTACCGGATCCTCACGCCGATCCGGCTGAACCTGCGCCACCGCATGTACGTCGAGGCGGTCGTGGAGGAGACGCCGGGCGTGGTGTCGGTGCTGATCGGCGGGCGCAAGCTGCACCGGATGGGCGCGGAGGCGGGCCAGTTCTTCCGCTGGCGGTTCCTCGCGCCGGGCATGCGGTTCTCCTCCCACCCGTACTCGCTGTCGGCGGCGCCCCGGCCGGGCATGCTGCGGATCACGGTGAAGGCGATCGGCGACCACAGCGAGCGGCTGCGCGAGCTGGAGCCCGGCACCAAGGTGTGGGCCGAGGGGCCGTACGGCGCCCTGACCGCCCAGCGCCGCAGCCGCGGCAAGGTGCTGCTGGTGGCCGGCGGTGTCGGCATCACGCCGATGCGGGCCCTGTTCGAGACGCTGCCGGGCGCGGCCGGTGACATCACCCTGCTGTACCGGGCCAACACCACCCAGGACCTGGCCCTGTGGGACGAGCTCGCCGCCATCGCGGACGAGCGCGGCGCCCGGCTGATGTACGCGGTGAACAGCCCGGACGGGGAGCGCCCGGACATCTCCGCGGAGTCCCTCCAGCGCAAGCTGCCCGACATCGACAAGCACGACGTGTTCATGTGCGGGCCGAACGGTTTCGCGCAGTCCGTGTACGAAGCACTGCGCGGCGCGGGTGTTCCCGCCCGCCGCATCCATCACGAGTCGTTCGAGATGTGACGACGGGAATTCAGGAGCTGTTGAAGCGATGAGGAAGAGTCACCCCGTCCGTCGAGTCGTGCTCGCGACCGCCGCCACCGTCTCCGGTGTCGTGCTGATGCTGTCGCTGAAGCCGTCCTCGGACCCGGCGTCCGCCCAGGCGGGCGGAACGATCCCGCAGCAGACGGCGGCGGCGCAGGAGTCGGCCCAGGGCGGCACCGGGGCGGCCGCCGGCGGCGCGGTCACCGGGGACGTGGTCCAGACCCAGTACGGTCCGGTCCAGGTCCGGATCACCGTCAGCGGCAACAAGATCACCAAGGCCGAGGCCGTGCAGGCACCCAAGGGCGGCGAGAGCGACCAGAAGACCGCCCTGTCCGTGCCGAAGCTCAGCCAGGACGTGGTCGCCAAGCAGAGCGCGCAGATCGACACGGTGTCGGGGGCGACCTACACCAGCGAGGGCTACAAGAAGTCGCTCCAGTCGGCGATCGACAAGGCGAACGAGGCGGCCTCCCAGGCGCAGCCCTCCGCCCAGCCCTCCCAGCCCGCCGGCGGTGGCGGGGCCGCGGCCGCCAAGACGGTCACCGGTGCGGTCTCCCAGACCCAGTACGGTCCGGTCCAGGTCCGGATCACGGTCAGCGGCGGCAAGATCACCAAGGCCGAGGCCGTGCAGGCGCCGAAGGGCGGGACCAGCGACCAGAAGACGGCGCTGTCCATCCCGAAGCTCAACCAGGAGGCCGTGGCGGCCGGCAGCGCGGACATCGACTCGGTGTCCGGTGCCACCTACACCAGCGAGGGCTACAAGAAGTCGCTCCAGTCCGCGCTGGACCAGGCCGGTGGCTGACACGGTGGCCGAGCCGGCACAAGCTCCCGCCGCGGTACGTCACGCGGAGGAGGTCATGGGGACGGTCTTCTCCTTCGACGTCCGCGGCGGGGAACCCTCTGCCGTGCGGGCGGCACTGCGGGAGGCGGTGGCGGGGCTGCACCGCGTGAACGAGGTGTTCAGCACCTACCGCGAGGACAGTCAGGTCTCCCGCCTGGCCCGCGGTGAGCTGACGCTCGGCGACTGCGATCCCAAGGTCGCCGAGGTCCTCGAACTCGGCGCCGAGGCGGAGCGGTTGAGCGACGGCTGGTTCAGCACGCGCTACGAGGGCCGCCTCGACCCGACCGGCATCGTCAAGGGCTGGGCGGTGGAACGCGCGGCCCGCCGTGTCGCCGAGTCGGGCGCTGCGGGCGTCAGCGTCAACGGCGGCGGAGACGTGCAGCTCCTGGGCGTGCCGGGCCCGGAACGCCCGTGGCGGGTGGGCGTCTCGGACCCCCTGCGCCCGGGCGGTCTGGCGGCGGTGGTCTCGGCGGCGGGCGCGACGGAACTGGCGGTGGCGACGTCCGGCACGGCCGAGAGAGGCGCCCACATAATCGACCCCCGCACGGGCCGCTCGGCGGTCACGGACCTGCTGGCGGTGACGGTCGTGGCCCCGACGATCACCTGGGCGGACTGCTGGGCCACGGCGGCTTTCGCGATGGGGTCACGGGAGGGCCTGGCCTGGCTGGAGGCCCTGCCGGATGTGGAGGCCCTGCTGATCACGGCCGGCGACGAGGTCCTGATCACAGGGGGCTTGGCAGCGAGGCTCGGGTGAGACGGTCAGGGGCGCGGGGCTGTGTCGATATGCGGCTCCGCCGCGTGGGCGCGACCAGCCCCCACAGACCCGCACCCGACCGACAACCTCTAGTGCCCGTTCTGCGCCAACCGCAACAAATGCTCAGCGAGCGCCTGTCCCCCGGTGGGGTTCCGGCTGATCAGCATCAACGTGTCGTCACCGGCGATCGTCCCGAGAATGTCGTGCAGCTCGGCCTGGTCGATCGCCGACGCCAGGAACTGCGCAGCCCCCGGAGGAGTCCGCAGGACGACGAGGTTCGCCGAAGCCTCCGCGGAGATCAGCAGCTCCTGGGAGAGCCGCCGCATCCGCTCCTCCTTCGCCGACTCCCCCAGCGGAGCACGGGGAGTGCGGAAACCCCCCTCACTCGGCACCGCGTAGATCAGGTCGCCGTCGGTGTTGCGGATCTTCACCGCGTTCAGCTCGTCGAGGTCCCGGGAGAGCGTCGCCTGCGTGACGCTCAGCCCGTCGTCGGACAGCAGCTTCGCCAACTGGCTCTGCGACCGCACCGGTTGCCGGTTGAGGATGTCCACGATCCGGCGGTGGCGCGCGGTACGCGTCTGCGGCACCGCGGGCCCCGCGCCCCCGTTGTGCTCGTGATCCTGCGCATGGCTCATCGTCGTCTCATTCTCCGGATCATCCGTCTCCCTCGGCGGCACCCAGGATGCCGGGGAGGGCCTGAAGAAGCGCGTCCACTTCGTCGTCGCCGAGGTTCAGCGGCGGCATCAGCCGTACGACATCGGGTGCGGGCGCGTTCACCAGGAATCCGGCGTCCTGAGCCGCCTTCTGCACCTGCGGTGCGAGCGGCTCGGTGAGCACGATACCCAGGAGGAGTCCCGCACCCCGGACACGGGCGACCAGCGGGTGTCCCAGTGACTCGATTCCGTCCCGCAACCTCTCGCTCTGCCGCTTGACGTTCTCCAGCAACCCCTCGTTCTCGATGGTGTCGAGAACGGCGAGTCCCGCGGCACAGGCGACCGGGTTCCCGCCGAAGGTCGTCCCGTGCTGGCCCGGCTGGAGCAGTTCCGCGGCCCGCCCGAAGGCGACGGTCGCGCCGAGCGGCAGTCCGCCGCCGAGCTGCTTGGCGAGAGTGACCACGTCCGGCAGCACGCCCTCGTGGGCCTGGTACTCGAACCAGTGGCCGGTACGGCCGATGCCGGTCTGCACCTCGTCGAGGACCAGCAGCGCGCCCTTGGCCGCAGTGATCGCCCGGGCGGCCTTGAGGTAGCCGGCCGGGGGCACCACGACACCGTTCTCGCCCTGGACGGGCTCGATGACGACCAGTGCGGTCTCCTCGGTGACCGCGGCGGCCAGGGCCTGCGGGTCGCCGTACGGGACGTGCGTGACGTCGGCGGGCAGCGGCAGGAACGGGGTCTGCTTGGCGGGCTGGCCGGTGAGCGCGAGGGCACCCATGGTCCGGCCGTGGAAGCCGCCCTCGGTGGCGACCATGTGGGTGCGCCCGGTCAGCCGGCCGATCTTGAAGGCGGCCTCGACCGACTCGGCGCCGGAGTTGCAGAAGAAGACCTTGCCGTCCCGGCCGAAGAGCTGGAGCAGCCGCTCGGCGAGGGCGACGGTCGGCTCCGCCATGAAGAAGTTGGAGATGTGGCCGAGGGACGCGATCTGTCTGCTCACGGCCTCGACGATCGCCGGGTGGGCGTGGCCGAGCGCGTTGGTGGCGATGCCGCCGACGAAGTCGAGGTACTGCCGGCCCTCGCTGTCCCAGACCTTGAGGCCCTCACCGCGGACGAGGGGCAGGCGCGGGGTGCCGTAGTTGTTCATGAGCGAGCCCTGCCAGCGCTGGGTGAGCTCCTGGTTGTCGGTCATACGGCATCCCCCTCCTGCGCGTCGGGCACGACCATCGTGCCGATGCCCTCGTCGGTGAAGATCTCCAGCAGGATCGAGTGCTGGACCCGCCCGTCGATGACCCGGGCGGTGTGCACGCCGTTGCGCACGGCGTGCAGGCAGCCCTCCATCTTCGGGACCATGCCGGAGCTCAACTCCGGCAGTAGCTTCTCCAGTTGGGAAGCCGTGAGGCGGCTGATCACCTCGTCGCTGTGCGGCCAGTCCTCGTAGAGACCCTCGACGTCCGTGAGGACCATGAGAGTCTCCGCTCCAAGAGCAGCAGCGAGTGCCGCAGCCGCCGTGTCAGCATTGACGTTGTAGACATGTCCGTCGTCCTGGCTCCGGGCGATCGACGAGACGACCGGGATGCGGCCGTCGGCGAGCAGTGCCTCGATCGCGCCCGTGTCGATCGCGGTGATCTCGCCCACCCGCCCGATGTCGACCAACTCGCCGTCGATCTCGGGCTGGTGCTTGGTGGCGGTGATGGTGTGCGCGTCCTCGCCGGTCAGTCCGACGGCGAGCGGCCCGTGTTCGTTGAGCAGGTTGACCAGCTCGCGCTGCACCTGCCCGGCCAGCACCATCCGTACGACGTCCATGGCGTCCTCGGTGGTGACGCGCAGGCCGGCCTTGAACTCGCTGACGATGCCGTGCTTGTCGAGGGCGGCGCTGATCTGCGGGCCGCCGCCGTGCACGACGACCGGCTTGAGCCCGGCGTGGTGCAGGAAGACGACGTCCTGGGCGAAGGCGGCCTTCAGGTCCTCGTCGATCATGGCGTTGCCGCCGAACTTGATGACGACGGTCCTGCCGTTGTGCCGGACCAGCCAGGGCAGCGCCTCGATGAGGATCTGGGCCTTGGGCAGGGCGGTGTGCTTCCGCGTCTGATTGCTCATGAGGAGTAGGCGCTGTTCTCGTGGACGTAGTCGGCGGTGAGGTCGTTGGTCCAGATCGTGGCGGTCTCGGACCCGGCGGCGAGGTCGGCGACGATGTGCACCTCGCGGTAGCGCATGTCGACCTTCTCGCGGTCCTCGCCGACGCCGCCGTTCTTGCAGACCCAGACGCCGTTGATGGCGACGTTGAGCCGGTCGGGCTCGAAGGCGGCCTTCGTGGTGCCGATCGCGGAGAGCACGCGGCCCCAGTTGGGGTCCTCGCCGTGGATGGCGCACTTGAGGAGGTTGTTGCGGGCGATGGAGCGGCCCACCTCGACGGCGTCGTCCTCGGAGGCCGCGTTGATCACCTCGACCTTGATGTCCTTGCTGGCGCCCTCGGCGTCCCGGATCAGCTGCTGGCCCAGGTCGTCGCAGACCTGCCGTACGGCTTCCGCGAACTGCGCGTACTCGGGGGTGACTTCGGAGGCGCCGGAGGCGAGCAGCAGCACGGTGTCGTTGGTGGACATGCAGCCGTCGGAGTCGACGCGGTCGAAGGTGGTCCGGGTCGCGGCCCGAAGTGCCTTGTCCAGTACGTCACTCGGCAGGTCGGCGTCGGTGGTGAGGACGACCAGCATGGTGGCGAGGCCGGGAGCGAGCATGCCCGCGCCCTTGGCCATGCCGCCGACGGACCAGCCCTCCTTGGTGACGACGGACGTCTTGTGGACGGTGTCGGTGGTCTTGATCGCGATGGCGGCCTTCTCACCGCCGTGCTCGGACAGTTGGGCGGCCGCCGCTTCGACCCCCGGCAGCAGCTTGTCCATCGGGAGCAGGACCCCGATGAGTCCGGTGGAGGCGACGGCGACCTCGCCCGCGCCGATCTCCAGCACCTCGGCGACCTTCTCGGCGGTGGCGTGGGTGTCCTGGAAGCCCTTCGGCCCCGTACAGGCGTTGGCGCCACCGGAGTTGAGGACGACGGCCGTCAGCTCGCCGGTCTTGAGGACCTGCTCGGACCACAGCACGGGCGCGGCCTTCACACGGTTGGAGGTGAAGACACCGGCGGCGGCGCGGCGGGGCCCGGTGTTGACCACGAGGGCCAGGTCCGGGTTGCCGTTCTCCTTGATTCCGGCGGCGATGCCCGCCGCCTGGAATCCCTTGGCTGCCGTGACGCTCACGGTGCGACTCCGATCGTGGAAAGACCGAGCTCCTCGGGGAGGCCGAGGGCGATGTTCATGCTCTGGACGGCACCGCCGGCGGTGCCCTTGGTCAGGTTGTCGATGGCGCTGATCGCGATGATGCGGCCCACGGACTCGTCGAGGGCGACCTGCACCTGAACGCCGTTCGAACCGTGGACGGACGCCGTGGCGGGCCACCGGCCCTCGGGCAGCAGGTGCACGAAGGGCTCGTCGGCGAAGGCCTTCTCGTAGGCGGCGCGGACGGACTCGGCGGTGACGCCGGGCTTCACGGAGGCGCTGCACGTGGCGAGGATGCCGCGGGGCATCGGGGCGAGGGTCGGCGTGAAGGAGACCCTCACCCTGGAACCGGCCACCCCGCTGAGGTTCTGGATCATCTCGGGCGTGTGCCGGTGCCCGCCGCCGACGCCGTACGGCGACATGGAGCCCATGACCTCGCTGCCCAGCAGGTGGGGCTTGGGCGCCTTGCCCGCGCCGGAGGTGCCGGAGGCGGCGACGATCACCGCCTCGTGCTCGGCGAGGCCGGCGGCGTAGGCCGGGAAGAGGGCGAGCGTGACGGCGGTCGGGTAGCAGCCGGGGACCGCGATGCGCTTGGACCCCTCCAGCGCGGCGCGGGCACCCGGCAGTTCGGGAAGGCCGTAGGGCCACGTGCCGGCGTGCGCGGAGCCGTAGAACCGCTCCCAGTCGGCAGCGTCCTTCAGCCGGAAGTCGGCGCCCATGTCGACGACGAGGACGTCCGGTCCGAGCTGTTCGGCCACGGCGGCGGACTGGCCGTGGGGCAGGGCGAGGAAGACGACGTCGTGTCCGGCGAGGACGTCGGCCGTGGTCTCCTGGAGCACCCGGTCGGCCAGCGGCAGCAGGTGGGGCTGGAGCGCGCCGAGCTGCTGCCCGGCGTTGGAGTTGCCGGTCAGCGCGCCGACCTCGACCCCGGGGTGCGCGAGGAGGAGTCGCAGGACCTCACCGCCCGCGTATCCGCTCGCTCCGGCCACTGCCGCCCGTACCGCCATGTCATCCTCCTCCTGGATGGCATGACTATACGTTTCGCTGCACGTTTATGCAACCGACTGCATACTCACGCCCTCCGTCGGCGCACCGCCCCGAACACGCCGAGTCCGGTGAGCACCGCGAGGGAACTACCCCCGATCGCCGTGCCCAGGCGCAGACCGGGCGGCCGGAAGGCGCAGGTCACACTCGTCGAGGTGCCGTCGAGGGGTACGGCGATCAGCCCGTGGTACTGCTTCGCGGGGACGAGGACCCCGTCACCGGCGGCGCAGCGCCAGCCGGCGATCCGGGGCGCGGCCACGACGGCGACGCCCTTGCTGCCGGCCGGGAGGTCCGCCCGGATCGTGCCGCCGGAGCCGGAGACGGTCACCTTCGAGGCGCCGGTGGCCCGGAGCTCTCGGACGACGGTGTGCAGGCGCCCGGTGTCCAGGCAGCCGACCGCCCGGTCCGGCACGACCCCCAGCCGGCTCGCGGACAGCTCGATCGTCAGGCGCCCGGAGTCCGGGACCGTGCCGAGCCGCTGCATGGCGGCGATCTTGGTCAGGGGCCGCCAGTCCGCCCGGAACCGGCCGGTCGGACCATGGGCGGAGGGCCCGGAGAGCCGCGCGGTGCCGGCGAAGTGCGGTGCCCAGAAGTAGACCTCGCTGCCCGCGCGGCACCGGGCGGTGATCGTCGCCTTCGCCCCGACCCGCACGCCCTGGCGGCGGTCGGTGCTGCGGTACGGCCGCTTCCCGGCGCCGTTGAGGACGGTGACGCGGGGCAGGCTGTACACCCGGGCGCCCAGCAGCAGCTCCTGGTTGCGGTACGGCGACGGGCCGAAGGCACCGGTCGCGGCGGACGGCCGGACCGTCACGAGGGGCGGGACGTCCTCGCGGGTCACGGTCACCCCGGTGCCGTCCTGCGGGAACCAGTTCTGGTGCGGGTCCGGCGGGGAGTGCACCCGGGCGCCCACCGAGAAGACGGCGTCCGTGACCGCGTTGTCCAGGCTCTGGAGGCTGCGGCCGCCCGAGGTCCAGCCGAAGCCGAGGGCGGTGAGCGTGCTGCTCAGCACCGCGGAGGTGTGGCTGCTGTAGTACTGGGCGCCCTGGCCGCCGAGCTCCAGCGGGTCGTTGCCGACGGTCTGCTCGCGGCCCGGGTCGGTGCGGTAGCGGGGCCAGCCGTCGGTCCGGTCGATCGCGTCCGCCTGGTGCTGCTGCCGGTCGCCCCAGGGGGCGTAGTCGTCCATGTGCCCGAACCGCATCCGGGTGGCCACGGCGTCGGTGGCGGTGGCCTCGCCCATCTGCACGCCGACGAGCAGGACCGCGCCGAGCACGGCAGGGGCCACCCGCAGCACGGGACGCTCACGGCCGAGCAGGACCAGTCCGAGCAGCGTGCCCAAGGCCGCCGTGAGGAACACCGGCCAGGCGTAGGAACGGACCAGTTGGCTGCCGCTCGCGACGGCCGCGATCAGGGTGAGCAGTCCGGCCGCCGCGCCCAGGGCCCGGCGGTCCAGGGGGCCGTAGGACAGCGTGTGCCAGGCCGCGATCACCAGCAGGGCGCACACCACGAAGGTCTGGCGGTACGAGCTGCCCTGCGGTGCGGCGAAGGCGTGCCACATCAGGTGGGTCGGGCCCCACTGCATCGACAGGGTCACGACGAGCACGAGCAGGGTCCATCCGGCCCGCACCCGTCGGGGCGCCGCCCGGTGGAAGGGCAGGGCGAGGGCGAGCAGCAGTGCCGTGGTGCCGACGAAGAGCGCCGGGGAACCGTAGCTGTACGTCGTCGGCAGCAGCCGGGCCAGCAGGTCCTCGGTGCCCACCGGCGCGAACCGGGTGAAGCGGCCCTCGGAGGCGTGCGCACTGCCGAAGTAGACGACCGTCACCAGGGGCGCGGCCAGGCCGATGCCGAGAGCGAAGGTCACGGCGGCCCGGCCGGCCGCGGTGAGCCTGCGCCGGCGCGGGAGCTCGGACAGCCACAGCCGCAGCAGGAACACCAGCGCGGCGGCCAGGGTGGCCATGTAGGCGGTGTAGAAGTTGGCGACCCAGGCGGCCGACACCACCAGCACCGCCAGAAGCGGGCGCCGGTCGCTCAGGACCCACTCGCCGACCAGGCACAGCAACGGCAGGGCGATCAGCCCGTCGAGCCACATGAGGTTGTACGAGGCGGTCGCCACGGTCCAGCCGCACAGCGCGTAGGACGCGCCCAGCAGACCCGCCGCCCACCAGCGCCCGGGGCGCAGCCGCCGCAGCAGCCACGTCATGGCGGCACCGGCGCACGCGATCTTCAGCAAGGTGATCACGTACACGGCGAGGTCGATGCGGTCCCTCGGGAACAGGGCGACGAGCAGCGCGAACGGACAAGTGAGGTAGGTGCCGAGGTCGGGCAGGAAGCTCGCGCCGTACCCCGACTGCCAGTTGACGAGGAGGCCGCCGGTGCCCCGCCCGTGCAGCAGGTCCCACAGGTGCGCGTGGAACGGCACGTACTGGTTGCCCAGGTCGTTGACGTTCCGGGTGCGCGGGCCGAACGGGTAGCTGCGGGCGACGGCGTCGGCCGCGCAGAGCACGAGCACGGTGATCGTCGCCGCCAGCAGGGCGGCCCGCCCCGGTCCGGCGGGCGGCGGCCGCTCTCCCGTGCGGTCGTCCAGGGTCTTCGGTTCGGGCGGGACGGTCGGTCGCACGCCCTGGTCGCTGGTCAATTCAGGCCCCCGTCCGGGGCCTTCGCCCCAGCGCTTTGTTTCTGCGCCGAATTAGACGGGGGGTGAATTCGCTTGGTTGTGCTCCCGACGATGGCGGTGGGGTGAATTCGGCGCTATACGAAAGCGAACGAGAAGTGCCGCTCCACCCCACCCCCCACCGGCTACCTCTGCCTGATCCTCAGGAAGGTGACCGAGTTCGCCGGGAAGGTGTACGAGAACTTCCCGGCGACCCGGTCGAAGGTGGACGTCACCGGGGCGACCGCCGTGGACGTCTCGGTGTTCACGGCGTCCTGGGCGGCCGCGAGGGTGGTCACCCGGGCCCTGGACGCGACCTTGGCGCCGCCGAGGTCGACGGCCGTACGGGCCGCGGAGTCCTGGGCGTTGACGACCTTGAGGATCAGATCGCCGGTCTTCCGGTCCTTGGTGACGACCTGGCGGAACGGCTCGGCCGGCTTGTCGTCGGTGAAGCCGCCCCACTCCTGTCCGTCGAGGTAGAGGGTGACCTGGCGGCCGCGCACCTTGACGTCGATGTCGTAGGCACGGCCGGTCTCGACCGACCCGGCCTTGGAGATCAGCGTGGACTTGCCGCCGTCCACGGCCTGTTCGACGGCGGTCTGGGTGTTGTTCCAGCCGCCGATGTTCCACCAGTAGTAGTTGCCGGTGTCCTTGACGCCGAAGGCGACGAGGAAGCCCTCCTTGCCGGCCTTCTTGGTGGCCTTCACCTTCAGGTCGTAGTCGTGCCAGGACGGGTCACCGGCCGAGACCATGGTGTTCTCGGCGTTCACGTCCGTCTGCACGTACTGCCCGTCCTGGACGCTCCAGGCGCCGGCGCCGGTGTGCGTCCACTGCGAGGCGCCGGAGGAGAAGTCGTCGGTGAGCAGGGCACGCCCGTCGGCATCCGTGACCCTCACGTCGTCGTACGCCGCCGTCGTCGCCCAGGTCGACAGGCCCACGGCGCCGGTGATCGGGGCGAGCAGGGAGGGCGTGCCGGTGGCCGTGGAGGGCACCACGCGGTCGCCGACGTTGTTCGTGAACAGCTTCTGGACCTCGTAGTTGGCGGAGTTCCAGGAGGCGTGATTGTTGAACCAGATCAGGTCCGGGCGCCACTGGACGTAGTCCTCGTTGGCGAACAGCGGCGCGTAGGAGGCGAGTTTGACGACGTCCGCGTTGCGCTCCAGGCCGGTCATGAAGGCGGCCTCGGTGAGGCCGTTCTTGAAGGTGTTGCCCTGGGAGGCGTACTCGCCGAGGAAGACCTTCGGGCCGTTGCGGTCGTAGGAGTCGTAGCGGTCGTTGTTCTGGAGGAACCACCGGGGACTGTTGTAGTAGTGCTCGTCGACCATGTCGACCTTGGCGTCCCTGTTGAGCTGCCAGGCGGTGTCGAAGGTCGTCCCGGAGTCGTCGGGGCCGGAGTTGGAGATCACCTGGATGTCCGGGTACTTCGCCTGGACGGCGGCGCGGAACTCCTTGAACCGGGCGAAGAACTCGTTCGGCAGGTTCTCCTCGTTGCCGACCTCGATGTGGGTGAGGTGGAAGGGCTTGGGGTGGCCCATCCTCGCCCGCACCTTGCCCCACGTGGAGCTCGCCGGGCCGTTGGCGAACTCGATGAGGTCGAGGGTGTCCTGGATGTGCCGCTTGAGCAGTGCCTCGTCGACGACGGCCCTGTTCTGGCCGCAGCCGGTCACCAGGGCGGGCACGACGGGCAGCGGCATGGCGCCGATGTCCTCGGAGAGCCGGAAGTACTCGTAGTAGCCGAGGCCGTAACTCTGGTTGTAGCCCCAGAAGTTGGCGTTGGTCGCACGCTGTTCGACCGGGCCGATGGTGTCCTTCCACTGGTAGGACCGCTTGCGCTGGAAGCCGGAGGCCTCGCTGTAGTCCTCCATCGAGCCCGTGTTGACCAGGCAGCCGCCGGGGAACCGCACGAAGCCCGGGTGCAGGGCGGCGATCTTCTCGGCGAGGTCCTTGCGCAGCCCGTTGGGTTCACCGCGGTAGGTGTCGCGGGGGAAGAGGGACACCATGTCGAGGGCAGCCGCGGCAGACGAGGCCACGGTGAGACGGGCCGCGGAACTGGTGCGGGTGGCGGTGAAGACGGCCTTGTACCGGGCCCAGCCGCTCTTGGTGACGGTGACCTCGCGGGCGGTGGCGAGGGTGCCGTCGGCGTCCCGCAGGGAGACCGTGAGGGCGGTGCCGGCGTCCGCGCGGGCCCACACCGAGAAGTCGTACTTCTTGCCCGCCTCGACGTGGACGCCGGTGTTGTACCCGGTGTTCGTGACGGACGAACCGGCGCCCAGGGCGAGGTAGTTGCGGTTGCGGGCGTTGAGCCGGCCGTCGTCGTTCACGACCCGGGCCGTGCCGTCGACCGTCCAGGAGGTCAGCGGGGTGTACGACCCATTGTCGTCGGTGGAGTACTCGAAGGAGCGGTTCTGCACGAGCTCGGCGTACAGACCGCCGTCGGCGGCCCGGTTGATGTCCTCGAAGAAGACGCCGTACATGGTGTCGTCGATCTTCGCGCCCTGGGCGGACGGGTCGACGGTGATCGCGTAGTCGGTGACGTCCTCGGCATGGGCGGGGGCGGGGATCAGGCCGGCGGCCACCAGGAGGGCGGTGGCGCCGAGACCGAGTCTCCAGCGGGTGCGTGACATGGATGCTCCGCGGCTCTCTCTGTCGACGGTGACGTTCGAAATACCAAACGGTGATCAGCACTTCGAACGGCAAGATAGGGAGGGTGATCCGGAGCGTCAACGGGTCGCGCGGTTTCGAAAGTGTCGGAAGGCAGGGGCTGATGGGCGGGTTCTGGCCAGTGGCGGATGCGCTGGAGTACCTGGCGGGGAGCTGGCGGACCGAGCGAACCGTGCGGGATCTGGCGAGCGGGGACGAGGGGCGGTTCTCCGGTACGACTGCTTTCGGCCGGCTGGAGGGCGGCGGACTGCTGTCCCGGGAAACGGGCACCTTCGTCTGGCACGGCGTCCCCCGCCCCGCCGAGCGCACACTCCGGTTCCTCCCCGGCAGGACTCGCGGCACGGCGGACGTGCGCTTCGCCGACGGACGCCCCTTCCACGTGCTGGACCTCGGCTCCGGCCACCATGTCGCCGACCACCCCTGCGCGGCGGACCTCTACCGGGGCGAGTTCACGGTCCTGGACGCGGACCACTGGCGCACGGTGTGGCGGGTCGGCGGTCCGGCGAAGGACCTGGTCCTGACGACGGAGTACACCCGCCGGACGGAGGACGGCCGGGGAGCGGGACGGACCGGCCACTGAGAGGACGGGACGGCGCCCCGTGCCCGCGGAGCTACCTCCTGGTCCACGCCGGCACCCGGCGCCCCGCGGAGCTACCCCCTGGTCCGCGCCGGCTGCGTCGGGACGCCCTCGAAGCGGAGGCTCCAACGCCCGGATCTGCCGGTCACCGTCGTCGCCGACAGGGGGCGCACGTCGATGTTCCAGTAGGTGGAGGGCGGTGCCTTCAGGGCGTACACCAGCGCGGCGCGGATCACGGAGGGTTCCGCGACGGCGACGACACGGCCGCCGTCCTCGACGGGCCGGGTCTCGAGCCAGTCGCCGACGCGGGTGATGAAGTCGATCAGTGACTCCCCGCCGTGCGGGGTCGCCCGTGGGTCGGCGAGCCAGGCGTCCACGGATTCCGGCTCGCGGGCCATCGCCTCGCCCAGGGTCAGCCCCCGCCAACGGCCCATGTCGCAGTCGCGCAGGCCGAGCTGGACGAGGGGTGCGTAGCCGAGGGCGTCGCCGGTGGCACGGCTGCGGGGCGCGGGCGAGCAGTACCGCAGCTCGGCCGCCGCGAGCGGCAGCAGGTCGTGTGCCACGGCCAGCACCTCGTCCCAGCCGACTTGGTCGAGCGGACGGTCGTCCTCGAACCGCTCGGCGAGCAGCGAGGAACTGCGCGCGGCGGCGACGAACGTGACCCGAAGTTGCATGCGGCGATCGTGAGCCGCGAGAGTGCGCAGGTCAAGAGGCGTTACCGGGGAGTTACCGAGGGTGCCTCGGGACTCACTGCCCGAAGGCCAGCGCCATCCACTGGTCCGGCTCGGCGAGCGGCGCGAACCCGAGCCTGGCGTACACGTCGTGGGCGTCGTGGGTGGCGAGCAGAACGCGCTTGAGACCGTGGGGGCGCAGGTGCTCGCGCACGGCCCCCACCAGCGCCGTACCGATGCCCCGGCCTCGCACCGACCGGTCGACGTACACATCGCACAGCCAGGCGAACGTGGCCAGATCGGTGATCACTCGGGCATACGCCACCTGGTCGCCCGATTCCGCCGCGTACACCCCGAAGTTGAGCGATCCGGCGATCGCCCGGTCCTGCTTCTCCCTCGGCCGCCCGATCGCCCAGTACGCGTCCGTCGACAGCCAGTGGTGCACCCGCCCGGCGTCGATGCGGTCGGGGTCGGTGGAGATCTCGTAGCCCTGGGCGAGGGGCGGGGTGTCGGTCATGCCGGGAGGTTTCCAGGCCACGAACACCGGCGTCGAACGGTTTTCCCCCCGAGGACGTTGTCAGTGCCGGGTGCGATGGGGCACGGGCGGATCGTCGGGGTGGACGGGCTGAGCGGGCCGGCGTACGAACTCTCCGGGCCCTCCCGGATGTTCGTCGGGGCCGCGGCCGTGGATGGCTGGACGCTGACGGTGGAGTTCAACGGCTGCCTCGGCGTCACCGACCAGGTCATGCTGCTCCTCTCCCGCGGCCGCCGGATCGTCTCGCACTTCCTTGATGTCAACGCCGTGGACCGCTTCTGCTGGTACGAGGACGGTGATCTGCGCCTGGACTTCCAGCCCCTGTTCGCCGAGGAGCGGTACGGCAGCCGCCCCGACGAACTCCTCGCCGAGATGCGGGAGTCGGGCTTCGACCTCGCCGAGCGCGACGAGGACGGCGACCACGACGCCTACTACGCGGCCCTGACCGGCGCCTCCTTCGCCCTCGCCCACCGCCTGACCGGCATCCGGCTGACACCGGAGCTGTTCGCCACCGCCGAGTTCCGGTGCGGGACGCTGCCGCGCGGCTAGAGCACCTCCTCGCAAGCCGCACGGAGCCGCCGTACGCCCTCCTGGATCTCCTGCGGTCCCGCCACCGCCGCGAAGCTCAACCGCAGGTGTCCCGCGGGGGGTTCCGCGCTGAAGTACGGGCGGCCGGGGGTGATCGCGACGCCCGCGCGGAGGGCCGCCGCGGTCAGGGCGGCCTCGTCCGTACCGTCGGGCAGGCGGAGCCAGAGGTGGTAGCCGCCGGAGGGGATGTGCGGGAGGGCGAGTTCGGGCAGGCCGAGGCGCAGGGCGGTGGTCATGGTGTCCCGGCGGGTCCGCAACTCGGCCGAGATCGTGCGCAGATGACGGGGCCAGGCCGGCGAGCCGACCAGTTCCAGGGCGGCCTCCTGGAGGGGCCGGGGGACGAAGAAGGTGTCGACGACCTGGATCGCGCGCAGGCGCTCCAGCACCGGCCCGCGCGCGGCGAGCGCGCTCACCCGGAAGCTCGGCGAGGTCGCTTTGGTCAGCGAGCTCACATGGACGACGACACCGTCGGGGTCGTCGGCGGCCAGCGGACGCGGCAGCGGGCCCGCGTCCTCGTGCACGAGCCGTCGAACGAAGTCGTCCTCGACGACGAACGCACCGGCCTCGCGGGCGATCCGCAGCACCTCGCCCCGGCGTTCGGGGGCCAGCACCGCGCCGGTCGGGTTCTGGAACAGCGGCTGGCAGACGAACACCCGGGCGCCGGGCGCCCGGAACGCGTCGGCGAGCAGGGCGGGCCGCACCCCGTCCGCGTCGACAGGGACCGGGACGGGGCGCAGGCCCGCCGAGCGCGCGATCGCCAGCATGCCGGGGTAGGTGGGCGACTCGACGAGCACGGGTGCGCCGGGCGGGGCGAGCGCGCGCAGCGCGGTCGTGAGCGCCGACTGGCCGCCCGCGGTGATCAGCACCTCCGCGGCGGTGACCGCGCCGCCGATGTTCCGCGCGAACCACTCGCGCAGTTCCGGCAGCCCCTCCGTCGGCGGTCGCCCCCACGCCCCGGGGCGGCGGCCGGCGCGGGCCAGGGCCGCGGACATCGCCCGCTCCGGCTGGAGGGCGGGGTGCAGATAGCCGCCGTTGAACTCGACCACCCCGGGCGGCGGGGCGGCCAGCGAGACCAGGACCCCGGACGCGTCCACCGAGCGCGGTACGAGGTCGGCGGCGCCGTCCGCGCTCAGCGCGACCTCCTGCCAGGAGGTGTCCCCGGCCGCGGCGGCGGCGGTGCGGCTCTGCGCGCGGAAGGCGCCGGCGCCGGGGCGGGTCACCACCAGGCCCTCCGCGGCCAACTGGGCGAGGGCACGGGAGACGGTCACCGGACTGACCCGGAAGCGGTCGACGAGGACCCGACTCGACGGGAGCTTTCCACCGGGAGAGTAGCGGTCCAGCTCCTGCCGCAGACGTTCCGCCAGTTCCGTGACGCTGCTACGCTCTTGCATGAGAGTACAGAGTAGCGCTACCGCACCGACAGGGATAGCGGTTCCCGCCCCCGCCAGGACCTTCGGCACCGTGCAGGCCGCCCTGGGGGTCGCCGCGTTCTCCCTCACCTTCCCCGCCACCGCGTGGGGCCTGGAGGGCTTCGGGCCCTGGTCCCTGGTCGCCGTGCGCAGCGTCCTCGCGGCGATCGTCGCCGGCGGGTGCCTGCTGGTGCTGCGCGTGCCGATGCCGGGCCGTCGCGACTGGCCGGGGCTCGCTGTCGTCGCCGCCGGGGTCGTCGTCGGCTTCCCGCTGCTCACCACGCTCGCCCTCCAGACGTCGACCACCGCGCACGCCGCGGTCGTGGTGGGCCTGCTCCCCCTGACGACGGCGCTGCTGTCGGCCCTGCGCATGGGCACCCGCCCCTCACGCACCTTCTGGACGGCGGCCCTCGCCGGCGCGGCCGCCGTGGTCGCGTTCACCGTGCAGCAGAGCGGCGGCGCCCTGACCACGGCCGACCTGTACCTCTTCGCCGCCCTGCTGGTGTGCGCGGCCGGCTATACCGAGGGCGGCCGGCTGGCCCGGCTCATGCCCGGCTGGCAGGTCATCGGCTGGGCGCTGGTGCTGTGCCTGCCGCTCAGCGTGCCCGGGGCGGCGCTCGCGCTGTCGTACGAGCCGGCGCACCTCACCGCGCACAGTGTCGCCGGGCTGCTGTGGGTGGCCGCGGGCTCGCAGTTCGTCGGCCTGGTCGTCTGGTACCGGGGGATGGCGGCCATCGGGATCCCCAAGGCCAGCCAGTTGCAGTTGGCCCAGCCCCTGCTCACACTGGTGTGGTCGGTGCTGCTGCTCGGCGAGCACCTGACGGTGGCCGCCCCGCTGACGGCCGCGGCGGTGCTCGTGTGCATCGCCGTCACCCAGCGGGCGCGGGGCTGACCGGCGTGCACGCGCCGGTCCGGCGAGGCCCCCGCGCCGTAGAATCGGGGCCACGGACCGCTGCTCCCGCACGTGGTGAGGAGGCCCCAGACGATGCGTGCAACCGTGGGCGACCAGCTTGTCCAGCACGGCAGGGTGGTCGGACAGCAGGACAAGGTCGGCGAGATCGTCGAGGTGATGGGCCAGGAGGGCAACCCCCCGTACCGCGTCCGCTTCGAGGACGGGCACGAGGGCGTGTGCTCACCCGGCCCCGACACCGAGATCAGGCACCGGTTCCAGCAGACGGGCCGGTGATCCGGCGCGGGGGCGCCGCCGGTTCCCGGTAGTGGTCGGCGACCACCCGCGCCATCGCCCCGATCCGGTCCGAGCCGACCTCTTTCGCGGCGAAGAAGACGTGCCCGCGTGCCTGTGCGTGGTCGCGGGCCAGTGTGAGGTGCCGGGACAGCTCGGCGGGGTCCTGCCAGGCCGCGGGCTGCGCCGGGTCCCCGGCCTTGTAGAGCGCCTCGCCGAGGTACAGCCTGGTCCTGCTCCCCCGCGCCTGCTGCGCCCACCAGGCCAGGAGTTCGGCGTAGTCGGCCGCCGCGAAGCCGATGTTCCAGTAGAGCTGCGGCACGAGGTAGTCGATCCAGCCCTCGCGCAGCCACTTGCGGGTGTCCGCGAAGTTGTCGTCGTACGACTGCACGCCCGCGCGTGTGTCCGAACCGAGCGGGTCGGTGGCCGCGTTGCGCCACACCCCGAAGGGGCTGATGCCGAACTGTGCGATGGGCCGGATCCGCTTGATGCGGGCCGCGGTCTCCAGGACCAGCGTGTCGATGTTGTCCCGCCGCCAGTCGGCCCGGTTGGCGAAGGCGCCGCCGTACGTGTCGTAGGCCGCGTCGTCGTCGAAGGTCTGGCCGGCCACCGGGTACGGGTAGAAGTAGTCGTCGAAGTGGACCGCGTCCACCGGGTACCGGTGCACGGCGTCGAGGATCGCGTCCTCGACGAAGGTGCGGACCTCGGGCAGTCCGGGGTTGTAGTAGAGCTTCCCGCCGTACGGCACCACCCAGTCCGGGTGTTCGCGGGCGGGGTGGGAGGCGGCCAGCCGGGTGGGGTCCGCGTGGTTGGCGACGCGGTACGGGTTGAACCAGGCGTGCAGTTGCAGTCCCCGTCGGTGTGCCTCGGTGACGGCGGTGCCGAGCGGGTCCCAGCCCGGGTCCCCGCCCTGCGTCCCGGTGAGGTACTGCGACCAGGGCTCGTACGGCGAGGGCCACAGGGCGTCGGCGGTGGGCCGCACCTGGAACATCACCGCGTTCAGGCGGTCCGCCGCCGCCCGGTCGAGGTGGGCGATCAGCTCCGCGCGCTGCTGTGCGGCGCTCAGCCCCGGCTTCGAGGGCCAGTCCCGGTTGGACACGGTGGCGAGCCACACGCCCCGCATCTCGGTCGCCGCCCGCCGCCTCGGACGGCCCGGTGCGGCGGCCGCTCCCGAGGCCGTCGTCAGGGTGGACAGCGCGGCCAGCGCGAAGGCCCGGCGCGACAGACGTCCCATGTGCACACTCCCCCTACACCACGGATCCGCTCGGTCACGGATCGTCTCCGCGCCCCAGAATGCACGAACGAGGACGGCCCCAGACGATCGATCATCGATACTTGGGAGTAACGTGCTCGAACGGAGCAGGATCCGGCCACCGCCGGACTGCCACCAGGTGAAGACCAGCGAAAGGGACGAAGTGACGGACTTCCCGGCGGGAGACATCGCGCGCGTCGGAGTGGTGGGCTGCGGCCAGATGGGGGCGGGCATCGCCGAGGTGTGCGCCCGCGCCGGTCTGGACGTGAAGGTCGCCGAGACCACCGGCGAGGCCCTGGAGATCGGCCGCACCCGGCTGTTCAACTCCCTCACCAAGGCCGCCGAACGCGGCAAGATCACGGAGGACGAGCTGGCGGCCACCCAGGCCCGGCTCTCCTTCACCACCGACCTCGGCGAGTTCGCGGACCGCGACCTCGTCATCGAGGCCGTCGTGGAGAACGAGCAGGTGAAGACGGAGATCTTCCAGGTCCTCGACCAGGTGGTGACCCGCCCGGACGCGATCCTGGCCTCCAACACCTCCTCGATCCCGCTGGTGAAGCTGGCGGTCGCCACCTCGCGGCCCGACCAGGTCGTCGGCATCCACTTCTTCAACCCGGCCCCGGTGCAGAAGCTCGTCGAGCTGATCCCGGCGCTCACCACCTCCGAGGGCACCCTGGCCCGCGCCCAGCAGTTCGCCGAGAAGCTGCTCGGCAAGCACGCGATCCGCGCCCAGGACCGCTCCGGCTTCGTGGTCAACGCGCTGCTGATCCCGTATCTCCTGTCCGCGATCCGGATGTTCGAGTCGGGCATCGCGAGCCGCGAGGACATCGACAACGGCATGGAGCTCGGCTGCGCCCACCCGATGGGCCCGCTGAAGCTGTCCGACCTGATCGGCCTGGACACCGTCGCCTCGGTCGCCTTCAGCATGTACGAGGAGTACAAGGAGCCGCTGTACGCCGCTCCCCCGCTGCTCCAGCGCATGGTCGACGCGGGCCGGCTGGGCCGCAAGACCGGCTCGGGGTTCTACACCTACGGCTGACCGCACCCTGTCCGTTCCAGGGTGCTGATTACACAGTGCGACGAACGCGGGCCCGGCACTCCTCGGAGCGCCGGGCCCGTGTCATTCACACACCGTGTGCGCGCCGGGCCCGCATATGCCTGTCGCACACTCTCCCCACGCGCCCACCAGGCGAGTTGACTCTTCATGCGCATGCAAGGGATGTGACGACTACGGAAAGGAGCGGACCCGTGACCGCCGACCCGGAGCATCCCGTGGTCCATGGAGAACTCGCAGAGTTACGGCGCCGCCTCGATGTCGCGTACGCACGCGTCGAGGGAGGCCTCGCTCTGCTCCATCACCGTACGGAGGAGACGGACAAGGAGATCGACGATCTGAGCGCACGGATCATCGCCCTGGAGCACGCCCGTTGGCCGCTTCCCGCGGTAGCGGCGATCACCGCCGTGGGCGCGCTCGTCGTGGCGATCTGGCAGGCCTTCGGTCACTGAGGCCTCGGGGCACCCGGGCGGGGGGGATCAGGGCAGGCCCTAGGTGTCCTGACCGAGCCTCAGATGATGCAACAGGAGTAACGCGGCCGCCATGTTGGCGGCCGGGACCTCCCCACGGGCGACCATGTCGGGAACGAGTTTCAGGGGGACCCATTCCCGGCGGTCGGACTCGAAGTCGTCCACGGGGTGCCCGATGTACTCGCCCGCGTCGGCCCAGTAGATGTGGTGCCGGGCGTCGGTGAGGCCGTTGGAGGGCTCCACGCTCATCAGGTGCTGGAGCGGCCCCGGCCGCCAGCCGGTCTCTTCCTCGAGTTCCCTGGCGGCCGCGACGGCGATGTCCTCGCCGTCCTCGACCACACCCGCGGCGAGTTCCCAGCCCCAGCTGTCGGTGATGAAGCGGTGGCGCCACAGCAGCAGGACCTCGTTGGCCTCGTTCACCACCGTGGCGACGGCGACGGGCCTCAGCCGTATCAGGAAGTGGTCGAGATGCCGGCCGTCCGGCAGTTCGACATCGGCGAGATTGACGCTGAACCAGCGGTTTTCATACACAGTTTGTTCGTTCTGTTTCGTCCACTGCACGGTTCTGCCACCTTCCGTCGAGTAAGTGGCAATATCGCAGCAGGGACTGTGGGGTGTCGGCGTCCGCGTGCCGGTCTACAGGGGCACGCGCAGTGCGCCGTCGATCAGTTCGGCTGCCTCGGACGTGCCCGCGCAGCCGCTGCGGACCAGGTGTTCGCGCACCGCTCTGAGTCTGTCGCGCAGGCGCTGTGACTCCATTCCCCGCGCCTGTTCCGCCATCTGCACGGCGGTGGCCACCGCCTTGTCGGCGTTGCCCTGGCGCAGCTCGATCGTGCTGAGCATGGCGAGCCGGTGCACCCGGCCGCGGTCGTGGGCCGGGTTGTCGACGGCGGCCGCCGCGTGCGCGGCCGCCGCCGCGAGTTCGCCGAGACTGAGGAGCGCCTCCGCCACCTGGACGTTGACGAGGCCCGGCTGGACATAGCCGGTCTCGTCGGGCTCGTACCCGCGCCGGATGCGTTCGGCGGCCTGCTCGGCCCGCCGGATGCAGGACAGCGCGGTCGTGCCGTCGCCGAGGTGGGCGTACGCCTTGGCCTGCATCGCGTAGAGGTCGCAGGCGAGCGCCGGGGTGATGTGCTTGCCGGCGGCCCTGAGCGCGGCCTCGGCGAAGGCGACGGCCTGGCGGTGCTCCCGCATGAACAGGGACTGGTTGACGAGAAGCGCGATCACATACGCGCCGAGTCCTCTGTCCCCGCTGGCCTTGGCGAGTCTGAGGGCCTGGTGGAAGTAGCGCTGGGCGAGGCCGTGGGCGTCGGAGTCGTAGGCGCAGATACCGGCGACGGCGACCAGTCCTCCGGTGGCCCGGTGCAGTTGGCGGCCGGTCTCGTCGGTGTAGCTGCCGCGCAGCAGCGGGGCCGCCTCGGCGTTGAGGAAGCCGACGATCCGCGTCCGGGTCGCGATGCCGCCCGCCTTCCGGTACATCTGCTCGTAGTGGGTGCGGGCCGCGCGGAGCATCTCGATGTCGGCGGGGGTGACCCGGTGCCGGCCGCCGCGGGAGACGTCGACGTCCTCGGGCGGGTTCTCCCACTCCCACACCGGCATGACCGCGGGTGTCCCGGTGACCGCGGGGGCGCCCAGGATGTGCGGGCGCTGCTGTTCGTCGGAGCGCCACAGGGCGGTGGCCCGCTCGACGAAGCCGGACAGCGAGGTGCCGTGCGGGGCGGAGGGCTCGCCGGGCACGCCGAGGCCGATGTCGTCGAGGGTGACGGGGCGTTGGAGGCGTCCCGCGAGCACCTCGCAGATCAGGTCGGGCACCTGGCCGCGCGGGCGCTGGCCCTTCAGCCACCGCGCCACGGCGGTGTGTTCGTACCTGAGCGCGAGGCCGCGTGCCCTGCCGGCCTGGTTCACGTGTGCGGCAAGCCCCGCGTGCGAGATCCCGGCTTCGTCGAGGATCGCGTCGAGCAGAGTGTTGGGCTGCATATATGCCCCCCGGGTGGCTCGGTGCCGTCAGATTAGTGGGTCCGGCTTCACACGGGGTGTGATCGGAGTGCTCGAATCCGCAGCGTGCGCGCACTGTTGCGGAGAGTTCCCGGCCGGTTGACTGAAATGCCTCGCAAGAGGCCGGCCGGGCCGCCGGCTCCCCCTCGTACAGTGCGGTGGCCTGGCCGTGGGCTGGACCGGGGTTCAGGTGAGGTGCGTTGTCGGCTGCGGGCAGGTGGTGGCTGGTCGCGCAGTTCCCCGCGCCCCTGAACCCAGCCCGTGTCGGCGTGTGTTCTGGAGAACCAGTAAGGCGACGTCGTCGGTGGGTGTCGGCCCCGTGTGGTTCAGGAGTGCGGTGAGGACCGCGCCCAGGACGGTCTGAGGTGTGCCGTGCACAGCCTCGCGAAGCACCGTCGGCAGCGAGAAGAACCGGCCATGAGCGTCCCGCGCGTCCTCGGCACCGTCCGTGTACAGGACCAGGCTTTCTCCCGGCAGGAGATGACCGCACCCCGGCCCCGACAGGTCGGCGGGCAGCGGGAACGGGCCCAGCGGTGGCATCGGGTCCGCGCAGGACAACGGCTCGACCACTGAGCCACTGAGCAGATACGGCCACGGGTGACCGCAGTTGAGGGCGCTCAGCTCGCCGTCCGGACCGACCTCCAGCAGCAGTACGGTGACGAACTCCTCGGCGGCCGTGCCGTCCCGTTCGGCGCGCTCCCGCAGGTGCCGGGCGAGGGCGCGGTCGAGTCGGCGCAGCACTCCCCCGAGGTCGGGCTCGTCGTGGACGGCCTCGCGGAAGCTGCCGAGTACCGCGGCGGCCGTACCGATGGCGGCCAGGCCGTGACCGCGGACATCGCCCATGACGACCCGCACCCCGTGGCCCGTGGCGACGGCCTCGTACAGGTCGCCGCCGATGGTGGCGCCCCGGTCCGCGGACATCTGGGCCGCGGCCACGGCGAGCCCGTCGATGCGCGGGGGCAACGGCCGCAGCAGCACGCTCTGAGCGGTGCCCGCGACCTGACGGGCCTGCCGGAGCTCCCGCAGCAGGGCACGCCGGACATGGAGGATCAGCCCGGTGCCCACCGCGAAGAACACGGCACTGGTGACGGCCCGCGCGCCCAGGCCGTGCTGCTGGGCGAGCGGACAGGTCAGTTTGTACGTGACCGCGACGGCACCCCACAGGGTGGGGAGCCCCATCGAGAGCACTCGGCGCAGCGATCCCGTCCGGGGAACCGCTGCCTTGAAGCACATCATGCCGATGGCCCCCCAACTAGGCCCTGCACACGCGATCGGACCGGCCTGGAAAGGCCGGTCCGATTCTGTCGAGCACATGGCCCAGATGGGCCAGATCGCCGGGAGAACTCACCCTATCGAGTGAGGTGACCGGATATGGGGGGTGCTGGGGCGCAGCCCCACACCCCCCAGGGGCGCGGGGAACCGCGCGACAAGCCACCATGGAGCCGCAGCCGCCAGACGCCCGAAGCCCCCACGGCGACTAGGCCCTCAGCACTGCCCCGGTCCGCTCCCCGGCAAGGGCAACCGCCGCGTCCCGAGCCGCAGAAGCCTCATCCACGGTCAGAGTCCGGTCCCCGGCCCGGAACCGCAGCGCATACGCCAGCGACTTCTTCCCGTCGCCGAGCTGCTCCTCGTTCTCGTACACGTCGAACAGCCGGATGCCCTCCAGGAGTTCACCCGCGCCCGCACGCAGCGCGGCCTCGACCTCGGCGTGCGGCACGAACTTGTCGACGACCAGGGCGACGTCCTGCGTGGCGACCGGGAACGTGGAGATGGCGGGCGCCTGCGGGGTGTCGTCGCCGGCCGCCTCCAGGACGTCCAGGTCCAGCTCCATCGCACAGGTCCGCGCCGGCAGCCCGAACGCCTTCACGACCCGCGGGTGCAGCTCACCCGCGTGCCCCACCACGGTGTCCCCGACGACGAGCTCGGCGCACCGCCCCGGGTGCCACGGCCCGTACTGGCCACCGCGGACGGTCAGCTCGACCCCCGCCTCCCGTGCGACCAGACGACCGGCCTCGACCGCGTCGGCCCAGTCGGCCGGACGGCCCTTGCCCCACCAGCCGGCCTGTTCCCGGGCACCGGCGAGCACCACGGCCACGTGCCGCGGCTGCTCGGGCAGCGCGGCGTCCAGCTCGGCGATCTCCTCGTCGGTCGGCCGCCGGTCCACCGGCAGCACCGCGGCGATCTTCTGCTCCTCGCGCGGCAGGAAGACCAGGCCGGTCTCGAACAGCGCCAGGTCGTGCGAGCCCCGTCCGTCGTTGCGCCGCAGCGCGCCGAACAGGCCCGGCAGCAGCGACGTACGGAGTGCGGGCTCCTCGTCGTTGAGCGGATTGGTGAGCTTCACGACCCGGCGCTTCGGGTCGTCCGCGTCCAGCAGCAGCTGGTCGAAGACCTGCTCACCGACGAAGGGGTAGTTCGGCGCCTCGACGTACCCGGCACCGGCCAGCACCCGTCCGGCCCGGCGGTGCAGCCGCTGGCGGTGGGTCAGGCCGCGCCCTGCGGGCGGCTTGGGCAGCGTGGAGGGCAGGTTCTCGTAGCCCTCCAGCCGGATGACCTCTTCGGCCAGGTCGTTGATCTCCTGGAGGTCGGGACGCCAGGACGGCACGGTGACGATCAGCTCGTCCTGCCCGTACACGTCGCAGCCGACCTCCTGGAGACGCCGTACGACGGTCTCGCGGCCGTAGGTGACACCCGCGACCTTGTCGGGGTGGTCCGCCGGGACGCTGATGGTGTGCGGGGCCGACGGGGCGACGACCTCGGTGACACCTGCCTCGGCGGTGCCGCCCGCGAGCAGCACCAGCAGGTCGACCGTGCGCTGCGCGGCAGCGGCGGCGGCCTGCGGGTCGACACCGCGCTCGAAGCGCCGGGACGCCTCGGAGGACAGCTTGTGGCGGCGGGCCGTACGCGCGATGGAGACGGCGTCGAAGTGGGCCGCCTCGATGACCACGTCGGTGGTGCCTTCACCCTCGGTGTGGTCGGCGATCTCGGTGTTGGCGCCGCCCATGACGCCGGCGAGGCCGATGGGGCCGCGCTCGTCCGTGATGACCAGGTCCTCGGTGTGCAGCTTGCGCGTCACGCCGTCGAGGGTCTCGATCTGCTCGCCCTCCTCGGCCCGGCGCACACCGATGGTGCCCTGGACCAGCGAGCGGTCGTAGGCGTGCAGGGGCTGGCCGAGCTCCGTCATCACGTAGTTGGTGACGTCGACGGCGAGCGAGATGGGGCGCATGCCGACCTTCTGGAGCCGGCGCTGGAGCCAGATCGGCGAGCGGGCCTCGGGGCTCAGACCGGTGACGGTGCGCGCGGTGAAGCGGTCGCAGCCGAACGGGTCCGAGACCTGCACCGGGTAGCCGTAGGCGTTCGGGCCCGGCACGTCGAGCAGGGCGGGGTCGCGCAGCGGCAGGCCGTAGGCGATGGCGGCCTCGCGGGCCACACCGCGAATGGACAGGCAGTCGCCGCGGTTGGCGGTGACGGCGATGTCGAGGACCTCGTCGACCAGCTCCAGGAGCTCGATGGCGTTCTTGCCGACCTCGGTCTCCGGCGGCAGCACGATGATGCCCTTGGTGCCGTCGTCGCCCATCCCCAGCTCGTCGCTGGAGCAGATCATGCCGTGGGACGTCCTGCCGTACGTCTTGCGGGCGGAGATGGAGAAGCCGCCGGGCAGCGTGGCGCCCGGGAGGACCACGACGACCTTGTCGCCGACGGCGAAGTTCCGGGCGCCGCAGACGATCTCCTGGGGCTCGCCGGTGCCGTTGGCCTGGCCGACGTCGACCGTGCAGAAGCGGATGGGCTTCTTGAAGCCCTCCAGCTCCTCGATGGTCAGCACCTGGCCGACGACCAGGGGGCCCTTGAGGTCGGCGCCGAGGTGCTCGACGGACTCGACCTCCAGACCGGCCGAAATGAGCTTGGCCTGGACGTCACGGCCGGTTTCGGTCGCCGGCAGGTCGACGTACTCCCGCAGCCAAGAAAGCGGGACCCGCATCAGATCTCCATCCCGAACGGCCGGGTGAACCGGACGTCACCCTCGACCATGTCTCGCATGTCCTCGACGTTGTGGCGGAACATCAGCATCCGCTCGATGCCGAACCCGAAGGCGAAGCCGCTGTACTTCTGCGGGTCGACGCCACAGGCGGTCAGCACCTTGGGGTTGACCATCCCGCAGCCGCCCAGCTCGATCCAGCCCTCGGAGGAGCAGGTGCGGCAGGGGCGGTCGGGGTTGCCGACGGACTCGCCGCGGCAGACGTAGCACACCATGTCCATCTCGGCGGACGGCTCGGTGAAGGGGAAGAAGTTCGGGCGCAGCCGGGTCTTCATGCCCTCGCCGAACAGGGCCTGGACCATGTGGTCCATGGTGCCCTTGAGGTCGGCCATGGTGAGGCCCTCGTCGACGGCCAGCAGCTCGACCTGGCGGAAGACCGGGGTGTGCGTGGCGTCCAGCTCGTCGGTGCGGTAGACGACCCCGGGGCAGATCACGTACACGGGCAGGTCGCGCGAGAGCAGCGAACGGATCTGCACGGGCGAGGTGTGGGTGCGCAGCACGACTCCGGACTCGGTGCCGCCCTGGGGGCCCTCGACGAAGAAGGTGTCCTGCTCACCGCGGGCCGGGTGGTCCGGGCCGATGTTGAGCGCGTCGAAGTTGAACCACTCGGCCTCGACCTGCGGCCCCTCGGCGACCTCGTAGCCCATGGCCACGAAGACGTCCTCGATGCGCTCGGAGAGCGTGGTGAGCGGGTGGCGGGCGCCGGCCGGTACGCGGTCGTACGGCAGGGTGACGTCCACGGCCTCCTCGACCAGCACCCGCTGGTCGCGCTCCTCCTCCAGTTCGGCCTGCCGGCCGGCGAGGGCCTTGTTCACCGCGCCCCGGGCCTGGCCGACGAGCTTGCCGGCGGCGGCCTTGGCGTGCGGGGGCAGGGCGCCGATCTCGCGGTTGGCGAGGGCCAGCGGGGAGGTGCCCCCGGTGTGGGCGACCTTGGCCTCCTGGAGCGCTTCGAGGGAGTCCGCGGCGGCGAAGGCGGCGAGCGCCTCCTCCCGCATGCGCTCGATCTCTTCCGGTTTCAGGGCCTCGACCTCTACAGGGTCGTACGACTTGTTCGGTGCCGACATCTCTTCCCGTGCTTCCGATTGGCTGGCTGAAGGTCCCCGTCACCGACTCACTCAGAGGTCAGAGGGCCGTCCATGGGACACATGGGTGCCAAAGGCCGAGTCTAACGGGGTGGGGATGTACGGATGCGCCCGCGGGCACTCAGCTCAGATAGGCCGGAGCGCTCACGGGCAACGTAAATCGGAACTCGGCGCCGCCCTGGGGGCCGCGGCCGACCGTGATGGTGCCGCCGTGGGCCTCGACGATGCCCTTGACGATGTAGAGCCCGAGGCCGGTGCCACCGCGCTTGCTGCCCCGCCAGAAGCGGGTGAAGACGCGGTTCATGGACTCCTCCGGGATGCCGGGACCCTCGTCGCTCACCGTGACCGACGTGCCGGTGTCCTCCCCCTCGCGGGGGGACGCCGTGGGCGTGATGTCAATGGTGACGGTTCCCTCGCCGTGCCGCACCGCATTTTCGAGCAGGTTGCTGAGCACCTGGTCGATCTTGTCGGGGTCGGCCCAGAGCGCCGGGAGCGGCTGTTCGAGCCGGAGCAGGAAGCGGTCGGCGGCGAGTCCCGCGGCGACGTAGGCCTGGATGTGGCGGCCGACGGCGGCGCCGATGTCGACGGGCTGGCGCCTGACCTCAAGTCGCCCGGAGTCGATGCGCGAGATGTCCAGCAGTTCGGCGATGAGCCGGGTGACCCGGTCGGCGTCCGCGTCGACGGTCTCCAGCATCAGCCGCTTCTGGTCGTCAGTGAACCTCTCCCACTTGGCGAGGAGGGTCGCGGTGAAGCCCTTGACGGAGGTCAGCGGGGAGCGCAGCTCGTGGGCCACGGTGGCGATCAGCTCGGCGTGGCTGCGCTCGGTGCGGCGGCGGGCCTCGGTGTCCCGGAGGGTCACCACGACCCGGTGGACGGGGCCCGTCGGCTCGGTGCGCACGTACTGGGCGGCGACCAGCACCTCACGGCCGCCGGGCAGCAGCAGGTTCCGCTCGGGCTGTCGCCTGCGGATCGCGAGCCCGCCGTACGGGTCGGTCACCTGCCACCAGCGCCGCCCCTCCAGGTCCTCTAACGGCAGGGCCTTCTCCAGCCGCTGGCCGAGGGCGTCCCCGGCGGGCAGGGCGGTGATCCGGGCCGCGGCGGCGTTGAAGCAGATCACACGGCCCTGCTCGTCCGCGACGACGAGGCCGTCGGGCAGCTCGTCGGGATCGATGCCGAGCTCGGCGAGACCACCGGCACAGGCCTCGGACGCGCCCCGCGCGCTCCTCGTGCCGACACTCATCCCCGCACCCCACCTCTCAGGCGTCTGAGGGGCCCCCGAGCTGGTCACCCTACTGGTTCTCGGTGACGGAGCGGCACCCTCCGCGGGCGCGCTGTGCACGGGCCGACGCATAGAGACATACGGCGGCCGCAGTGGCGAGGTTCAGGCTCTCGGCCTTCCCGTGGATCGGGACGCGCACCACGGCGTCCGCGAGTGCGCGGGTCTCCTCCGGGAGCCCCCAGGCCTCGTTGCCGAACACCCAGGCGGTCGGGCCGCCCATGGTGCCCTGGTCGAGCTCGTCGTCGAGGTCGTCGGTCCCGGCCCCGTCGGCGGCGAGGATGCGCACCCCGGCCCGCCTGAGCCCCTCGACGGCCTCCTCCACGGGCACGCCGACGGCGACGGGCAGGTGGAACAGGGAGCCCACGGAGGCCCGTACGGCCTTGGGGTTGTAGAGGTCGACGGAGGCGTCGGTCAGTACGACGGCCTCGGCACCGGCGGCGTCGGCGCAGCGCAGGACGGTGCCGGCGTTGCCCGGGTCGCGCACGTTCGCGAGCACGGCGACGAGCTTGGGGCGGGCGGCGAGGATCTCCTCGAAGGGGGTGTCGAGGAACCGGCAGATCCCGACGAGTCCCTGCGGGGTCACGGTCGTCGAGATGTCGGCGATGACGTCCTCGGAGGCGAGGTGCACCCGGGCCCCCACGGCCCGGGCCTCGCCGATGATGTCGGCGTAGCGTTCCGCCACCTCGACGGTGGCGAACAGCTCCGTCAGCCCGTGCCCGGCGGCCTCCCGCACGGCCTGCGGCCCCTCGGCCAGGAACAGCCGCTCCTTGCCCCGGAAGTTCCGCTTGGCGAGCCGCCTGGCGGCGGAGACGCGAGGGGAACGGGGGGAGATCAGCTCGGGGGTGGCGGAGGGCATGTCGCTCACTTTCGATAACTACACAACAGGACCCGCAAGCCCGAAAGCCTGCGGGTCCCTCATGTCACGTCGGCTCGTGGCCTACGACAGCGTCACGCGGCCTTGGGGGCGTTGACGTCCGCCGGCAGGGCCTTCTGCGCGACCTCGACCAGCGCGGCGAACGCGGTCGCGTCGTTGACGGCCAGCTCGGCCAGGATCTTGCGGTCGACCTCGATGTTCGCGGCCTTCAGACCCTGGATGAAGCGGTTGTACGTGATGCCGTTGGCGCGGGCAGCGGCGTTGATGCGCTGGATCCACAGCTGGCGGAAGTCACCCTTGCGCTTCTTGCGGTCGTTGTAGTTGTAGACCAGCGAGTGGGTGACCTGCTCCTTGGCCTTGCGGTACAGGCGCGAACGCTGACCGCGGTAGCCGGAGGCCGCCTCGAGGATCGCCCGGCGCTTCTTGTGGGCGTTGACTGCCCGCTTGACGCGTGCCACTTGTTAACTCCTTGTAGCGGGGCCGTGGTTGGACTCACACGACCCGGTATCGATTGGGTCCCGGTCTAGAGGTGCTTCAGGCGCTGGGCGCCCGGCCTCACTTGCCGAGAAGCTTCTTGATCTTCGCGGCGTCGCCCGGGGCCATCTCGGCGTTGCCGGTGAGGCGACGCGTCACGCGGGACGACTTGTGCTCGAGCAGGTGGCGCTTGCCGGCACGCTCGCGGAGCACCTTGCCGGAGCCGGTGATCTTGAAGCGCTTGCTGGCACCGCTGTGCGACTTGTTCTTCGGCATAGCGCCGTTCTCTCCTCGTCGGTGGCGCTCCGGTGCCCGGTCCTGGAACCGGGCACTGTGAGCGTCGCTCTTGTATCGGTTGTGTCCTGGGGACGCGAGTCCCCGGGGGTCACGCCTCGGCGGAAGCCTCTGCCGGGGCCTCGGTCTCGGCTCCGGCCGCGTCCTCGACGTGGTCGGACTCCGCGGCGTTCTGCGACTTGCCAGGGTTGGCCTTCGCGTCTGCCTTGCGGGCTTCCTGCGCCTGGCGGGCCTCGGCCATCGCCTCGGTCTTCTTCTTGTGCGGACCGAGAACCATGATCATGTTCCGGCCGTCCTGCTTCGGGTTCGACTCCACGAACCCGAGGTCGGCCACGTCCTCCGCGAGCCGCTGGAGCAGTCGGTAGCCCAGCTCGGGCCGGGACTGCTCGCGACCACGGAACATGATCGTGATCTTGACCTTGTCGCCCTGCTTGAGGAACCGGACGACGTGACCCTTCTTGGTGTCATAGTCGTGCGGGTCGATCTTCGGCCGGAGCTTCATCTCCTTGATGACCGTGTGCGCCTGGTTCTTGCGCGCCTCACGGGCCTTCATGGCCGACTCGTACTTGAACTTCCCGTAGTCCATGAGCTTGCACACGGGCGGACGGGCGTTCGCCGCGACCTCGACCAGGTCCAGGTCGTACTCCTGCGCAAGCTCCAGTGCCTTGGCCAGCGGGACGATGCCCACCTGCTCGCCACTGGGACCGACAAGTCGCACCTCGGGAACGCGAATCCGGTCGTTGATGCGGGGCTCGGCGCTGATGGATCCTCCTCGGTTAGCACCACACGGCGGTCTGGCGGACAGCCGCGTATGTCTTTTTCGTAGACCTAACCGCGCCGAAGCACAAAAAATGCCCCGGACGATCACAGACGGGGCTCCAAACACTGCCGGAGCACCGCCGCGATGCCGCGGGGCGCGCTTTCGGGCGACTCCATCGTCCGTACGGAACGATGGTGACCGCCTGACCGGGGTGACCCGCCGTCCCAGGGGGCGGTCGGGTGGGAGATCGGAGCCTCCACTTGTGGGCCGGTCACACTTTCACACATGCGTGTCCGGCCGGTCGTCACACAAGGTTAGCAGCATCCAGGGGGTGGTGCGAACCGGCGTGCACCGGGCCCTATCGTGTGGGGCATGAGTGACACCCCTCCCCCGTCCGCCGGCTCCCCCGGCTCCCCCGACTTCGACGAGATGACCCGCGACATCGCCGAGGTCCCGGCCGTCGAGGTGATCGTGACGGTCGCCGTCAATCTGATGAGCGCCGCCGCCGTGAAGCTCGGTCTGACCGAGGAGGGCGACAAGTACAAGGACCTGGACGAGGCCCGCAAGCTGATCCACGCCCTCGCCGGTCTGCTGGACGGCAGCGCGACGGAGATCAGCTCCTTCCACGCGGCCCCGCTCCGGGACGGCCTGAAGTCCCTCCAGCTCGCCTTCCGCGAGGCCTCCCTGGTCCCGGACGAGCCGGGCCAGGGCCCCGGTGAGAAGTACACCGGGCCGGTCTACGGCTAGCTCATCCCCGTACATACAAGGGCTCGCCCGGAGGCGTGGCCCCGGCCGGCAGCAGTGCCAGGTCGAGGCCGCGCACCAGGCGGGCCCGCAGTGTCTCGTCGGCGGCGAGGCGCTCGGCGACGGCCCGCGCGGCCTCAGCGGGCGCGGCGGACGGCTCCAGCACGAGGGCCAGGGTGCCGTCGGCCTGCCCCGGCCCGAGGTGGGCGCGGAGCACGGCGGGCTCGGCGGCCACGGCGTCCCGTACGGCCCCGATCACGGCCGGGTCGGCCAGCGGGTCGGCGTCCACGCGGCCCTCGGCGAGCGCGAGCAGCGCGGGACCGGTCAGCTCGAAGGGCACCGGACCCGCCAGATCCAGTACGACGGTGTCGGCCTTCTCGTGCGCGGCGGCCTGGAGCGCCTGGTGCAGGGGTACGGCGACGGGGCGGGCCTCGGGGTCCCAGCGGGCCAGCGAGTCGGTGGAGGTGAAGGCCGGCAGGGCGGTCCGGGATCCGGCCTTCAGCGTCGGTACGGCCATGTCGCTGGTCTTCTCGCGGCGCAGTCCGTTCTCGTCCTCCTCGACCTCGCCGAGCACGGCGACCACGGGGACGAGCAGCCGGGCGTCCTTGAGGGCCTCCAGGACGGGGCCCACGGCGGCGCGGTCCTCGGCCCAGGCCGCGAGCGCCGCGCTCAGCCGGGGATCGGCGGAGCCGTCATCATCGGAGAAACCGGGGTCGGGAATGTTCTTGTTCGCCACGGTCACCGACCCTATAGGGGGCTTGCTGCTGCGGTTGTGCGGGCCCGGAAACGGGCCCGTGACGGCTTTCACGGGTTTCTCAGCGTTCGTTGACACACTTCTGACGTCCGTCTAACGGCCCGCACAGTCGGCGGCCCGAGCATCGGCGCCATGGAGTCCTCCAGAGCCGTCCGCCGCCGCGCCCGCAGATCCCGTCGACGGCCTGTGCTGCACACCGCGCTCGCCGTCGTCGCCGTCGTGGGCGCCACGGCCGGCGGGACCGTGTACGTGAAGGCGCGGGCGCACTCCCCGGTGGGCGCCGTATCGTCAGCGGCGACGCCGTCGCTCTCGCCCTCGTCGGCGACCACGACCCAGGAGGCTGCCGTGGCGGAACCGGTGGTGGATCCCGACGAACTGCTGGCCGACGCCATGAAGGCGGTGGACGTGACGGGCGAGCAGAGGGTCTCGGTGGCGGTGCTCGACCTGGAGTCGGGCGACAGCGCGGTCCACGGCGACGGCGTCTTCGACACGGCGAGCATCGTGAAGGTCGACATCCTGGCGGCGCTGCTGCTCCGGCACCAGGAGGCGGGAACGTCTCTGAGCGCGCGGGAGAAGGCGTACGCCACGACGATGATCGAGAACAGTGACAACACCGCGGCGTCCGCGCTGTGGGACGTCATCGGGCGGGCCGCGGGGCTCGACGCCGCCAACGAGCGGTTCGGGCTGACCGGCACCGAGGGCGGCGACGGGGCGCTGTGGGGGCTGACCCGGACCACGGCCGCCGACCAACTCGCCCTGCTCCAGCAGGTGTTCGGGGAGGGCTCGGAGCTGAGCGAGACCTCTCGGTCGTACGTCCAAGGGCTGATGGGGCAGATCGAGGCCGATCAGCGCTGGGGCGTGTCGGCGGCGGCCGACGGGTCCGGGTGGGCGCTGAAGAACGGGTGGCTGCCACGCAGCACGACCGGGCTGTGGGACGTCAACAGCATCGGGCGGGTGACGGTGGCCGGGCGCGACTGCCTGGTGGCCGTGCTGTCCGACGGCAACTCCACGCAGGCGAAGGGGATTTCGCTGGTGGAGGCGGCGGCGAGGGCGGCGGTGTCGGTGTTCGCGGGTGAGGAGCCCACCGGTGGGGCCACGTCCGCCTCCGCGACCAGCGCGGCCGCGGTGGCCGACTGAGCTGCGTTCCCGCCTCAGAAACCCTCGTGGGACCGCCGGGGACCGCGACGGCCCCGCCACAGGACCACCGCGACGACCAGCAGGGCGACGCCGAAGCCGCCCGCCAGCGGGGCCGCCCAACTGGCCGTGTCGTCACCCGAGTCGGCGGTGTCGGGGCCGGAGCCGAAGTACTTCTCGCCGTAGGAGGCCGGTTGCAGGCCCTCCGGCTTGAGGCGGGCCGCCGCCTTGAGCGCGGCCGCCGGGTCGACGAAGCCGAAGCCCCGGGAGTCGTCGCGGCCGCCGGCGGGGGCGTTGCGGGCCGTGTCCTCCAGGAGGCGCTTGATCTGCGCGGGCGTCAGCTCGGGGTGGGCTGCCTTGACGAGGGCGGCCGCGCCCGACACGAACGCGGAGGCCGCGCTGGTCCCCCACCCCTCGTAGTACTTGTGGTCGGGGTCGGCGATGACCACGTCGTCACCGGGTGCGGCGACCGTGGCGTACCAGCGGCGGGTGGAGAAGGAGGCGCGGGTGCCGAACTTGTCCACGGCGGTGGCGGCGATGACGCCCGGGTAGGCGGCCGGGTAGGAGATGTGGTCGCCCTTCTCCCCGCCGTTGCCCGCCGAGGCGACCACGACGGCGCCCTTCTTGAGCGCGTACTGCACGGCGTCGTCCTCACCGGCCTCGGGGTGCGCGGAGGCCGAGTCGTCGCCGAGGGAGAGGTTGATGACGTCGGCGCCGTGGTCGGCGGCCCAGCGGATGCCCTCGGCGAGGGCGTTGCCCCGGGTGTTGCGGGCCTTGGCGCGGGCCGGGTCGCCGTCCTCCAGGATCACCCGGACGGGGAGGATCTTGGCCTCGGGTGCGATGCCCATGACCCCGTCGCCGTTGCCGACGCCGTGTCCGTGACCGGCGATGATGCCGGCCATGGCGGTGCCGTGCCGGGCCCAGGAGCGGTCGCCGCGGGTGGCGCCGAAGCCGATCATGTCCTTGCCGGTGAGGACGTTGCCGACGAGGTCGGGGTGGTCGTTCTCCACACCGGTGTCCAGGACGGCGACGGTGACGCCGGCGCCCTTGGTGGTCTGCCAGGCCTGCTGGGTGTGCATGGCGTCCAGCGCCCACTGCTTGGCGCGGATGCCGTCGGCGTGGGCGGCGGTGGGCGGGACGAGGGCGACGGAGGCGGCGAGGAGGACGCCCAGGAACCCTGCCCTGCGGGTGGTGACGCTCATGAGGGCTGCTCCGGGGGCGAGGAGACGGTCTTGCGCAGGGCGCGTTCGACACGGTCGGCCAGGCCCTGGGCCTCGTTGCCCAGGCCGGCCTGGGCGGCGGGGGTGGTGTCGCCGGACTGCATGGCCTTCTCGGCGGGCTCCGGGCTGTCGACCGTCCGGCCGTCCGCCCAGCCGGAGACGGCGTAGGCGACGACCGGGGCGTCGGTGAGGACGGAGATCGTCCAGGAGGCCCGCTGCCGGGCGCCGAACCCCGCCGCGAGGGTGTCCTTCGCGGCGTACGGGAGGGGCATCAGGTCGGTGCGGGTGTCGAGTCCCTCCCGGGTGAAGCGGGTGTCCAGGTCGCGCATGGCGGTGGCGTCGGCGTCGGTGAAGAGCAGGCCGACGGTGGTGACATAGCTCTGGGTGGCGTCCGTGTAGGTGGCCCGCAGGAGGCGTTCGCAGCCGACGGGGGCGAGGGCCTTGCGCAGCAGGGGGTCGAAGGCGTCCTGGCAGCCGCTGTCGGGGGCGACGGCGATCCGTGTCCAGGTGCGGTCGGCTCCGCCGGGCCCGGCGCCCTGGCCGTCCACGGTCGGCGGGAACAGCCGGTCGACGGGCACGCTGTGCCACAGTTCGCCGGCCTGGGCGAAGGTGTCGCCGCCGGCCTCGTCCCCGGAGTCCCCGATCAGCCAACTCCCGGTCACGGCACCGCCGATGAGCCCCAGCCCGAGGACGACACACGCGGCCACGGCGGCGATCCGGGGCGGGATCCGCACCGCCCACGACCGCTCCCTGTACCCGACCTCGGGCTCCCCGAACGACACGACGGGCCGCCCGCCGCCGGGAGTTGTGGTGTGCGGGGGCACGGCGGCGCTCCACGAGAGCGCGGGGTCGGGTGTGAGAGGGGCGGCGGCCGTCCGTGGGGGCGTACGCGGTCCCGGCCCTCCGTGCCCC
>NZ_LJBR01000124.1 GCF_001282115.1 Streptomyces sp. NRRL B-24085 | reverse complement strand
ACCTTCACCCTCCCCCCGGCCGCCACGAGTCCGCCCCCGGATCCGGAGCCGTCGTAGGCCGGTTCCGGACAAACGGAACGTCACACACCGACAACACTCCGTCCGGATCGTGAACAGCCCATGGCGCCGCCAGGAGCCTTTGGCATAGAAACGCGGCATGTTCTGGGTTCTCCTTCTGCTGCTGGCCTGGGCCGCCGCCGGCACCACCTGCACGCGGCTGTGCCTCGCCGCCGTGCGCGCGGCGGCCGCGGACACGGACGGCCGGGGACACGATCTGACGCTGTACGAGGCCGCGTTCCTGTCCGGCGGACCGCGGCGGGTCGCCGATCTGACGCTGGTCTCCATGGCCCGGCAGCGACGCCTGCTGCTGGCCCACACCGGTTGGGCGACCGTCGTCGACCCGCGCGGCCGGGACGAGATGGAGCGCTCCGTCATCGGGGCCATCGGGCCGGAGGGGCAGTCCCGGATCGCTCCGGTGCGGGCGGACGCGGCCGCGGCGGCCGCGGTGCGCCGCCTCGCCGACCGGCTCGTGGACGCGGGCCTCGCCGTGCCCGACGGCACCCGCTCCGGCATCGCGGCGGCCGTCCAGCAGGTACGGCTGGCCGCCCTGGCCGTCGTCGCGCTGGGCGCGCTCGCCCTGCTGGTGCCCGACCCGTCGGAGACGCCGCGGCACCTGGTCGCCCTCTGGTTCGCGCTGCCGCTCGCCCTGACCGTCAGCTGCCTGGCCATCGCACGGATGGAGGTCCACCCGTACTCACGCTGGGCTTCCCCGGCGGGACAGCGACTGCTCGGCGCCCTGACCCGGCGCCCCGGCGGCACGGACGAGCGGACGTATCTCACCTCGGTCGCCGTACGCGGCATCAGCGCGGTCGGCGAACCCGACCTTCGCGCCGCGTTCGCCCACCGCGAGCAGCACCACGGCCCGCACCGCGAGGAACGGCGGGAAGACCGGCCCGGCGGACACGGCGCGGAACACCGACGTCCGCACCGGCGCGACTGAACCCGCCCCGGTCGGTGCGGCGCGCCGGGCGCAGGACGACGAGAACCCGCCGGCCCGGCGGACAGCCCCATGAGCTGCTGCCCTGAGGCCGCTCCGCGGTCGGCGGCAAGGGCACACCATCGCTTCCACCACGCAGCGCCGGTGTCCGCACCGGCACGACCGGGCCGCCCCGGTCGGTGCGGCGCGCCGGGCGCAGGACGACGAGAACCCGCCGGCCCGGCGGACAGCCCCATGAGCTGCTGCCCTGAGGCCGCTCCGCGGTCGGCGGCAAGGGCACACCATCGCTTCCACCACGCAGCGCCGGTGTCCGCACCGGCACGACCGGGCCGCCCCGGTCGGTGCGGCGCGTCGGGCGCAGGACGACGAGAACCCGCCGGCCGGGCGGACAGCCGAGTGAGCTGCTGCCCTGAGGCCGCTCTGCGGTCGGCGGCACGCGCACCACCACCTCCCACCGCGGAACACCGACGTCCGCACCGGCGCGACTGAACCTGCCCGGGGGCGCACGGAGGCATTGGGGCCGACACCGGCGGGGCGGTGCTTGCCTTCCCCCACAACCGAACGAAACATCCCTTTTGTCGCTGCCGCGCACCGAAGGGACACCGATGAGAACTCCCGCCCTCTACACGGCCGCCGGGTCCTTGCTCCTGACCGCGCTCGCCGCCGCACCGGCCGGGGGCGCTCCGGCCGCCCCGGGCGCGGCCGAAATCCACGGCACCGCCGTCGCCGCGGCCCGCGCCGGGGCGGCCGGCATCCGCTTCGGCGCCTGTCCCGCGGTGGAGGACCTTCCTGACGGCGTCCAGTGCGGCACGGTCTCCGTCCCGCTGGACTACGCGCGTCCCGACGGCCGGCAGATCCGACTGACCGTCAGCCGGGTGCGGGCCACCCAGAAGGACCCGCGCAACAGCAAGCGCCGGGTGCCCCGGCAGGGCGCCCTGGTCTACAACCCGGGCGGTCCCGGCGGCTCCGGCATGTACTTCCCGCTGGTCGGCGCGCTGCCCGAGTGGAAGGGGCTCGCCGCCGCCTACGACCTGGTCGGCTACGCCCCGCGCGGGGTGGGCCGTTCGGCGCCGCTGTCCTGCACGGACCCCAAGCAGTTCTTCAAGGCGCCCACGCAGGCGCCGGCGCACCCCTCGGAGTCGTACAAGAAGGAACGCATCGCGCAGGCGAAGGCGTACGCGCGCGGGTGCGCGCGGCGGGCGGGCGCGGCCCTGTCGTACTACACCTCCCTGAACAACGCCCGGGACCTGGACGTCCTGCGGGCCGCGCTGGGCGAGCAGAAGCTGACGTTCATGGGGGCGTCGTACGGGACGTACTTCGGCGCGCTGTACGCGACCCTCTTCCCGTCCCACGTGCGGCGGATGGTCTTCGACGCGGCGGTGAACCCGGCCCCGGAGCAGGTGTGGTACCGCAACAACCTGGACCAGTCGGCCGCCTTCGAGGGGCGGTGGGCGGACTTCCGGGAGTGGGTCGCCCGGCACGACGACGTGTACGGGCTCGGGGCCACGGCCGAGGAGGTGCTGCACAGCTACGAGAAGGCGGCCGCGAGGCTGGCCGCCGAACCGGCCGGCGGCAGGGTCGGGCCGGGGCAGCTCCAGGGGGCGTTCCTGTCGGCCGGCTACTACGACGACCTCTGGCCGCACCGGGCGCGGGCCCTGTCGGCGTACCTCAAGGGCGATCCGAAGCCGCTGATCCAGCAGGCGGGGCCGCACCAGGAGGCGGCGAAGGAGGCGGAGAACTCCAACGCGGTCTACACGGCCGTCGAGTGCAACGACGCGTCCTGGCCGACGGACTGGAAGGTGTGGGACCGGGACAACACCCGGCTGGCGAGGGTGGCGCCGTTCGAGACGTGGGACAACGTGTGGCTGAACCTGCCGTGCGCGTACTGGCCCGCGGCCCGGCAGGAGCCGCTGGACGTGCGGACCGGGCCCGGTGAGCTGCCTCCGACGCTGATCCTGGCCGCCGAGCGGGACGCGGCCACTCCGTACGACGGCGCCCTGGAGATGCACCGGCGGCTGTCCGGCTCGGTGCTGGTGACCGAGCGGGACGCCGGCACGCACGGCATCGCGGGCGGCCCCAACCCCTGCGTCAACGGGCACCTGGACGCCTACCTGCTGGAGGGCCGCCTCCCGGTGCGGCGCGCCGCCTGCGCCCCGCACGCCGAGCCCGAGCCGAGGGGCGGCTCCCGGAAGGCGTCCGTCACCCCCGCTCGCTGATCAGGCGAGACCCGCCACGAGGTCGCCGATGTCCTTGCGGCGGCCCGTGTAGAACGGGACCTCCTCGCGGACGTGCATCCGGGCCTCCGACGCCCGCAGGTGGCGCATGAGGTCGACGATGCGGTAGAGCTCGTCGGCCTCGAACGCCAGGATCCACTCGTAGTCGCCCAGCGAGAAGGAGGCGACGGTGTTGGCGCGGACGTCCGGGTAGCCGCGGGCCATCTTGCCGTGGTCGGCGAGCATGCGGCGGCGGTCCTCGTCGGGGAGGAGGTACCAGTCGTAGGACCGCACGAACGGGTACACGCTGACGTAGTCCCGGGGGGTCTCGTCCGCCAGGAAGGCCGGGATGTGCGAGCGGTTGAACTCGGCGGGGCGGTGCAGCGCCATGTTCGACCAGACCGGCTCCAGGGCGCGGCCCAGCCTCGTGCGGCGGAAGAGGTTGTACGCCTCCTGCAACTGGTCGCTGGTCTCCGCGTGCCACCAGATCATCACGTCGGCGTCGGCGCGCAGCCCGGACACGTCGTAGGTGCCGCGGATGGTGACGTCCTTGGCGGCGAGCTGGTCGAACAGCTCCTGGACCTCGTCGGCGTAGCCGGTGCGGTCCTCGGGCAGCACGTCCTTCAGCTTGAAGACGGACCAGAGCGTGTAACGGATGACCTCGTTGAGGTCCTTGGCCAGCTTGCCCTTGTTCGGGACCCTGCCGGACTCGGGGGTGGGGGCGTCGTTGCTCATGGCCCCTATTCTCCCGCTCCGCCGTGCAGACTCTGCACCGGGTTGGCCGTGAGCTCCCGCACGGCGGTGAGGTCGCCCTGGAGCTGGTCCACGGCCGCGTGGGCGCTCGCGACGCAGGCCGGGATGCCGACGCCGTCGTACTGCGCGCCGCACACCGCGAGGCCGGGCAGCTTGGCGACGTGCTCGCGGATGCGGGCCACGCGCGCGTGGTGGCCGACGGGGTACTGGGGCAGGCCGTCGGTCCAGCGGGTGACGCGGGTTTCGAGGGGAGCGGCGTCCAGACCGGTGGCCGCTCGCAGGTCGTGGCGGGAGACGTCCACCAGGTCGGCGTCGTCGCGCTCCAGGATCTCCGTCTCGCCGTAGCGGCCGACGGAGGTGCGCAGGACCACGACGTCCGGGTTCTCCTCCGCGATCCAGCCCCATTTCCGGGAGGCGAACGTGGACGCCTTGATGGTGCGGCCGTCGACCGGCGGGACGAGGAAGCCGCTGCCCTCGGGCAGGGCGGTTTCGGAGCGCCGGTAGGCGAGCGTGACCAGGGCCATGGAGGCGTACTCGACGGTGTCGAGCTCGCCTGCGGCCTCGGGGGCCTCGGCGCGCAGCAGCCGCGCCGCGGCCGGGGCGGGGACGGCGACGATCACGGCGTCGGCGTGCCGGACGCGGTCCCCGGTGACGACCCTCCAGCCGCCTGCCGCCTCGCGGCGCAGCTCGCTCACGGGTGCGCCGGTGACGATCTCGCCGCCGTGCGCGCGGACCGCGTCGGCGACGGCGAGCGGGAGGGTGCCCACCCCGCCCTCGATGCCCATGAAAACGGGCCCGGTCTGCTGGTTCGCGGCCGCCCTCGCCTGGATCTCGCGGACGCCCTCCGTCAGCGAGGCGTGGGTCTGCGCGGCCCGGAAGAGCTGCGGGACCGCTGAGCGCATCGAGATGCGGTACGCGTCGCCCGCGTACACCCCGCCGAGGAGGGGTTCCACGAGGCGGTCGACGACCTCGCGGCCCAGGCGCGCCGCCACGTACGCACCGACCGCCACGTCGTCGCCGACCTCCGTGCGGGGCAGGTCGGCGTCCCGCGCGATGCGGGCGAGGCCCTCGTCGGACAGCACCCCGGCGAGGGCATCGGCGGTGCCGGGGACGCCCATGACGTGGCCCTTGGGCATGGGGCGCAGGGCCCCGCGGGTCCAGATCGAGGCGGTCGCGGTGGCGGGCGGCTGGAGACGCTCGCCGAGGCCCGCCTCACGCGCCAGGGCCACCGCCTCCGGCCTGCGGGCCAGCATCGACTCGGCGCCGAGGTCGACGCGCACGCCCGCGATCTCGCCGGGCAGCAGCTTGCCGCCGACCCGGTCCGACGCCTCCAGCACGGTGACCTGCGCACCGCGCTGCACCAGCCGGTGGGCGGCGGCCAGCCCCGCGATGCCGGCTCCGACGACGACGACCTGTGATCCGCTCATGGCCCCAGCCTCTCAGACCCCACCGACAGTCCACCGGCGGCCCGGTGTCCTCGACGAGTCCTGACCGTGACCGCATCGGGACCGCCCGCGTCCAACGTTCGCGTCCCTTCCGGCGTCGAAGGAGCGTCAGCTGTTCACGACCCTCGGGGGGACGCCCATGCGCGCACCACGTTCACGCCGTTCACGCAGCTCCGTACGGCCCGTCCAGGCCGTGGCCGGACTCCTGCTGGCCGCGGCCCTCGCCCTGACCGGGTGCAGCGGGGCCGGGGGCGGTGACGGCGACAGCGGCAGCCTCGCCAAGGAGGACCGGGCCGCCTCGCAGGCCGACGGGAAGGGCGCGGCCGGCGCCGAGGACAGCGCGGGCGGCAGGCAGGCCACCGCCGCGCCCCAGGTGCCCACGAGCCACATCATCCGCACCGCCACCCTGACCGTGCAGGTCAAGAACGTGCCCAAGGCGCTCGCCGCGGCCCGTACCAGCACCGAGAACGCGGGCGGGTTCGTCGGCAAGGAGACCACCTCCCGGGACGAGGAGGGGCGCGAGCAGACGGAGGTGGTGCTGCGGGTGCCGGTCGAGAAGTACGACGAGGTCCTCGCCGGGCTGGAGGGCGCGGGCAAGCTCCTGGAACGCACCGCGAACGCCCAGGACGTCACCGACCAGGTCGTCGACGTGGAGAGCCGGATCGCGACCCAGCGCGCGAGTGTGGCGCGGATCCGGGACCTGATGGACAAGGCGACCAGGCTGAGCGACGTGGTGACCCTGGAGGGCGAGCTGAGCAGTCGTCAGGCCGACCTGGAGTCGCTGCTCGCCCGCCAGGCGTCCCTGAAGGACCGCACGAGCCTGGCCACCGTCACGCTGTCCCTGTCCGAGTCGCCGGTCGTCAAGGCCGAGGAGGACGACGACCCCGGGGTCGTGGACGCGCTGGCGGGCGGCTGGGACGCGTTCGTGACCATGCTGCGCTGGATCGTGGTCGCGCTGGCCGCGGTGCTGCCGTTCCTGGCCGGGGCCGCCCTGCTCGTGCTGGTGTGGCTGCGGCTGGTCCGGCCCCGGCTGCCGCGCCGGCCCGCCCCCGCGGGCGTCTCGACCGCCCTG
>NZ_LJBR01000123.1 GCF_001282115.1 Streptomyces sp. NRRL B-24085 | reverse complement strand
ACCCCACACCCCGCCCTCCTTCGGCACCGGTTCGCTCTCCCGGGCCGCGGCCCTGATCCACACCCTCGTCACCGTCGAGGCCCTGTTCCTGGTCGCCGCCTCCCCGGGACTCGCGAGCCTGCTCCTGCTGGGCCCCGCCCCCGCCAACCTCCCGCTCGCCGCCGTGTGCCTGCTGCCCCTCGGCCCGGCCACGGCCGCCGCCCTGTACGCCCTCCACCACCGCGACCGCGACCTCACCGACCTCCACCCCGCCCGCTCCTACTGGCGCGGCTGGCGGCTCAACGCGGTCCCCGCCCTGAAGCTGTGGACACCCCTGCTGGCCTGGCTCACGGTCATCGCCTTCACCCTCACCCACTTCGCCGCCACCGGCCTGCCCGCCTGGTGGGCCGTGCTGCTCGCGGCCGTCGGCGTCGGTTCCCTCGTGTGGGGCGCGCATGCGCTCGTCCTGACCTCCCTGTTCGTGTTCCGGGCGAGGGACACCGCGCGCCTCGCCGGCTACTTCCTGTTCCGGCACCGCCGCGCCGGCCTCGGCGCCGCCTCGCTGCTCGTCCTGACGGCAACCGGGACCGCCGCGCTGACCGAGGCCCTGCCCGCCCTGCTGGCCGCCCCGATGCTGCTGTCCCTGCTGAACAGCAGCCGCCCGGTGATCGCCGAGACCCAGGAGGACTTCACCGCATGACCCCGTCGGGCTCCAAGATCCCCTATGGCGGCGACTACAACCCCGAGCAGTGGCCGCAGGAGGTCTGGGACGCCGACCACCGGCTGTTCACCCGGGCCGGCATCGACACCCTCACCGTGGGCGTCTTCTCCTGGTCCCTCACCCAACCCTGCGAGGACACCTACGACTTCACCGTCCTCGACCGCGTCCTGGAGCGGGCGGCCGCCGAGAACCGGCAGGTCTGCCTGGCCACCGGCACGGCAGCCCTCCCGCCCTGGCTCGCGCACAGGTACCCCGAGGTCAACCGCACCGACTTCGAGGGCCGCCGGCACCGTTACGGACAGCGCCACAACTTCTGCCCCGGTTCACCGGCGTACCGCCGGCTCGCCGCGATGGCGGCCCGGCTCGCCGAACGGTACGCGGACCACCCCGCGCTGCTGGCCTGGCACGTCAACAACGAGTACGGCGGCTTCTGCTACTGCGACCTGTGCGCCGACGCCTTCCGGGACTGGCTGCGGGACAGGTACGGCACGCTCGACGCCCTCAACGACGCCTGGTGGACGGCCTTCTGGTCGCACCGCTACACCGACTTCGCGCAGATCGAGCCGCCGAGCGCCCTCACCGAGCACTGGCGGGGCCCCGACCACACCGCCTTCCAGGGCATCACGCTCGACTGGTTCCGCTTCACCACCGACGCGATGCTCGGCTGCTTCCTGGCCGAGAAGGAGGCGATCCGCTCCCATGACCCGGTCACCCCCGTCACGACCAACTTCATGGGCATGTTCCGCCCCCTCGACTACCACCGCTGGGCACCCCACCTCGACTTCGCCTCCTGGGACAGCTACCCGCCCCTCGACGCCCCGCCGACCTGGCCCGCCCTGGCCCACGACCTGATGCGCGGCCTCAAGGACGGCGCCCCCTTCTGGCTGATGGAGCAGACCCCGTCCACGACGGCCTGCCGTGACGTCAACCCGCTGCGCAGGCCGGGGGAGCTGCGGCTGGCCACCTTCCAGGCGATCGCGCACGGCGCCGACGCGGCCCTGTACTTCCAGCTGCGCGCCTCCCGGGGGGCCTGCGAGAAGTACCACGGGGCGGTCATCGGCCACGCGGGCCGCGACGACACCCGGGTCTTCCGGGAAGTGGCCGCGATCGGCGCGGAGCTGGAGCTCCTCGGCGGCGCCTCCCTGGGCGCCCGCACCCCCGCCCGCACCGCCCTGGTCTTCGACTGGGACAGCTGGTGGGCCCTGGAGATCTCCGACGGCCCGTCCCGACTGGTCAGGTACCAGGACGTGGTCCACGCCTACTACCGGGCCGCCCGCGAGGCGGGCGCCGACGTGGACGTCGTGCCCCACACCGCCGACCTCACCCCGTACGACGTGGTCCTCGCCCCCGCCCTGCACATGGTCAAGGGCGACCTCGCCGCCCGTCTCGAAGCGGTGGCGGAACGCGGCGGCACGGTCCTCGCCACCTTCCTCTCCGGCCGCGTCGACGCACACGACCGGGCCTTCCTCACCGACGTGCCCGGCCCCCTCGCGCCCCTGATGGGGATCCGGATCGACGAATGGGACGCCCGGCCGCCGGAGTTCGCCCAGCCCGTCCCCGAACTCGCCTCACAGGGACGGCTCGTCTTCGAGATCGTGCGCCCGCGGGGCGCCGAGACCGTCGCCACCTACGGCGCCGACTTCTACGCGGGGACGCCCGCCGTCACCCGCAACGCCCTCGGGCGGGGCGAGGGCTGGTACGTCGCCACCGCCCTCGACCAGCCCGGCGTCGACCAGGTGGTCCGCCGTGTCCTGGCCCGCCACGATCTCGTCGGCCCGTACGCCGGCCACGCGGGCCTGGAGACGGCCACCCGGGTCGCCCCCGACGGCACCCGCCTGCTCTTCCTCCTCAACCACTCCGACACGGCAACGGAGTTGAGGGCGCACGCCTCCGCCACCGACCTGCTCACCGGCAGACGGACAACGGCCGGCGCCCCTCTCCTCCTCGACCCGGGCGGCGTGGCGGTCCTCCGGCTTCAGTAGATCGTGCGCCCCCGCTCGTCCGGCACGCCCGACTTCCGGAAGAAGTAGCTGTTCACCTGGTCACGCCACTCGCGGGCACTACGGAGCTGCTCCTCGAAGCGCTCCGTCACCCGCGCGTGGCGCTCCGGGTCCACGAGACCCGCCAGTGAGGCCCACACCTCCCGGGCCGCCTCCACCTCCGCCACACCCTCGAAATGCGTGTCGTAGATGTGCTGGATCACCGTCTTCCCGCTGTGCAGCACGTGCCCGTACGACACGTGGTGGAAGAACAGCAGCAGCTCGTCCGGGCAGGTCTCCACCGACTCGTACAGCTCGGCCCAGGGCTTGGCGTACTGCCCCGCGTACCCGGTCCCGCCCGCCACGCTCCGGTCGACACCGACGCCGTCACGGTCGGCGAAGTGGTAGGTGCCCCAGGGGCTGTACTCGTAACCGTCGACGCTCGGCCCGTAGTGGTGCCCCGGCTGGACCATGAACCCGACGCCGAGGGGAGCGGTGTACTTCTCGTACGTCCGCCACGACCCGCCCAGGATCGCGCGCAGACCCGCGGTGAGCCGGGGCTCGCCGCCGAAGGTGAGCCCGATCCATTCGTCGAGGACCCGGCCCGGATCGGCGTCCGGCTCCCAGGCCAGCCGCCCGAAGGTGTACAGGTTCGCCTGGGCCAGCGGATGACCGGTCCAGAAGGGGTCGTCCCCGACGTTGGACACGGCGACGAGCCCACCGCGCGCCAGCTCGCCGACCGTGGACCCGCCGTCGATCCGGAAGCGCAGCACCTCGCTCCACATCGGCCCCAGCCAGCACACGTGCCGCTGCTGACCGGTGTACTCCTGCGTCGCCTGGAACTCCACCGCCAGACGCGTGCCCGGCATCGCCCCGATCAGCGGGGAGACCGGCTCCCGCACCTGGAAGTCCATCGGTCCGTGCTTGACCTGGAGGACGGCGTTGTCCGCGAACTCCCCGTCCAGCGGCACGAAATGGTCGTAGGCGGCCCGCGCCCGGTCGGTCGAGCGGTCCCGCCAGTCCTGGCGGTGGTCGTAGACGAAGGCCCGCCAGTGGACCGTACCGACGTACGGCTCCAGGGCGGCGGCCAGCATGCCGGCCCCGTGGGCGTGGGTGCGCCCGTACGCGAACGGGCCCGGCTGCCCCTCGGAGTCGGCCTTGACCACGAACCCGCCGAAGTCGGGGATCGCCGCGTACACCCGGGCGGTCGCCTCCGCCCACCACGCCCGCACCGACGCGTCCAGCGGATCGGCCGTGGACAGCCCGCCCAGCACCATCGGCGCGGCGAAGGTCACCGACAGATGGACGCGGATCCCGTACGGCCGCAACGCCCCCGCGAGGTCGGCCACTTCACCGATCCGGTCGGTCAGCAGCCGCGCCTCGGCCGCGTGCACGTTGACGTTGTTGACGGCCACGGCGTTGATCCCGCAGGCGGCGAGCAGCCTGCCGTACGCCCGCACCCGCTCCAGGTCCCCGCGCGCCCGCCCGTCCGCCCAGAACAGCGATCCGCCGGCGTACCCGCGCTCCACCTGGCCCATCACCGGGTGCACGGCCACGTTGTCCCAGTGGTCGAGCATGCGCAGGGCAGACCGGGGCCGATGGGCGACAGGGCGGGCCTCGCCGTGGAACGCCGCCTCCCCGAGCCGTACGACGTGGAAGAAGCCGTACAGCAGCCCGCGTGCGGCCGCAGGCGAACCCCTCGCCGTCGTCGTCCCCGGTCAGCTCCAGGACGAGGTCGGGGTCCTCGCGCACGACCGCGCCCCCGAACCGCTCGCAGGCCGCGGCCACCTCACCGCGGACCGTGTCCACCAGGGGACCCGAGCCGCGGATCAGGGTCCGCCGGGTGCCGATCGGCCGGAACGCCCGCTCCGGCAGCCAGGCCGGATCGACACCCTGCATGGGACCCCCAACACGTCTGCTCAGGCGAGCAGTTCGACTTCGGCGACCACCGCCTCACCGTCGAGCACGAGACGGTACTTCCCGTACGTACCCGCGGACCTCACGGAGAACGCCCGGGTCTGCCTGTCCCACGCGAAGGTCTCCCCGGACCGCCGGTCCAGGGTCTTCCACGTGGTCCCGTCGTCCGACCCCTGGAGCGTCCAGCCGGTCGGCGCCTTCGTACGGTCCGACGACGAGGTCAGCGTGTACTGGACCCCCTTGACCGCGCCGGACACCGGAAGGTCCACCGAGGTCACGGCCGCGTCCGTGGCCGACGTGTCGTCGAACAGCGCCCCGTCACCGGAGAGCACGTCCGCACGCGGCGTCGGCACCTCGTCGTCCTGGGTGATCGACACGGGGGCCGCGTTCTTCCCCGTGCCCCACTTGGACGGCCGGGGGCCCATGTCGAAGTCGAGGACCGCACCCTTGGCCAGGACCGAGTGGGGGAGCGAAGTCGACCTCCAGGGCTTGCCGTTGACCCTCAGGCCCTGCACGTACACGTTCCGCGCACTGTTCTCCGGCGCCCTGACCACCAGGTCCCGGCCGTTCTCCAGATGGACCGTGGCCTTGGTGAACAGCGGGGAGCCGACGGCGTATTCGCCGCTGCCCATCACCAGCGGGTAGAAGCCCAGTGCCGAGAACAGGTACCAGGCCGACTGCTCGCCGTTGTCCTCGTCACCGTGGTAGCCCTGCCCGATCTCGCTGCCGACGTACAGCCGCGACAGCACCTCACGGACGTTCTTCTGCGTCTTCCACGGCTGGCCGGCCGCGTCGTACATGTAGTTGACGTGGTGGGCGACCTGGTTGGAGTGGCCGTACATGCCCATCCGGACGTCCCGCGCCTCGGTCATCTCGTGGATGACCCCGCCGTAGGAGCCGACGAACTCCGGCGAGGCCGTCTCGGGCGTCGCGAAGTACTCGTCCAGCTTCTCGGCGAGCCCGGAGCGGCCGCCGTACAGGTTGGCGAGGCCCCGGCTGTCCTGCGGGGCGGTGAAGGCGTACCCCCAGCCGTTGGTCTCGGTGTAGTCGTAGCCCCACACGCGCGGGTCGTACTTCGAGGACTCGACGCGCCACTCACCCGTCCTGTCGCGGCCCTGGAAGAAACCGGCCTTGGAGTCGAAGAGGTTCACATAGTCCCGGGCCCGGTTGAGGAAGTACTCCGACTCCTCCTTGTAGCGCTTCTCACCGGTCTTCGCGTAGAGCGCCTGGCCCATCCGCGCGATGCCGTAGTCGTTGAGGTACCCCTCCAGTGCCCAGGACAGGCCCTCGTGGGTGTCGGTGCTGGTGTAGCCGAGGAAGGGCGAGGTCTCCATGCCCTTGCGGCCCACACCGGAGGACGGCGGCGCGACCGTGGCGTTCTTCAGGGCCGCGTCGTACGCCGACTTCGCGTCGAAGTCGACGCCCTTGACGTACGCGTCCGCGAAGGCCACGTCCGAGGACGTGCCGGTCATCAGGTCGGCGTAGCCGGGGGAGGACCAGCGCGAGGTCCAGCCGCCGTCCTTGTACTGCTGGACGAAGCCGTCGACCATCTCGCCCGCCTGGGACGGCGTCAGCAGCGAGTACGCCGGCCACGTGGTCCGATAGGTGTCCCAGAAGCCGTTGTTGACGTACACCTTGCCGTCCACGATCTTCGCCCCGGTGTGCGTCGGGGTGTCGGGGGACGGCATCGGGGAGAACGGGGACGCGTACTGGTACTTCGAACCCACCTTCTCGAAACCGGAGTTGGGGTACAGGTACAGCCGGTACAGGCTGGAGTACAGCGTGGTCAGCTGGTCCTGCGTGGCGCCCTCCACCTCGACCTTGCCGAGGATCCGGTCCCACTGCCCGCGGGCGAGGTCCCGGACCTTCTCGAAGGACGTGCCCTCCGGGATCTCCTGGCGCAGGTTGTCCTTGGCCTGGTCGAGGCTGATCAGCGAGGTCGCGAGCCGCAGCGTGACGGTCCGGTCGTCGCCGGCGTCGAAGCGCAGGTATCCCTTGACCCCGCTCGACGATCCGTCCGTCACCGGCTTGTCGAAGACGCCGTAGACGAAGAGCCGGGTGGCCCCGGTCGACAGCCCGGACTTCACGTCCGAGTACCCGGTGATCACCCCCGCGTCCTTGTCGAGCGAGAGCCCCGCCTGGTCCGTGACGTTGTCGAACAGGACGCTCGCGTCGTCACCGGGGAAGCTGAAGCGCAGGGCCGCCGCGTGGTCGGTCGGCGCCATCTCCGCCTTCAGCCCGTTCTCGAACCGCACCCCGTAGTAGTACGGCCGCGCGGTCTCGTTCTCGTGCCGGAACGCCAGCTCGCGTGCCTCCCGGCCGGTGTCCGGGGTACCGGCGGCGGCCGACGGCATCACCTGGAAGGTCTGCCGGTCGCCCATCCACGGGCTGGGCTCGTGGCTCGCGCTGAACGCCTGGATCGTCGGCAGGTTGTCGTCGTTGTTCGCACGCGCGTAGTCGTACAGCCAGCTCAGCGAGGACGCGTTGGTCACCGGCGTCCAGAAGTTGAAGCCGTGCGGCACGGCCGTCGCCGGGAAGTTGTTGCCGCGCGAGAAGCCGCCGCTGGAGTTGGTGCCCCGGGTGGTCAGCGCGTAGTCGGACAGGTGCGCCCTGGGCTTCTCGGGCGCGGCCCGCTCCAGTGTGATGTCGTCCAGCCAGCCCCGGAACTTCGCGGGCCCGCTCGGGGAGTCGTAGGCGACGAGGATCCGGTCGACGGTCTTCCCCGCCGCGACCGACCCGATCCGCGCGATCACGTTGTTCCACTGGTTGACGTAGAGCGTCTTCGAGGCGCCCTGCCCGCGCGGCGAGAGCTCGAATCCGTGCTGGTCACGCGCCCCGAGCCGGCTCAGGAACGTGCCGTCGGTGAAGGCGAGGTCCACCGACACGTTGGTCGAGTCGTAGTCCCGGTCGCCGTCCACCATCGACGGGTAGATTCGGTACGACAGCCGGGTCAGCCGGTCGACCCGCACGTTCACGTCGAAGATCTTGTTGTACGAGTACGCCCGCCCCTCGGCCGTGTGCCGTCCGGCGTAACGCAGGGACTTCTTTCCGGTGAATCCCGCGGCCGCCTTGGCGGTGGGCGATCCGGTCGGGCTGCGGTCGACGAGGGACAGCATGTCCGGGGGCACCGGTCCCTCGTTCTCGCCCGTGGAGAGCTGGAGGTCGGCGAGCTGGAGGATCCCGGAGGCGCCGTTGTTCTTCGTGATCTCCAGCCGGAAGTGCTGATACTCGGCGACGGCGTCCGCCGGGATGTCGTACGGCTTCGTCTGGAACCGCTCGGCGAAGGTCTCGCCCGTCCTGGTGTCGAGGGTCTTCCAGTCCTTGCCGTCGGTGGAGCCCTTGAGCGTCCAGTCCCTCGGGTCGCGCTCGGCGAAGTCGTTGGCCGAGGTGAGCGCGTAGGTGACCGCCTTCACCGGCTTGTCCAGGTCGAACTCCGCCCAGCCGGTGGACGCGAAGGCCAGCCACTTGGTGCCCGGCTCGCTGTCGGCGAGGTTCTCCTTCACCTCGCCACCGGAGGCGTTCTCGGCGCTCGCCCGGACGTCGGTGACCCGGTCGGTGACATTGCCCGGGATACCGGTGCGGTAACCGCCGTCGACGCCGGACGCCCTGCCGCCGTCGACCGTGCTGAGCCAGTCGGGAGCCGGCTCTCCCGCCTCGAAGGAGGAGGCGAACCCCTCGTCGGCCGGGGCGGGAGCCTCGGGCAGGGCGACCGCCGCGCCCTGCGATCCCACCGTCACGCAAAAGGCGGCCGTGATCACGACCGCCGTACTCCGTCTGAGCCGAGTTCTGTACCGATCCATCGGCGAGTACCCTCCCTGCACAAGGACGGACAACGTTGTCACACAATCCATGCAAGGATCAGTAGGGGCCCAAGTGGACAGTGATGTCAAGGGCGTTGGGTGCGGCATTCGGGGCCTATGTCGCGGATTTTTCCGGCAAGCTTCGCACAGGGCGCTCATATTTCCGCGAGGTCTCAACTCGAAAACACCCAAGACCAACATTGCATTCGATCTTGCTCACTCGGCCGGAAGTGGACTATACCTGTCGGCGATTCACCCCACTTGCACGAACCTCCTGCACGAACCTGCTTGACCTGACCGCGGTGCCGGGGAGGATCCGGTTCACCGCCTGAGTCCTGGAGAAGGCGAGGACTTGAGCATGGGATCCACTTCCGCAGACAGCCACGGTGACGCGGGTGTCGGCCGCCGCGATCTGATCAAGCGGTCCGCCGCACTCGGACTGGCCGCCGTTCCCGCGACCGGTTTCCTGTCCGCCTGCGCGAGCGGCGGCGGCGACGATTCGAGTGACGACAGCACCAAGGGCACCACCTCGAAGGACAACCCCTTCGGCGCGGCGAAGGGCAGCAAGCTCGACGTCGTGATCTTCAAGGGCGGCTACGGCGACGACTACGCCAAGGCGTGGGAGGCCGACTTCCAGAAGAAGCTCGGGATCACCTCCACCCACACCGGCACCCAGGAGATCACCGGAAAGCTCCAGCCGCGCTTCAACGCGGGCAACCCGCCGGACATCGTCGACGACTCCGGCGCCCAGCAGATCAAGGTCGACGTCCTCTACAAGAACGGGCAGCTGCTCGACCTCGCCGAGGTCCTGGACGCGCCCGCCATCGACGACCCGAGCAAGAAGGTCCGCGACCTGATCATCCCGGGGACCCTCGACGCGGGCCTCCAGGGCGGCAAGGTCGTCGCCCTCAACTACATCTACACCGTCTGGGGCCTGTGGTACTCCGGCAAGCTCTTCAAGGAGAAGGGCTGGGAGGAGCCCAAGACCTGGGACGACTTCCTCGCCGTGTGCCAGGACGCCAAGAAGCAGGGCATCGGCGGCCTCGCCCACCAGGGCAAGTACCCGTACTACATCAACGTCGCCATCATGGACCTGATCGCCAAGAAGGGCGGTCTGGACGCCATGAAGGCGATCGACAACCTCGACCCGAAGGCCTTCGTCGGCTCCGACGCGGCCCAGGCCGGTGTCGAGGCGATCTACGAGGTGGTGGAGAAGGGCCTGTTGATGCCGGGCACCAACGGCCTCACCCACACCGAGTCGCAGACCCGCTGGAACCAGTACAAGGCCGCCTTCATCACCTGCGGTTCCTGGCTGGAGAACGAGCAGCTCAAGCAGACGCCCGCGGACTTCGACATGAAGTTCATGCCGATGCCGCTGCTGCCCGACAGCGCGCTGCCCTTCGAGGCGATCCGGGCCGGCTCCGGCGAGCCCTTCATCATCCCGGCCAAGGCCAAGAACCTGCCGGGCGCCAAGGAGTTCATGCGCCGCATGCTCTCCAAGGAGTGGTCGACGCTCTTCGCCAAGGAGGCCAACTCCCTCACCATCCTCAAGGACGGCGTGGACCCGAGCGTGAAGCTGCGCCCCGGCACCCAGTCCACCGTCGAGGCGTCCAAGGCGGCCGGTGACGACACCTTCCGTTACCTGTACACCGAGTGGTACAGCGAGATGGGAGCGGCGATCGAGGCCGCGTCCAACGAGCTGATGGCCAAGCGCATCCAGCCGAAGGAGTGGCTGAAGCGGGCCCAGGCCGCGGTCGACAAGCAGGCCAAGGACCCGGCCTCCAAGAAGAACCACCGGGACTGACCGCAACGCCGTTTCCCGGGCCGGAGCACTCCGGCCCGGGAAGGGACACCAGGGGCAGGAATCGCCAATGCGCAAAGGGCAGTACAGGTTCGTCGGGGGATTTCTCTTCGCTCCCGTGGCGCTCTATCTGATCTTCGTGATCTGGCCCTACATCCAGACGATCGGCTATTCGCTGACCGACTGGAAGGGGCAGTCGCAGACGTTCAAGTTCATCGGCCTGGACAACTACAAGGCGCTGTTCCAGGACGACGTCTTCATGCAGGCCATCTGGCACAACATCCTGTTCCTGATCTTCATCCCGGTGATCACCATTCTGCTCGCCCTGTTCTTCGCGTTCATGCTGAACGCGGGCGGCCGCAGCAAGGCCGGCGGGGTGCGGGGAGTCGCCGGATCGCAGTTCTACAAAGTCGTCTACTTCTTTCCCCAGGTGCTGTCGCTGGCGATCGTCGCCGTGCTGTTCAACGCGGTGTACCGCAGTGACGGCGGCGGTCTCCTCAACGGATTCCTGATCAAACTCGGCCTGGTCGACGCCGGGAATCCGATGGAATGGCTCAACGAGCCCGATCTGGTGCTGTGGATGCTGGTCATCGCCGTGGTCTGGCACGGCGTCGGCTTCTACCTGGTGCTGTTCTCGGCCGCCATGCAGTCGATCCCGAAGGACATCTACGAGGCCGCGCTCATCGACGGCGCGGGCCGCAACCAGTCCTTCTTCCGCATCACCCTGCCGCTGCTGTGGGACACCGTGCAGACCGCCTGGGTCTATCTGGGCATCGTCGCGATGGACATGTTCGTGCTGGTGTCGTCGATGACCCAGAACATGGGCGCCTACGGCGGCGGCCCCGACCATCACAGCGACGTGATGTCGACGGTGATGATGCGCAACTTCCAGTACTTCGGCAAGAGCGGATACGCCTGTGCGATGGGCGTCGTCATGCTGCTGCTCACCCTGGTCCTGTCCGTGGTCATGCTGCGTGCCACCCGCCGCGACCGCGTCGAGTTCTGAGCGGGAGAGATACGACGATGAGCGCACCCATCAAGGAGACCGCCGCCGTCCCGGCCCAGCGGACCCCGGGCACCGCCCCGGTCCGCCCCGGCAGCGAACGCAGCGAGGGCGTCGTCCTGAACGCCTTCTCGCACGGCTTCCTCGCCCTGTGGGCCCTGCTGATCGTGCTGCCACTGCTGTGGCTGGTGCTCAGCTCCTTCAAGACCGACGCCCAGATCGGCGGCTCGGCGTTCGGCTGGCCGCAGAACTGGTCCCTGGACGTCTTCGGGCGGGCCTGGGACAAGGGCATCGGCGACTACTTCCTGAACACCGTCATCGTGCTGGTCTTCTCGGTACCGCTGACGATGCTGCTCGGCTCCATGGCCGCCTACGTCCTGGCCCGCTACGAGTTCTGGGGCAACAGGTTCCTGTACTTCTTCTTCGTCGCGGGCGCGATGTTCCCGGTGTTCCTGGCCCTGGTCCCGCTGTTCTTCATGGTGAAGCGGCTGGACATGCTGAACACCTACCAGGGGCTGATCCTGGTGTACGTCGCCTACTCGATGCCGTTCACGGTGTTCTTCATGCACGCGTTCTTCCGGACGCTGCCCACGGCCGTGTTCGAGGCGGCGGTCCTCGACGGCGCCTCGCACACCCGCACCTTCTTCCAGGTGATGCTGCCGATGGCGAAGCCCGGACTGATCAGCGTCGGCATCTTCAACACCCTCGGCCAGTGGAACCAGTTCATCCTGCCCACGGTGCTGATGCAGCCGCAGAGCGGCGACGATCCGGAGCGCTACGTGCTCACCCAGGGACTGATCCAGCTCCAGCAGCAGATGGGGTACGCCTCGGACCTGCCCGTGCTGTTCGCCGGGGTGACCATCGCGATGATCCCCATGCTGGTGGTGTACCTGTCCTTCCAGCGCCAGGTGCAGGCGGGCCTGACGTCGGCGACCCTGAAGTAGCGCTCCGCGAGCGCACGGCGGCGCACCGTTCCCGGCTTCGGTGACGGTGCGCTCACGTGTGCCCTACGCCCCGGATACTGTTCAACCTCTTGACGGGAGGCGACCCGAACGGCTCAGCTTAGAGTTCACTAGTTGGACATAGACGGGGCCTCATCGCTGCGGTCCCGCGCGCAGGAGGTCGTCGTGGAGACTCCGGGGTCGCAGTCGTCGCTGCACCGAGCCAACCTGGAGCGGGTCGTGCGGGCCGTCCGGCTGGCCGGGTCGCTCACCCAGGCGGAGATCGCACGGACCACGGGACTGTCCGCCGCGACCGTCTCCAACATCGTCCGTGAGCTCAAGGACGGCGGAACCGTCGAGGTCACACCCACTTCGGCGGGTGGTCGGCGGGCCCGCGCGGTCTCCCTGAGCGGAGACGCGGGCATCGTCATAGGAGTGGACTTCGGGCACACCCATTTGCGCGTCGCGGTCGGGAACCTCGCGCACCAGGTGCTCGCCGAGGAGTCCGAGCCGCTGGACGTGGACGCCTCCTCCAGTCAGGGCTTCGACCGGGCGGAGCAGCTCGTCACCCGGCTGATCGAGGCGACCGGCGTGGACCGCTCGAAGATCGCCGGGGTGGGCCTCGGCGTGCCCGGGCCGATCGACGTGGAGTCCGGCTCCCTGGGCTCCTCCGCCATCCTGCCGGGCTGGATCGGCACCAAGCCCGCCGAGGAGCTCCAGGAACGGCTCGGCGTGCCCGTCCACGTGGACAACGACGCCAATCTCGGCGCCCTCGGCGAGCTGGTCTGGGGCAGCGGCCGGGGGGTGCGCGACCTGGCGTACATCAAGGTCGCGAGCGGTGTCGGCGCCGGTCTGGTGATCAGCGGCAAGATCTACCGGGGCCCGGGTGGCACAGCGGGAGAAATCGGGCATATTACTCTTGATGAGTCCGGCCCCGTCTGCCGCTGCGGCAACCGTGGCTGCCTGGAGACGTTTGCGGCCGCGCGCTATGTGCTGCCGCTGCTCCAGTCCAGCCACGGCACCGATCTCACCATGGAAGGCGTTGTTCGACTCGCACGGGACGGAGACCCTGGCTGCCGTCGGGTGATCGCCGACGTCGGCCGACACATCGGCAGTGGAGTCGCCAATCTCTGCAACTTGCTGAACCCGAGCCGAGTCGTCCTGGGCGGTGATCTCGCCGAGGCCGGTGAGCTGGTGCTCGGACCGATCCGGGAGTCGGTCGGCCGCTACGCGATCCCCAGTGCGGCACGTCAACTGTCCGTGCTTCCAGGGGCACTTGGAGGTCGTGCGGAGGTGCTCGGAGCACTCGCCCTCGCCCTCAGCGAGATGGGTGATTCGACCCTTTTGGACAGCACGCTGCATGCTGCGGCGCCTGCGTTCACTTAGAGAACGCACGACGTCGTTGCCATCTCGTTAAGTATTTACTTCTTGACGTCGCACGTGTGGCCGAGTTGACTTCCAGCCACCTCGGCCGCAACGACGCGGCCTCGTCAGGGAGGTTTCTCAAGTGAACACGCTCATGCGTCGTGCCGCCGTGTCCGTAGCGATCTCGGCCCTCGCCGTCTCGGTCGCCGCCTGTGGCAAGGCCGGCGACGACGACAACGGCAGTGACAGCAGCAGCTCCGGCGCCGGCGGCAAGTCCATCGGCCTGCTCCTGCCCGACAACGTCACCGCGCGGTACGAGAAGTTCGACAAGCCGTACTTCGAGGCGAAGGTCAAGGAGCTGTGCAGCGACTGCACCGTCTCCTACGCCAACGCCGCGGCCGACCCGGCCAAGCAGGCCCAGCAGATGAGCAGCATGGTGACCAAGGGCGTCAAGGTCATCGTCGTCTCCGCCCAGGACTCCGCCGCCATCAAGTCCTCCATCGCCTCCGCGGTGAGCAAGGGCGTCAAGGTCGTCGCGTACGACCGCCTGGCCCAGGGCCCGGTCTCCGCGTACGTCTCCTTCGACAACGTCAAGGTCGGCGAGCTCCAGGGCCAGGCCCTGCTCGACGCCCTCGGCTCCAAGGCGACCCCCAAGGCCAACGTCGTCATGATCAACGGTGACGAGGCCGACCCGAACGCCGCGCAGTTCAAGGAAGGCGCGCACAAGGTCCTCGACGGCAAGGTCAAGATCGCCTACGAGCAGTCCGGCCTGTGGAAGGACACCGTCGCCGCGCAGAAGATGTCCGCGGCCATCACGCAGCTCGGTGCCAAGAACATCGCGGGCGTCTACGCCGCCAACGACGGCATGGCCGGTGGTATCGCCAACACCCTCAAGGGCGCCGGCATCAGCAACATCCCGCTGACCGGTCAGGACGCCGAGCTCGCCGCCATCCAGCGGATCGTCGCCGGCACCCAGTCGGCCACCATCTACAAGCCCTACAAGGGCGAGGCCGACAACGCCGCCGAGCTCGCGGTCAACCTGCTCCAGGGCAAGGACATCAAGTCCCTCGCCGACACCGAGGTCACCAGCGGCTCCGGCGACAAGGTCCAGGCGAAGCTCCTGACCCCGGTCTCGGTCACCGTGAAGAACATCAAGGACACGGTCGTCAAGGACGGTCTGTACACCGTCGCCGACATCTGCACCGCGGACTACGCGGCCGCGTGCAAGAAGGCCGGCCTCCAGTAGGTCCCGCTGAGCCACCGGGGCGAGTCCTTCGAGGGACCTGCCCCGGCAGGCAGGCACAGAGCCTGTCCGGCGCCCGCACCGCCTTCATACCCCGCTGCGGGGCGGGCGCCGGACGGAAGCACGACGGACGCAGCCGTTGCCAAGAGGCACCGGCCGCGCGCATGTTCGACTAGTAAATCCGTGCTCACGACACAACTCGTCAGTCGAGTGCTACGAGCCTGAGTGTCCCGAGCACAACCCCTCCGCGCCTTACCCCAAGCGCGGCATCCCCGCCGGTCAGGCGGCGAAGGAGATGGTTCACGTGTCCGCTACGCCCGTGCTGGCGTTGCGCGGAGTCTCCAAGCGATTCGGTGCGGTGCAGGCCCTCACCGATGTCGAACTGGAGGTCCACGCCGGAGAAGTGGTCGCCCTGGTCGGCGACAACGGCGCCGGAAAGTCCACGCTGGTCAAGACGATCGCCGGTGTCCACCCCATCGATGAGGGTGTCATCGAGTGGGAGGGCAACCCGGTCAGCATCAACAAGCCGCACGACGCCCAGGGACTCGGCGTCGCGACGGTCTACCAGGACCTCGCCCTCTGCGACAACCTCGACGTGGTCGGCAACCTCTACCTCGGACGCGAGCTGCTGCACCGCGGCATCATCGACGAGGTCACGATGGAGCAGAAGGCCCGCGAGCTGCTGTCCACGCTCTCCATCCGCATCCCGAGCGTCCGCATCCCGATCGCGAGTCTGTCCGGCGGTCAGCGCCAGGTCGTCGCCATCGCGCGCGCCCTGATCGGCGACCCCAAGGTCGTCATCCTGGACGAGCCCACCGCCGCCCTCGGTGTCGAGCAGACCGCGCAGGTCCTCGACCTCGTCGAGCGGCTGCGCGAGCGCAACCTCGGCGTCATCCTCATCAGCCACAACATGGCCGACGTGAAGGCGGTCGCCGACACGGTCGCCGTGCTGCGTCTGGGCAGGAACAACGGCTCCTTCCCGGTGAAGGACACCAGTCAGGAAGAGATCATCTCCGCCATCACCGGTGCCACGGACAACGCCGTGACCCGTCGTGCGGGGCGTCGCAGCACGGAGGCCGCGAAGTGAGCGACACATCCAAGGTTTCCAAGGCGGACGCGGCGAAGGGGCAGCAGTCCACCGTCGCCCCCGCCGACGACCCCACCGCCGCGTCGATCGCCGTCGTCGATCCCCGGCTGCTGGTCCGTGAAGAGGGCTTCAAGGGCTACTGGACCGAGTTCACGCGCAAGGTCAAGGGCGGTGAGCTGGGCTCCCTGCCGGTGGTGATCGGTCTCATCATCATCTGGACGATCTTCCAGCTCCAGAACGACCGCTTCCTGAGCGCCGACAACCTCTCCAACATCAGCTACTACCTGTCGGCCACCGGCATGCTCGCCATCGGCCTGGTGTTCGTCCTGCTGCTCGGTGAGATCGACCTGTCGGTCGGCTCGGTCAGCGGTCTGGCGTCCACCCTGTTCGCGGTGTTCGTCGTCGAACACGGCGTGAACCCCTGGCTGTCGCTGGTCCTGGCGGTCATCACCGGTATCGCCGTCGGTGCCCTGCACGGCTGGTTCTTCGCGAAGATCGGTGTGCCGGCGTTCGTCGTCACCCTGGCCGGCTTCCTCGGCTGGAACGGTCTGATGCTGTGGCTGCTGGGCTCCAGCGGCACCATCAACATCCCGTCCGACTCCGGTCCGGTCCACCTGCTGGGCCAGAACTCGTTCTTCATGGACCAGGCCATCATCGGCGCGTACCTGCTGGCCGGTCTCGGTGTCGTCCTGACACTCGTCGGGAACTTCGGCGAGCAGCGCCGCCGCAAGGCCGCGGGCGTGCCCTTCCGGCCGACCAGCGAGATCCTGGTGCGCGTCGGCGCGCTCGCGGTGGCGTCCTTCGTCACGGCGGCGGTGCTGAACGACTCCGCCGGTGTCACCAACTCCCTGGTGATCTTCCTGGCCGCCCTGGTGATCGTGGACTTCGTGCTGCGTCGCACCACGTACGGCCGCAAGGTCTTCGCGGTCGGCGGCGGCATCGAGGCGGCCCGTCGTGCCGGTATCAACGTGCCGATGATCCGGATCACCGTGTTCGCCATCTCCGGCGGCTTCGCGGCGATCGGCGGCATGTTCTTCGCCGGTCAGACCGCCAGCGCCACGCTGAGCGCCGGTGGCGGCAACACCCTGATGCTCGCCATCGCGGCGGCCGTCATCGGTGGTACCTCGCTGTTCGGCGGCCGCGGCTCCGTGTGGTCCGCGCTGCTGGGCATGCTGGTCATCCAGTCGATCCAGACGGGTCTGGACCTGCTGAACATGAACCAGTCCATCCAGTACATGATCACCGGTGGTGTTCTGCTGGGCGCGGTCGTCATCGACTCGGTGTCCCGAAAGTCTCAGAAGGCCGCCGGTCGCGGATAACACCGCAGGGGAGCGCCCCTCCAGCTCGATCGTCTTGCCCGGCACCCGCGAGGTGCCGGGCAAGACTGTTCTCGTAGAACATTAGACTCGACACGCCCGGCAAAGCTCGATCAGCTCTAAGCAAGGAGGCACGGGTGCCGCTGCTGACCCGTATCAGGGGACCGCGCGATCTGGACCGGCTCAGCCTTGAGGAGCTGGACCAGCTGGCGGAGGAGATCAGGAGCTTCCTCGTCGGCGCCGTCTCCAAGACCGGCGGCCACCTCGGCCCCAACCTCGGTGTGGTCGAGCTGACCATCGCGCTGCACCGGGTCTTCGACTCGCCCAAGGACCGGGTGCTCTTCGACACAGGGCACCAGGCGTACGTGCACAAGCTGCTCACCGGCCGCCACGACTTCTCGAAGCTGCGCTCCAAGGGCGGCCTGTCCGGCTACCCCTCGCGCGCCGAGTCCGAGCACGACGTCATCGAGAACAGCCACGCCTCCACGGTCCTCGGCTGGGCCGACGGGCTCGCCAAGGCCAACCAGGTGCTCAAACGGGACGACCACGTCGTCGCCGTCATCGGTGACGGCGCCCTGACCGGCGGTATGGCCTGGGAGGCGCTGAACAACATCGCCGACGCCAAGGACCGTCCGCTCGTCATCGTCGTCAACGACAACGAGCGCTCCTACGCGCCGACCATCGGCGGCCTCGCGAACCATCTGGCGACCCTGCGCACCACCGACGGCTACGAGCGCTTCCTGGCCCGCGGCAAGGACCTCCTGGAGCGCACCCCGGTCGTCGGCCGCCCGCTCTACGAGACCCTGCACGGCGCCAAGAAGGGCCTCAAGGACTTCATCGCGCCCCAGGGCATGTTCGAGGACCTCGGCCTGAAGTACGTCGGCCCCATCGACGGCCATGACATCGAGGCGCTGGAGTCGGCGCTGGCCCGCGCCAAGCGGTTCAACGGCCCGGTGATCGTGCACTGCCTCACCGAGAAGGGCCGCGGCTACGAGCCCGCCGAGCAGGACGAGGCCGACCGCTTCCACGGCATCGGCCCCATCCACCCCGACACCGGCCTGCCCATCAAGGCCGCCGCCGCGAGCTGGACCTCGGTCTTCGGCGACGAGATGGTCAAGCTGGGCCAGGAGCGCGAGGACATCGTCGCCATCACCGCGGCCATGCTCCAGCCGGTCGGCCTGAAGAAGTTCGCGGACACCTTCCCGGACCGCATCTACGACGTCGGCATCGCCGAACAGCACGCCGCCGTCTCCGCGGCGGGCCTCGCGACCGGTGGACTGCACCCCGTCTTCGCCGTCTACGCCACCTTCCTCAACCGCGCCTTCGACCAGGTCCTCATGGACGTCGCCCTGCACAAGTGCGGGGTGACCTTCGTCCTCGACCGGGCCGGCGTCACCGGCGACGACGGCGCCTCGCACAACGGCATGTGGGACATGTCGATGCTCCAGGTCGTGCCCACGCTCCGGCTCGCCGCCCCGCGCGACGCCGAGCAGCTGCGCGCCCAGCTGCGCGAGGCCGTCCAGGTCGAGGACGCGCCGACCGTGCTGCGCTACTCCAAGGGCGTCGTCGGCCCCGCCGTACCCGCGGTGGGCACCGTCGGCTCCATGGACGTCCTGCGCGAACCCGGCACCGACACGCCCGACGTGCTCCTCGTCTCCGTCGGTGCCCTCGCCCCGATGTGCCTGGAGATCGCCGCCCTCCTCGACAAGCAGGGCATCTCCACCACCGTCGTCGACCCGCGCTGGGTCAAGCCCGTCGACGAGGCCATGGCCCCGCTCGCGGAGCGGCACCGCGTGGTCGTCACCGTCGAGGACAACAGCCGCGTCGGCGGGGTCGGCTCGGCGATCGCGCAGGCCCTGCGCGACGCGGGCGTCGACGTCCCGCTGCGCGACTTCGGCATCCCGCCGCGCTTCCTCGACCACGCCTCCCGCGCCGAGATCATGGCGGAGATCGGGCTCACCGCCCCCGACATCGCCCGGCAGGTCACCGGCCTCGTCTCCAAGCTCGACGGCCGGTACGACAGCGCCCCGGCCGAGGCGCAGCCCGCCCGCGACTGACGCCCCGGTACCGCCGAACGGGCCGGTCACGCCACTCTTGACAGTGGTGTGACCGGCCCGTTCGCGTGAATCCCGCCGTGCCGGGGCATACGACCTACGCCCCCTCTCGATCATGTCGAGGACGACACAGCGTGGGAGGTCCCGTGAGCAGCACCCTCTTCCGGACGAAGAAGGTCGAGCAGTCCATCCTCGATACCGAGGAGCCAGAGCACGCGCTCAAGAAGTCCTTGTCCGCGCTGGATCTGACCGTCTTCGGCGTCGGTGTCATCATCGGCACCGGCATCTTCGTCCTGACCGGCACCGTCGCCAAGAACAACGCCGGTCCGGCGGTCGCCCTGGCCTTCGTCGTGGCCGGCGTCGTCTGCGCGCTCGCCGCGCTCTGCTACGCCGAGTTCGCCTCCACCGTCCCGGTGGCCGGCTCGGCGTACACCTTCAGCTACGCCTCCCTCGGCGAACTGCCCGCCTGGATCATCGGCTGGGACCTGGTCCTGGAGTTCGCGCTGGGCACGGCGGTGGTGTCCGTCGGCTGGTCCGGATACATCGCCTCGCTGCTGGACAACGCGGGCTGGCACTTGCCGGCCGCCCTCGGCAGCCGGGACGGGGCCGACGGCTTCGGCTTCGACATCCTGGCCGCCGCGCTCGTCCTGGTGCTCACCGGCATCCTCGTGCTCGGCACCAAGCTCTCCGCGCGCGTGACCTCGCTCGTCGTGGCCGTCAAGGTCACGGTCGTGCTGACCGTGATCATCGCCGGTGCCTTCTTCGTCAAGGGCGACAACTACGACCCGTTCGTCCCGAAGGCCCAGGACGTGCCGGCCGGTGACAGTCTCCAGTCGCCGCTGATCCAGCTCATGTTCGGCTGGGCGCCCTCCAACTTCGGCGTGATGGGCATCTTCACCGCCGCCTCCGTCGTCTTCTTCGCCTTCATCGGCTTCGACGTCGTCGCCACGGCCGCCGAGGAGACCAGGAACCCGCAGCGCGACATGCCCCGCGGCATCCTCGGCTCCCTCCTCATCTGCACCACCCTCTACGTGGCCGTGTCGATCGTCGTGACCGGCATGCAGAAGTACACGGACCTGTCGATCACGGCCCCGCTCGCGGACGCCTTCAAGGCCACCGGACACCCCTGGTTCGCGGGCTTCATCAGCTTCGGCGCGGCGGTCGGCCTCACGACGGTGTGCATGATCCTGCTGCTGGGCCAGACCCGGGTCTTCTTCGCGATGAGCCGCGACGGACTGCTGCCCACGTTCTTCTCCCACGTCCACCCGAAGTTCCGCACCCCGCACCGCCCGACGATCCTGCTCGGCGTGATCATCGCGATCGTCGCCGGCTTCACACCCCTGAGCGAGCTCGCCGAACTGGTCAACATCGGCACCCTGTTCGCGTTCGTGGTCGTCGCCATCGGCGTGATCATCCTCCGCAAGTCCCGCCCCGACCTGCCCCGGGCCTTCCGCACCCCGTGGGTGCCGGTCATCCCGATCCTGTCGGTGGCGGCCTCCCTCTGGCTGATGCTCAACCTGCCGGCGGAGACGTGGCTGCGGTTCGCCGTCTGGATGGTGCTCGGCTTCGCGGTGTACTTCCTGTACGGACGCACGCACAGCCGCCTGAACCAGCGGGCGGAGACGGAGTAACTCCCGGGTCCGTTGTCGGCTGCGGGCCGGTTGGGGCCGGTCGCGCAGTTCCCCGCGCCCCTGAGTGGGTTACAGCTCGGCATGCCTGGACTGCACCCACCCAGGGGCGCGGGGAACTGCGCGGTCAGCCCCCACGGGCCCGCAGCCGAACGACGACGCTCAGGGACGAACCGTCCGCGGCCCCGCCACCTCCGCCCCCAACTCACCGACCCTGCGCCGCAGTTCACGGTCCGCCGTCACGACCAGCACCCGACGCTCACCGGCCGAGGCCACCAGCTCCACCATGTGGTCGTCCCCGCTCCCCGGAGCCGACTCCACCCGCACCCCAGGCACGGAGG
>NZ_LJBR01000122.1 GCF_001282115.1 Streptomyces sp. NRRL B-24085 | reverse complement strand
GAGGGGGAGGAGGGGGGACAGGGGCCGCGGCGGAGGCGGCCCGGTCCCGGGAGAGGTGCGGGAGAAGCCGTAGGACGGCGTCAGCCCTTGATCGCGCCCTGCATGATGCCGCCCACGATCTGCTTGCCGAACAGGAGGAAGGCGATCAGCAGCGGCAGCGTGCCGAGCAGCGCGCCCGCCATGATCACGGCCTGGTCGGGGACATAGCCCGTGCCGAGCGAGTTGAGGGCGACCTGCACGGTCGGGTTCTGCTGGTTCAGGGCGATGATCGGCCACAGGAAGTCGTTCCAGGCGAACACGAAGGTCAGCAGGCCGAGCACGGCCATCGCGGGGCGTGCCGCCGGGAAGACCACGTGCCACACCACCCGGATGCTGCTGGCCCCGTCCACCCGGGCCGCCTCGATCAGCTCGGTGGGCAGCGCCTGCACCAGGTACTGCCGCATGAAGAACGTGCCGAAGGCCGTCACCAGGGTCGGCAGGATCACCGTCTGGAGCTGGTTCGACCAGCCGAGGTCCGCCATCCACAGGTACAGCGGTACGACCGCGAGCTGCGGCGGGATCATCATGGTGCCGATCGTCAGCAGCAGCAGGAACCCCGAGAACCTGAACCGCAGCTTGGCGAAGGCGAATCCGGCGAGCGTGGAGAACAGCACGGTGCTGACCGTGATGGCGCCCGCCACGACCACGCTGTTCAGCATGGCGGTGCCGAGTCCGGCCTCGTCCCACGCGGTCTGCATGTTCTTGAACAGGTTCCCGCCGAACCACAGCGGCGGCGGTGTCTCGGCGAGCCTGCGGTCGGTGCGCGAGGCCGCGATCGCCGTCCACACCAGGGGTGCCAGCGAGACGAGCGCGAAGACCGCGAGGACGATGTAGGTCATCGGGCCCGCGTGGAGCTGCTTGCCCGCGCCCATGACCCGCCGGGTCCGGCGCCCCTCCTTACGGGACTGAGGCAACGTCAGTTCACTGGTGGTCATTGGGACTTCCTCAGCCGTCGGGTGACCAGCAGATTGATCGCGGCGATGATCAGCAGGATCAGGAACATCGACCAGGCGATCGCGGACGCCTTGCCGAGGTTGCCGATGATCCAGCCCTGGTCGTACATGTACAGGCCGAGCGTCTGGTACTGGTGCTCGGAGCCGCCCTTGGAACCGCTCACCCCGCCGAACAGCAGGGGCTCACCGAAGAGCTGGGTCGCGCCGATGGTGGACACCACCACCGTGAACAGGATGGTCGGCCGGAGCTGCGGGACCGTCACGTGGATGAACTGCTGCCAGCGGTTGGCGCCGTCGATCGCCGCCGACTCGTACAGGTCGGCCGGGATGGCCTGCATCGCCGCCAAATAGATCAGCGCGTTGTAGCCGGTCCACCGCCAGATCACGATCGAGGAGACCGCGAACTGCGAACCCCAGTCGGACTCCCGCCAGTTGATCGGGTCGATGCCGACGAAGTCGAGCAGCCAGTTGACCATGCCGCCGTCCCACGAGTACAGCAGCGTGAAGACGAGGGTCGCCGCCGCCACCGAGGTGGCGTACGGGGTCAGCATCACGACCCGCCACACGGTCGAGCCGCGCAGCTTGTAGTTGAGCAGGTGGGCCAGCCCGATCGCCGCCATCAGCTGCGGCACGGTCGAGATGACACCGATGGTGAAGGTGTTCTTGAGGGCGTTCCAGAAGAAGTCCGAGCTGAGCAGGTTCTTGTAGTTGTCCAGGCCCGCCCAGGTCTGGGTGTCCAGCGAGGACAGCTGCACGTCGTGCAGCGAGTACCAGGCCGTGTACAGCAGCGGGACCAGGGAGAAGGCCCCGAAGATGACGAAGAAGGGGGCGATGAACACGTACGGAGACGCCTTCATGTCCCAGCGGTACAGCCGGCTGCGCCAGGGGCCCTTGCCCTCGGGCGGCGTACCGCGACCGTCAGCGCCCCGGGCCGCGCCCGGCTGGGAGCCGGGCGCGGCCTCGACGCTCGACGCGGGATGCGCGAGTGCCTGCTTGGGGCTTGTCACTGGCCGAGCACGTCCTTGATCTCGTTCGTGGCAGCGTCCCAGCCCTGCTCCGGGGACTTGCCCTTCTGCTCGACCTGGAGGATGCCGATGTCGGTCAGCGCGGTGTTGATCGGCTGGTCCTTGACGCCGAAGACCTGCGCCGGGATCGTCTTCGCCGAGTCGGAGAAGATCTGGGTGATCGGCGCGTTGCTGAAGAACTCCGTGGTGGCGGCGGCCGGCTTCAGGGCCGAGTACGCCGACGGGGTGGACGGGAAGCTGGCCTGCTTGGCGAAGACCTTGGCCTGCTGCTCGGGCGCGGTCAGCCACTTCGCGAGCTCGACGGCCTCCTTCTGGTGCTTGCTCGCCGTCGGCACGCCGATGAACGAGCCGCCCCAGTTGCCCGCGGTCGGCGCGGCCGCCACGTCCCACTTGCCCTTGCCGGCCTCACCGGACTTCTCCTGGATGTAGCCGATCATCCAGGCGGGGCAGGCCACGGTGGCGAAGGAGGCGTTCGCGTAGCCCTGGTCCCACGGCTTGTCGAACTGCTTGAGCTTCGCCGACATGTTGCTGGTGGCCACGGACATCGCGACGTCCCAGGCGTTCTTCACACCGCTGGACTTGTCCCAGACGACCTCGCCGCTCTTGTCGTAGTAGCGCTCGCTCTCACCGTTGAGGACCGCGTTGTACACGGAGGAGGCGGAGTCCACGAACTTGGTGCCGCTGGGCGCCTTCTTCATGTACTGCTTGCCGAGGTCGACGTACTTGTTCCAGTCGCCCTTCCACTGCGCGGCGAGCTTGGTGCGGTCCGTCTCCAGACCGGCCTTCTCGAACAGGTCCTTGCGGTAGCAGATCGCCATCGGGCCGATGTCGGTGCCGAGTCCGATGAGCTTGCCGTCCGGGGTGGTGGCCTGGGCGTTCTTCCAGTCCAGCCACTGCGACTTGTCGACGTCCTTGCCGAGGTCGACGAACTTGGCGCCCTGCGTCTGCACGGCCTCGGTGATGTTGCCGACCTCGATGGCCTGGATGTCGTCGGTGCCGGAGCCGGCCTGGAGCCGGGTGAGGACCTTCGGCCAGTAGACGTCGGTACGGGTGGTGACGTTCTCCTTGATGGTGATGTCGGGGTGCGACTTCATGTACTCGTCGTACAGGCCGGCCTGCTTGTAGCCGAAGACTCCGAAGGTGCCGATGGTCAGCGTGGTCTTGCCGCCTCCGGCGTTGTTGCCCGAGCCCGACGAGTCGCCGTCGTCCGAGTCGCCGGCACAGCCTGCCAGCACTCCGGTTGTCAGTGCGGCGACGGCCGCCAGGGCCAACAGCCGGTGGGACCGGCGGGTAGTCGTGCGCATTGCGTCCTCCTGTTGCCTGACGTGCCGACCCCCCGGCCAACTGCGTTGTTGGACCCGTTAGTTCTAGCTGCGGCTCGGGCGGGGAACGTGCGGGATATTTATGTGTCAGGTACCGTGGGAGCGCTCCCATCGGTGATGTGTTGAAGGTTCGCGGGTCGGAGCGAGGGTGTCAAGGGAGTCGACGCGGGGAGATGCGTTCAGTTATCAGCCCGTTAACTGGACCCGCTCGGCACGGCCGCCGCTCGCACACGTGGCCCTGCGCTGCGGGGGTGGTGGCCCCCGCGACAGTCACCTCCACACGCGGGACTGTTAAATTCCAGGCCAGCTTAGATACACGGTGGGAAGGGCGGAGCCCATGGCAAGCCACGGAGCGCGGAGCCGGAGCGGTGGCCGGCCCACCCTCGAGGAGGTCGCCGCGCGCGCCGGCGTCGGCCGGGGGACCGTTTCCCGGGTGATCAACGGCTCGCCCCGGGTCAGCGACGCCACGCGGGCGGCGGTCGAGGCGGCGGTGGCGGAGCTCGGGTACGTCCCGAACACCGCCGCGCGCGCCCTCGCGGCCAACCGCACGGACGCGATCGCGCTGGTCGTGCCCGAGCCGGAGACACGGTTCTTCGCCGAGCCGTACTTCTCCGACATGCTCAAGGGCGTCGGCGCCGAGATCTCGGAAACCGAGATGCAGCTCCTGCTGATCTTCGCGGGCAGCGACCGCGAACGCCGCCGGCTGGCCCAGTACCTGGCCGCCCACCGGGTCGACGGCGTCCTGCTGGTCTCCGTGCACGCCGACGACCCGCTGCCCGACCTGCTGTCCCAGCTGGAGATCCCGGCGGTGATCAGCGGCCCGCGCTCGGCCGCCGAGACACTGCCGTCGGTCGACTCCGACAACTACGGCGGCGGCCGCTCGGCGGTGGAGCACCTGCTCGCCGGGGGCCGCAGCACGATCGCGCACATCACGGGCCGCCTCGACGTCTACGGCGCCCAGCGGCGCGTCGACGGCTACCGGGACGCGCTGCGCGACGCGGGCCACGAGGTGGACGAGCGGCTGATCGAGCCCGGTGACTTCACCGAGGAGGGCGGGCGCCGGGCGATGACCCACCTGCTGGCCCGCCGCCCCGACCTGGACGCGGTCTTCGCCGGCTCGGACGTCATGGCGGCGGGCGCCCGCCAGGTCCTGCGCGAGGAGGGCCGCGCCATCCCCTCGGACGTGGCCCTGGTGGGCTACGACGACTCGGCCATAGCCCGCCATATGGACCCGCCCCTCACCAGCGTCCGCCAGCCCATCGAGGAGATGGGCCGCCACATGATCGACCTGCTCCTCTCGGAGATCGCCGACCGCCGTCCGGCGGTGTCCCGGGGCCTGGAGCGCAGGCAGGTGGTCCTCGCCACCGAACTGGTGGAGCGGGCGTCGTCCTGACCTGGTGCGTCAAGAGGTTGAACGCAAGGATCTCCGGCCGGTGCCACGGCGTACGGAAGACGACGGCGTGGTGACGGGCGCTGCCAGGTGCTCAGGCCGTCCTGAAGCAGTGGCCCGCCTTCAGGGTGCCCGGGTGCCGGTGCCGCCGGCCGGCCACCGGCCCGCGGGCCAGGAGTCCGTCCGCCTCGACGACATCGCCCACGAGCCGCTGGTGCGGGTGGCCGACCCGGTGTGGAGCGCGTACGAGCGCATCGACCGCCGTCCGGGCGGCCGCCCGGCATCCGACGGGCCCCTCGCCGACACGGCGCTGCCTCGGGCCGGTGCGCTGCTCAGGGCGTCCGGCTCCTGAAACGACCTCAGCCGGTGATCCTGTCTCCAGGATCACCGGCTGAGGTGATGAGGGTGAGTGACGGGACTCGAACCCGCGGCATCCTGGACCACAACCAGGTGCTCTACCAGCTGAGCTACACCCACCATGTTCGGCTGTCCTGGTTTCCCCGACCGGCCGAGAAAAAGTGTACAGGGTCCGAAGGGGTGCTCGCGCCCGCGTTTACTGCGCAGGCAGAACGTGCTTCGCGGCGATCGTCCTGGCGGTGTCGGAGTCGGGTCCGGGCTGCGGGACGAAGATCGCCTCGCGGTAGTAGCGCAGCTCCGCGATGGACTCGCGGATGTCGGCGAGGGCGCGGTGGTTGCCGTTCTTGTCCGGGCTGTTGAAGTAGGCCCGCGGGTACCAGCGCCGGGCGAGCTCCTTGACGGAGCTGACGTCCACGATCCGGTAGTGGAGGTAGTCCTCCAGGGTGGGCATGTCCCGCAGCAGGAAACCGCGGTCGGTGCCGACGGAGTTGCCGCACAGCGGGGCCTTGCCGGGCTCCTTGACGTGCTCGCGGACGTAGGCGAGGACCTGCTCCTCGGCATCGGCGAGGGTCGTGCCGCCGGACAGCTCCTCGAGCAGTCCGGACGCGGTGTGCATCTGACGCACCACCTCCGGCATCGTCTCCAGCGCCTGGTCCGGCGGGCGGATGACGATGTCCACACCGTCGCCGAGCACGTTGAGCTCGGAGTCGGTGACGAGGGCGGCAACCTCGATGAGCGCGTCGTCGGACAGCGAGAGGCCGGTCATCTCGCAGTCGATCCACACCATGCGATCGTTCATGCGAACACCCTACGGCTGACGTCCCGCTTTGTGGCGCCCCGTGCCGGTCCCGGGCACCGGAACGCCGGGCGGGCCCTCACGGACCGCGCCCGGCGTCAGGACGTCACGTGCCGCTGCGCTGCCCGGGCAGGCTCGCCCGGCCGCCGACGTACAGCTCGCGGCCGTTCTCCGAGGGCGGACCCACGGGGGCCGGGGTGCGGCGGGTCTGGAGCGGCACCGGACCGCCCTCGGGGTGCAGCTGCACCGGCGGGCTGGGCGCGGGACCCGTCGGGCCCCCCACCGGACCGTCGCTGTCCACCGGCTTGTCGCCCTGCGGACGGCGGGCCCGGTACGCGGCCCGGTAGGCGGCCGGGGACGAGCCGAGCTGCCGCCGGAAGTGCCCGCGCAGGGCCACCGGCGAGCGGAAGCCGCAGCGCCCGGCGACCTCGTCCACCGAGTAGTCCGACGTCTCCAGGAGCCGCTGCGCCTGGAGCACCCGCTGGGTGATCAGCCACTGGAGCGGGGCCGAACCCGTCAGCGAGCGGAACCGGCGGTCGAACGTACGACGGCTCATGTACGCCCGTGCCGCCAGCGTCTCCACGTCGAACTGCTCGTGGAGGTGCTCCAGCGCCCAGGCGACGACCTCGGCGAGCGGGTCGGCGCCGATCTCCTCAGGTAAAGACCTGTCGAGGTAGCGCTCCTGGCCGCCCGAGCGGCGCGGCGGGACCACCAGGCGGCGGGCCAGCGCGCCGGCCGCCTCGTTGCCGTGGTCCGTCCGCACGATGTGGAGACAGAGGTCGATGCCGGCCGCGGTACCGGCCGAGGTCAGTACGTCGCCGTCGTCCACGAAGAGTTCTCGTGGATCCACGTGCACCGACGGGTAGCGCTTGGCCAGCGTCGGCGCGTACATCCAGTGTGTGGTCGCGGGGCGGCCGTCCAGCAGGCCCGCCGCCGCCAGTACGAAGGCGCCGGTGCACAGCCCGACTATGCGGGCGCCTTCCTCGTGCGCCCGGCGCAGTGCGTCGAGCGCCTCCTCCGGTGGCGGTGAAGTGATCGAGCGCCAGGCCGGCACGACGACCGTGCCCGCGCGTGAGATCGCTTCCAGGCCATGCGGTGCGGTGAGTTCCAGGCCCCCTGTGGTCCGCAGTGGGCCTTCCTCGCCGCCGCACACCAGCAGTCGGTAGCGCGGCACGCCGGCGTCCTGGCGGTCAATCCCGAACACCGACAAAGGTATGGAACTCTCGAAGATGGGGCCGCCGCTGAACAGCAGCACCGCGACGATCTCCTTGCGGCGGCGCCCGGAAAGCTTCCGGGCCGCGGCTTCCGGCGCGGCGGTGGAGTCGTGGCTCATACTGCTAAGCCCCCCTCGGTGGTCGCGGCTCCTCGGTTGTGTCGCTCCTGCACGTTTCCCCTCGGTCCTGCACGAGTCCCCCGCCGTAAGACGTCAAGATCGAATCTACTGTGTCCCGTGCTGTCGGCGTGACCAGTTCGTCATCCGGCACATTGTCGACATGGCAACTTGGCGTAAAGCATTCGATCACGAAGCGTTGCACTCGTGGGCCGTGCAGGGAAGTGCGCCTTGTGGCGGTGGCTAATCCACGTAGGGTGCACAGCCCCTCGGACACCCTATCCGTGCAGGTGGAACGGGGGTTGGGGGGTGCTTGGACCAAGGGACACGCCCAACGCGGAAGTTGGCTGAAAAGAATCGTCGCGGTGCATGGAAACCGGTCAGCCGACCGGTGTATTTCCCCCGGTGTGACGACCGCCTCGACGGACCCCGGTCCCGCTCCTGTGGTGACGCCCGCGACGGGGCGCCCCCTCCTCGGCGCGCAGGCGGGCGGCGCCGCGCTCCGACCGGCGCAGGAGGATACGGCAGACGGCTGTGACGGCGGCGAGGCCGAGGGCGGTGCCCGTCGCGCCGGCCAGCGAGGTGCCGTACCAGACGAGCACCACGGGGACGAGGACGCAGCTGAAGGCGGCCCAGCGGACCACGTCCGTGCTGGAGTCCTCGGAGGGCGGTCGGTGTCCGGTCATCGCGTGCTCCCTGGGGCGTCTCCCTGCGGCGTGGGTCACGGGTTCAACGCCTGTTCGACCCTTCGGTCACTGTGTCGAGGGGCCGTTCGGTGGTCCGGGGGCGGCGAGGCCGCCCGCATCCTGTGCAAACCGCCTGTACAGCGCAGCAACCATTGCGTTACGGGCGCCCTCTCGTGCATGCTCCCTGGAACCCCCACGGACCGGGGCGGGCTCTGGGCTAAGGAGGCTTGCCGCCGTACCCTTGGGGGTATGGGGTTGGGAAGATGATTCCCGGACACAGCTCCGCCGCACACGGTCGTCCCTCCCACACAAGGATCACAACGCCGAGACAGCCATGGCCGGTCACGAATTCTTCGAACCAGCGGACCGCAAGCGGCCCGTCGCCGATCCGACGGCGGCCGAGCCCCTGGCGGCGGAAGAGCCACGCCACTCCTGCGACCCCGCCTTCAAGCACGGCGTCGTGGTCGGCTTCGATGGCTCCACGTCCAGTGAGCGCGCCCTGGCGTACGCGATCGGCATGGCCCATCGCTCCGGCTCGGGCCTGATCATCGTGCACGTCGCCAACCGGCTGCCCACCACCGTGTGGGCCGGCTGCGAGCCACCGGTCTTCGTCGACGTGCCGGACCACCGCACCGAGGTGCTCGGCCTCGAGCTCGCCTGTGCGGACTACCTGGCCGAGGTCCCCTGGATCCTCGTGGAGCGCGGCGGCGACATCTGCCACGAGCTCGAGGAGGTCGGGCGGGAGTACGAGGCGGACGCGATCGTCGTCGGCTCCACCCACGGGATCGTCGGACGCATCTTCGGCTCCGTCGCGGGACGGCTCGCCAAGCGGGCGAAGCGGCCCGTCATCGTCATTCCCTAACTCGCGGTTCTCCCTGGTGGGATGGGCGAATCTACTCGCGCGTAGAGGTGTTTGTGCCCTTGTGAAGGGCATATACCGGTCATCGCACCACCGCACCCGCACGAAGGGAGCCCGCCGTGGACAAAGACGTCTCCGCGGGAAGCGCAACCACCACCGCGGTCGGCCGACTGGCCCTGGGAATCACCCTGTTGGCGTTCGGACTGGGCCACACCGAGCTCATCGACGGCGTGACGGCCGCTGACGCCATGTCAATCGCCCAGTACGTGGGGGGCGTTGCCCTCTTCGTCGCCGGACTGCTGGCCTTCCGCGACGGCGACGCCGTGTCCGGTACGGCGTTCGCGGCGCTCGGGGCCCTGTGGTTCACGTGGGCCGTGTCGGCCGACAGCCAGGTCTCGGAGAACGCCGCCGGTCTGTTCCTGCTGCTGTTCGCCCTCGTGGCGCTCTCGCTCACCCTCGCGGGCGGCGACCAACTCGGCCAGGCCGTGCACGGGTTGTTCTTCGTGTCCCTCGTGCTGCTCGCGATCGGCGTGTTCGCCGACAGCGACGGTCTCGCGAAGGCCGGGGGCTGGTTCGCCGTGGCGGCGGGGGCGGTCTCCTGGTACGCGGCGACCGCGCTGCTCGCGCACTGGCCGACGGTGCTGTCGAGGCGTGCGGCCGGCCGGGGCGTGACGGCCACCGGCTAGCTGCGCGGGCCGGGGGGTTGGGCGGCTCCCCGGCGACGAGACGGACCCCCGGTGCCGGGTGGCATCACGTGGGGTCCGTCCTCGTTGTTCGGCCTCTGCGGGCAGTGGGGGTTGCTCGCGCAGTTCCCCGCGCCCCTGAGTGTCCTACTCGACCGTCACCGACTTCGCGAGGTTGCGCGGCTTGTCGATGTCCCGGCCCAGGGCCAACGCGGTGTGGTAGGCGAGGAGTTGGAGCGGGATCCCCATCAGGATCGGGTCCAGCTCGTCCTCGTTCTTCGGGACCACGATGGTCTCGTCGGCCTTCTCCTGGTGCTGGTGGGCGACCGCCAGGATCCGGCCGCTGCGGGCCTTGATCTCCTCCAGGGCGGCGCGGTTCTTCTCCAGGAGATCGTCGTCGGGGACGATCGCGACCGTGGGCAGGGCCGGCTCGATCAGGGCCAGGGGGCCGTGCTTGAGCTCGGAGGCGGGGTAGGCCTCGGCGTGGATGTAGGAGACCTCCTTGAGCTTCAGGGAGGCCTCGCGGGCCACCGGGTAGCCCCGGACGCGGCCGATGAAGAGCATCGAGCGGGCCTCGGCGTACTGCTCGGCCAGCTTCTTGATGTGCTCCTCCTGCTCCAGCATCTCGGTGATCTGCGCGGGCAGCCTGCGCAGGCCCTCGATGATCCGCTTGCCGTCGCGGACCGAGAGGTCGCGGGTGCGGCCCAGGTGCAGGGCGAGCAGGGCGAAGGCGACCGTGGTGTTGGTGAAGCACTTCGTGGAGACCACGCAGACCTCGGGGCCCGCGTGCACGTAGATGCCGCCGTCCGCCTCGCGGGCGATCGCCGAGCCGACCACGTTGACGACGCCGAGCACCCGCGCGCCCTTGCGCTTGAGCTCCTGGACGGCCGCGAGGACGTCGTAGGTCTCACCGGACTGGGAGACGGCGACGTACAGGGTGTCGGGGTCGACGACCGCGTTGCGGTAGCGGAACTCGGAGGCCGGCTCGGCGTCCGCGGGGATGCGGGCCAGCTCCTCGATCATCTGGGCGCCGATCATGCCCGCGTGGTACGAGGTGCCGCAGCCGAGGATCTTGACGCGGCGGATCTGGCGGGCCTCGCGGGCGTCCAGGTTGAGGCCGCCGAGGTGCACGGTGGAGAAGCGGTCGTCGATGCGGCCGCGCAGCACGCGGTCCACGGCGTCGGCCTGCTCGTGGATCTCCTTGTGCATGTAGGTGTCGTGGCCGCCCATGTCGTAGGAGGCGGCCTCCCACTCGACGGTGGTGGGCTCGGCCGTCGTACGGGTGCCCTCGGTGGTGTAGGTGCGGAAGTCGTCGGCCTTGAGGGTGGCCATCTCGCCGTCGTCCAGCGTCACGATCTGCCGGGTGTGGGCGACCAGCGCGGCGATGTCGGAGGCGACGAACATCTCCTTCTCGCCGATGCCGAGGACGACCGGGGAGCCGTTGCGGGCCACGACGATGCGGTCGCTGAAGTCGGCGTGCATCACGGCGATGCCGTAGGTGCCCTCGATCACCCGCAGGGTGTCGCGGACCTTGTCCTCCAGCTTCTCCGCCTGGGAGCGCGCGATGAGGTGGACGAGGACCTCGGTGTCGGTGTCGGAGAGGAACTCGACACCGTCCGCCTCCAGCTTGCGGCGCAGGTCGGAGGCGTTGTCGATGATGCCGTTGTGGACGACGGCGACCTTGCCCTCGGCGTCCAGGTGCGGGTGGGCGTTCACGTCGGAGGGGGCGCCGTGGGTGGCCCAGCGGGTGTGGGCGATGCCCGTCGTGCCCTTGAAGCGGGCCGGGACCCTGGCCTCCAGGTCGCGCACCCGGCCCTTGGCCTTGACCATCTTCAGCCCGGCCGTCTTCGGCGAGGTGACGACGATGCCCGCCGAGTCGTAACCGCGGTACTCGAGGCGCTGGAGGCCCTCCAGGAGCAGGGGGGCGACATCACGCTTCCCGATGTATCCGACAATTCCGCACATGTAGCTGTGTCCCCTAGCCGTAGACCATGCGGCGCAACTGCCTCAGCGTGAGCTCCGGCGGCGCCACCGCTCGATATTTGAGGTCCGCCTCGATCCGTCCGAAGATCTCCGCGTTCACCAGGCCCTGGGCCTGGAGTTCGCGGTGGCGGCGACGGACGTAGTCCTCGGTCGTCTCGTCGAAGAAGGCGAGCACGTCCTGGATCACCCGCAGTGCCTCGCCCCGGCTCAGGGGCGTGGACCGCGTCAGATGATCAACGAGTTCGTCGTGCACCCGGTAGATCCTGGGGTACCGGGAGCCGTTTCGCAAGAATCCTGCCCGATATCGGGCAGGAGGCTGTTGATGGTCTTATGAACGTCTGTTCGTGCGCTGTCCATCCCGCGTCCCACAGCTCGTTGCTCATGGCGACGACTTTCAGACGCCATGGACATTCCTCGCATGGGCGTACCCGAGACGCTCGCCGACCGCATGAGCATGGCCGAGCAGCACGAGTACCTGCGCGCCCGGTTCTCCCGGCGCACGATGATCAGAGGCGGCGCCGTCACGCTGGGCGCCGTCGCGGGTGGCGCGTTCGTACCGGGTGCCGTCGCCCGGGCGGCCACCCCGACGCGGACCTTCGCCGGCGCCGAGAGCGTCGACGGCGCCCTTGTCGCCCCCTTCGGCCGCCACCTCGCCTACGGCAACGACGCGCGCACCGAGATGACCGTCTCCTGGCAGGTGCCGGTCGCGGTCAAGAAGCCCTTCATCCGGATCGGCGCCCGTCCCTGGGACCTCTCCCGCAGGATCGAGGCCGAGGTGCGCACCCTGTACACCCCGGCCGGCGTCGGCGCAGGCGGCGACCACACGCAGTACTACCTGCACGCCAGGCTCACCCACCTGCGCCCCGGCCAGACCTACTACTACGGCGTCGGCCACCAGGGCTTCGACCCGGCCGAGCCGCACCTGACCGGCACCCTGGGCACCTTCACCACCGCGCCCGCCCACAAGAAGCCGTTCACCTTCACCGCCTTCGGCGACCAGGGCGTCAGCTACCACGGCCTGGCCAACGACAGCCTGCTCCTCGGCCAGGACCCGGCCTTCCACCTGCACGCCGGCGACATCGCCTACGCCGACCCGGCCGGCGCGGGCAAGACCGCCGACACCGGCTTCGACGCGCGGGTGTGGGACCAGTTCCTCGCCCAGACCGAGTCCGTCGCCAAGTCCGTGCCGTGGATGGTGTCGTACGGCAACCACGACATGGAGGCCTGGTACTCGCCCAACGGCTACGGCGGTGAGGAGGCCCGTTTCACACTGCCCGACAACGGACCCGACAAGAAGCACCTGCCGGGCGTCTACTCCTTCGTCTACGGCAACACCGCGGTCATCTCGCTCGACCCCAACGACGTCTCCTACGAGATCCCGGCCAACCTCGGCATCTCCGGCGGCACCCAGACCACCTGGTTCGAGCGGCAGCTCAGGAAGTACCGGGCCGCGAAGGACATCGACTTCGTCATCGTGTTCTTCCACCACTGCGCCTACTGCACCTCCACGGCGCACGCCTCGGAAGGCGGCGTGCGACAGGAGTGGGTGCCGCTGTTCGAGAAGTACCACGTGGACCTGGTGATCAACGGTCACAACCACCAGTACGAGCGCACCGACGTCATCAAGGGCGACAAGGTCGCCAAGAAGCTCCCGATCGGCGGGACCGCGTACCCCGAGACCGAGGGCGTCGTCTACGTCACGGCGGGTGCCGCGGGCCGCAGCCTGTACGCGTTCTCCGCACCCGACTCCTACGAGGGCCACCTGAACGAGCGCGACTCCGTCTCCTCCTTCGTCAATACCAAGGACGGCAAGGTCGACGAGACGGTCGCCTGGTCCCGGGTGCGCTACCTCAACTACTCCTTCCTGCGCGTGGACGTGGAACCCGCCGCACGCGGCCACTACGCCAGGCTGAAGGTGTCGGGCATCGCCGAGACCGGTGACCGCATCGACCACTTCACCGTGGCGCGCAGGGCGAAGTAACCGCTTTTCCGCTGGGGGTGCGGGGGTCATCCCCCGGGGTGATGCAGCATGCGCTTGAGGACCGCCTGCTTGGCCAGGGCGAACTCCTCGTCCGTGAGGACACCCGTGCGGTGCAGCTCGCCGAGCTCGCGCAGCCGGCGCAGGAGGGCGTCGTGACCGTCCTCGGCGGGGGCGACCGGGGGAGAAGGCGTGCTGGGCCGTGCGGTGAGTGATGTCCCTGCGTCGACGGCGGCGGCGGCCCGGGCCGGGTGGGGGAGCCTGGCCTGGACCGCCGCCGCGACCAACGCCATCAGCGGGTCCTTCTTGAAGCCCCACAGCTCGACCGCGTGGGGGTCGTACTTCGCCGGGGCCTTGGTCGGGGCGTGCCGGACGGTGAAGCGCAGGTGGCCGTTCTCCAGACCGACCGAGGGCTGCCAGTCCACGGCTTCGACGTCGGCCAGGGCGAGGGTGCGGGGGCCGGCGGAGGCCTTGGCGTCCTCCGTCTTCCAGTTCCACTCCAGACGGATGTGCTCGCCGTCGAAGGCGGCGGTGCCGTCACCCGCGGAGTACGCGAGGGGGACGGCCGGGCCGGGCAGCAGGTAGGCGTCCACCGGGCCGGTGGGGACCTGGTCCAGGAGCAGGGCGCTGCGGACCTCGTCCACGAAGTACTCGGCGACGCCGTAGCGGTCCGACTCGACGGTGAGCTGGTACGGGTCGTGCGGCTCGGCCAGCCGGCCGCCGGTCGCGAGCAGCAGGGGGTCGGCGCCGTCACGCAGCCGCAGCCTCAACCGGCCCGACTTCTTGCCCTGTTCGAAGGCTATGCCGGCCAACGCACCCAGGGGGACGACGAGTTCACCCAGCGTCCGCCGGAGCAGCCCGACGCTCTTGTCCCTGCCCGGAATCAGCCGCAGAGCGTCGCCGTCGAAGATCCATGTGCCGTCCTTCTGCAGGATTTCCGCCATGGGGGAATTCTGGCACCGCGGGCTCAGCCGCCCAGCACCTCGCGCAGGGCGTCGTCCTGGGCGAAGCGGGCCGCCCGGCCGGCGGCTTCGGCGGACAGCATGCGGACCTCACCGTCCGTGACCCCCACGGCGATGGCCGGGTTGTCCCGGCAGAGCAGCGTGAAGGTCCGGTCCGGGCGGCTCCGCAGGAGGAACGCCTGGTCCTCCGGGTAGGGGGCGCTGTCGCCCAGCCGGTAGGCGCACGGCCGCATCTGCATCGGGTCTCCCGCGGCCCGGTAGCCCGCGATGTCCAGGCAGAACGCCGACGCCACGTGTTGCAGGCCGACGGCCCCGCCCCCGATGTCGACGACCCGCCACCACTGTTCGGCGCCCCCGTCGCAGGCGGCGGGCGTGTGCTCGGTGTGTCCGGGAGGCACGAGAAGAGCCGGAAACAGACGGGGCCCGGGAGGACCGTACTCCCGGGTCGCGCCTGGCTCTGGGGGCCGTGCTCAGAGGCCCGCGATGGGGTTGTTCAGCATGCCGACGAGCTGGAGCGCGCCGGACGGGTCCGCCAGGTCCACCATCTGCCGGTTGTTGCGCAACTGGAGGCGGTTGAGACAGGACAGGGCGAACTCGGGCGCGAACATGTCGTACCGGGCGAACTTGTCGGCCAGTTCGGGCACCGAGTGCTGGTAGTCGCGGGTGACCTCGGCGACCGTGCGCCAGAAGTCCTCCTCCTCCATGACTCCCTCGGCGGCGAGGTTCGCGGCGAGGAAGCGGAAGAAGCAGTCGAAGACGTCCGTGAAGATCGACAGCAGCTTCTTGTCGTCGGGGACCTCCACGCGCAGCCGCTCGACCGTCGGCGGCAGCACCGCCTCGGCGTCCATGACGGCGATCTCCTCGGCGATGTCCTTGTAGATCGCCCGCTCCACCACACCGTCCTTCAGGACCAGGATGACGTTCTCGCCGTGCGGCATGAACACCAGGTCGTAGGCGTAGAAGCTGTGCAGCAGCGGGGTGTAGTAGGCGCGGAGGTAGCGGCGCAGCCAGTCGGCCGGGGTCAGTCCCGACCGCTCGACGAGCGCGCCCGCGAAGGACCGGCCCTCGTGGTCGACATGGACCAGGGAGGCCATCGTCGCGAGCGACTCGCCGTCCCGGAGGGAGGGAACGGGGCTCTCGCGCCACAGCGCGGCCAGCATCTTGCGGTACGGCGAGTAGCGGTCGGTGGCGGCCTCGTACTCCAGGTGCCGGTAACCGACGGCGGCCCGCTCGCGGATGATCGACAGACCCGTGGACTTCAGGACCGGGTCGCCCTCGATGAGCTGGGCGAGCCAGTCGTTGATGGCCGGGGTCGCCTCCATGTACGCGGCCGACAGTCCGCGCATGAAGCCCATGTTGAGGACGGACAGGGCCGTCTTCACGTAGTGCTTCTCGGGATGCGACCGGTTGAAGAAGGTCCGGATGGACTGCTGGGCCAGGTACTCGTCGTCGCCCTCGCCGAGGCAGACCAGCAGGTCGCGGGCGACCTCGGCGGCGAAGGTGACGGCGAGCTTGTTCCACCACTGCCAGGGGTGGACGGGGATGAGGAGGTAGTCGGCCGGGTCGAGGCCCTTGTCCCGCAGCACGCCGTGGAAGCGCTCCACGGTGTCCTCGCCCAGCTCCTGCCGTACGAAGGTCTCGTACTCGATGCCGACCCCGGCCGTGAACGCGGCGCGCGAGCGGTGGGCGGCGAGCCAGACCAGACGGACCGGGCTCGCGGTCTCGGGGGCGTACGAGAGGTACTCGTGGATGCCGAAGCCGAGCCGGCCGTTGTTGGCCACGAAGCACGGGTGGCCCTCGGTCATGCCGGTCTCGATGGCCTGAAAGTCGGATTTCGCCAACTCGGCGACCGGGATCCGCGGCTTGGTGAGCTTGTAGCAGGTGCCCGAGAGGGTGGAGGAGATCTCCTCCAGGTAGACCGGCAGGATCTCGTCGCTGAGGCCGAGGGTGTCCTTCAGCTCGATGAAGAAGTCCAGCGCGGCCAGCGGGAGTTCGGTGCCGTCGCGGTGCCGGGTGATGGAGTCGGCGTCGACCTGCCAGTGGTCCAGGGCGCGGCGCACGGCCGTGAAGTCGTAGCGGGTCTTGCCGTCGTCGCTGCGGACGACGTACTGGTCCTTGTCGGTCTCCTCGGGCTCGATGAGCCGCTCGTGCGCGAACTCGGCGAGGCCCTTGCGGATCAGCAGGCGGTTGGCCGTCTCCCAGCGCTCGGGGGAGAGGTGGGCCACGGTGTCGGCGAGGCTCATGCGGCCACCCCCGTAGCGGTCATGAACTGCTCCCGGGTGCAGAAGCTCAGCAGGGCCCTCTTCTCCGGCTTCTGGATCTCGCGCTCGGGGACGAACCCGACCGCCTCGTTCAGGGCGTGGACGGCCTTGTTGGAGACGTCCGGCTCCACGACCACCCGCTGGACGGCCGGGTCCTCGAAGAGGTGGGCCATCACGGCGGTGATGACGGACCGGGTGAAGCCGTGGACGGGCGTGTCGGTCGCCGGGGTGAGGAAGTGCATGCCGATGTCACCGGGCCGGGGCTCGTACAGCCCCACCAGCTCGCGGTGGGCGGGGTCGTACTTCTCCATGAGGAACGCGGGCTCGCCGTCCTCGTCGAGGCCCAGCAGCGCGTGGTGGTGCTCGTCGGCCGCGATGTCCATGTAGGCCCGCTCGACGTCCTCCAGCTTCGCGTCCTGCATCATCCAGAACGCGGCCTTGGGGTGGGTGACCCACCCGTGCAGCAGCTCGGCGTCCTTCAGCGGGTCGAGGGGGCGGAAGGTGAAGGTCATACGGAGAACTCCTGGAACGCGATCGTCTTCTCGACCGGGTAGTACTCGGTGCCGAGCAGCTCCCGGATGATGCAGCTGTTGCGGTAGGCGCCCATGCCCAGGTCGGGGCTGGTGATGCTGTGGGTGTGGACACCGGCGTTCTGGAGGAAGACGCCTCTGCCCGTCACGTCGATCGCGTAGGTGCGGGACACGTCGAAGTTGCCCTGGGAGTCGTAGACCAGGCGGTCCTTGACCGGTGCCAGGAACTCCGGCTCGGCGTACTTGTAGCCGGTCGCGAGGACCAGGCCCTGCGACTCGATCTCGAAGTCCTTCTCCTGCTCCTCCTGGCGGAAGGCGAGCGTGTACGTGCCGTTCTCGTACCGCGCGCCGGTGAGCGAGGAGTTGGTGAGCAGCCGGGTGGGGACGGGGCCGCCGAGGTTCTTCTGGTAGAGCAGGTCGAAGATCTCGTTGATGAGGTCCCCGTCGATGCCCTTGAACAGGCCCTTCTGCTCGGCGGTGAGCCGGTAGCGGGTGGCCTCGGGGAGCTCGCGGTAGTAGTCGATGTACTCCGGGGAGGTCATCTCCAGCGTGAGCTTGGTGTATTCGAGGGGGAAGAAGCGCGGGGAGCGGGTCACCCAGTTCAGCCGGTAGCCGTGGACGTCGATCTCCGAGAGGAGGTCGTAGTAGATCTCGGCAGCGGACTGGCCCGAGCCGACCAGGGTGATGGACTCCTTCTTCACCAGCTCCGAACGGTGCTGCATGTAGCGGGAGTTGTGGATGAAGTCACCGCCCAGCCCCTGGCAGGCCTCCGGCACGTACGGCGGGGTGCCGGTGCCGAGGACCAGGTGGCGGGCGCGGAAGGTGTCGCCGTCCGATGTCGTCACGACGTACAGCTCGTCCTCGTGGCGGACCTCGGTCACCCTGGTGCCGAAGCGGACGCAGCTCAGCTTGCCGGCGGCCCAGCGGCAGTAGTCGTCGTACTCCACCCGCAGCGGGTAGAAGTTCTCGCGGATGTAGAACGAGTACAGCCGGCCTTTCTCCTTCAGGTAGTTGAGGAAGGAGTACGGCGAGGTCGGGTCGGCGAGGGTGACCAGGTCCGACATGAAGGGGGTCTGGAGGTGGGCGCCGTCCAGGAACATGCCGGCGTGCCACTCGAAGTCGGGCTTCGACTCCAGGAAGATCCCGTCGAGTTCGGCGATGGGCTCGGTGAGGCAGGCCAAGCCCAGGTTGAACGGGCCCAGCCCGATCCCCACGAAGTCATGGACGGCGGACGGGTTTTCAGGACGCGCGGTCAAGGGACTCTCCCAGGTACTGCTCGGCGTGGCCGGCGATCAGGTCGAGCACGACGGACATGTCCTCGACCGTCGTCTCGGGGTTGAGCAGGGTGAACTTCAGGTAGTGGCGGCCTTGCACCTTGGTGCCCGCGACCACCGCGTCGCCGGAGGCGAACAGGGCCTTGCGGGCGTACAGGTTGGCGCGGTCGATCTCGGCCGGGTCGGTGACCGAGGACGGGATGTAGCGGAAGACGAGCGTGGAGAGACTCGGTTCGACGACCACGTCGAAGCGGGGGTCGGCGGCGAGCAGCTTCCAGCCCTCGGCGGCCAGGTCGCAGACCTCGTCGAAGAGCTGGCCGATGCCGTCGGCGCCCATCACGCGCAGGGTCATCCACAGCTTGAGGGCGTCGAAGCGGCGGGTGGTCTGGAGGGACTTGTCCACCTGGTTGGGAATACGTTCCTGCACCATGCGGCGCGGGTTGAGGTACTCCGCGTGGTAGGTGGCGTGGCGCAGTGTGGAGGCGTCGCGGACCAGGACGGCGGACGAACTCACCGGCTGGAAGAAGGACTTGTGGTAGTCCACGGTGACCGAGTCGGCGCGCTCGATGCCGTCGATGCGGTCCCGGTACTTGACCGAGGCGAGCAGTCCGCAGCCGTAGGCGGCGTCCACGTGCATCCAGGTGCCGTACTGCTCGCACAGTTCGGCGATCTCGGGCAGCGGGTCGATGGAGCCGAAGTCGGTGGTGCCGGCGGTGGCGACGACGGCCATGGGGACGAGGCCGTCCTGCTTGCAGCGCTCCAGCTCGCGGGCGAGGGCGACGGTCTGCATCCGCTTGTCGGCGCCCACGGGGATGGAGACGACCGAATCGGCGCCCAGGCCGAGGAGTTTGGCGGACTTCTTCACGCTGAAGTGGCTGACCTCGGAGGCGAAGACACGCAGCTTGGCCGTGGTGTCCGCCTTGGCCTCCTCGCGGGCCAGCAGCAGGGCCTGGAGGTTGGACTGCGTCCCGCCCGAGGTGAACACCCCGTCGGCGACCGGGCCCAGTCCGATGCGCGCGGTCGTCCAGTCGATCAGTTTGCGCTCGATCAGGGTGCCGCCGGCCGACTGGTCCCAGGTGTCCAGGGAGGAGTTGACGGCGGAGAGGATGGCCTCGCCGAGCACGGCCGGGATGACGACCGGGCAGTTGAGGTGGGCGAGGTAGCGGGGGTGGTGGAAGTAGATCGCGTCCCGGAGGTAGACGTCCTCCAGCTCGTCGAGCACCGCCGCCGTGTCCAGCAGGGGCTTGTCGAGGTCGATCTCGTCGATGCGGGGGGAGAGGGCGTCGACGGAGACGCCGGTGAACGGCCGTGTGGTGGTGGCGAGTTTGGCCGCCACCCGCTCGATTCCTTCGGTCACGGAGCGGCGGTAGCTCTCCGCGGTCGTGTCGTTGAGCAGGTGCGAGCGCATGTGGGGGTCCTCCGGTGGGGACATCCGTACGGGACGGGGCAGGAGCGGGGCGGAAACCCGGCTTCAACTTAGGTAAGCCTAACCTAATTAAAGCGAGGCGAAACCTGCCCCACCCGTGACCGGCGTCACGTGGACGGGGGTTACTCCGCCGCCCGGAGCTGCTCCTCGGTCATCCCGTGGCGCCAGTAGCCGACGAAGGTGACGCGGCGCCGGTCGATCCCGCGCTCGCGCACGAAGTGCCGCCGCAGCTCCTTCACGCACCCGGACTCGCCCGCGATCCACGCGTACGGCCGCTCGGCGGGCGGGAGTTGTGCCTCCCGGACGGCGTCCAGTGCCTTCTCCCCGACGAGCCAGGTGATCTCGGCGTCCGCGTCGGTCGCGAGGTCCTGGATGGTCCCTGCGTGCCGCACCTCCAGCCAGACGCGGGCGCGCTGCCCGGCGGGGAGGGCTTCGAGGATCGCGGAGACGGCGGGCAGGGCGGTCTCGTCGCCCCACAGCAGCACGAGATCGGTGTCGGCGGGCGGCCGGAACCGGATCGCCCGGTTGTCGGCGATCGCGGGCCCGAGCAACTGCACCCTGTCCCCGGCACGGGCCCGCGAGGCCCATGCGCACGCGGGCCCGGCGGGCTCGTGCAGCACGAAGTCGATGTCGATCTCGTCGGGATCGCGGCGGAGAGCCCGTAGCGTGTACGACCGCATCACGGCCCGCACGTCATCGGGCTGCTCCCGCCACGCCTGCCACCACCCGTCCCCGAGTTCGACGGGGACCCCGGGCTCGGTGCGCCCCTCGGCGGGCAGGAAGAGGGACAGGGACTGGTCGTGCCCGTACGAGTGGAACTCGCTGAGGTCGTCTCCGGTGAAGGTGACGCGGACCAAGGACGGCCCGAGTCGCCTCGTCCGTACCACCTGGAGTGAGAAGAAACGGAACGGAGCGGCTACGGCCGTGGTCACGGGGGTACCTCCTGAATCGACGTCAGGTGTGCCTACTCAAGGGCGCGGGGAACTGCGCGACAAGCCCCCACGCGCCCGCAGACGACAACGCGCCTAGCTGACCTTCTTCGCGGTCTCGATCGCCTTCGCGAGGTTCTCCACCATCGCCACGCACTTGTCGTACGACAGGATCGGCTCCGGAGAACGGGCGATGACCTGCCCGGCCTTCACCGCGGGCAGCTTCTTCCAGGTGGCCTCGGTGATGTCGGCCGGCTGGATCGTCGCCGTACGGTCGTCCATCATGATGATGTCGGCCTTGTACTTGTCGACGTTCTCCCAGCTCAGCGACTCGTACCAGCCGCCGGACGCCTTGAGCACGGACGCCGGGGGCTCCACGAAGTTCACGCCGAGGGCCTTGAAGTACTCCAGGTCGATGGAGAGGTTGGTGCCGGAGACGTAGAAGACGTCCTGGGCGGCGGACCCGGCGAGCACCTTGATGTCGGGGTGGGCCTTGGCCGCGGCGCGCAGCCGCTCCGACGCCGCCTCGAACCGCTTCTTCGCGTCGGTGACCTTCGCCGCCTTCATGTCGGCGCCGAGGGACTCGGCCAGCTCCCACACCCGCTGGAGGGGCGTGGTGATCTGACGGTCGTACACGGAGACCGCCACGCTCGGCGCCAGCTTGGCGATCTTGGAGGCGGAGGCCGCGGGGACGTACCAGAGGGTGCCGGCGCTGTCGAAGGTCGTGGAGATGAGGACCTCGGGCGCGAAGGCCGCGTACTGCTCGACGTTGAACTGGTCCCAGACGTTGCCGAAGACGGTCAGCTTGCTGACGTCCATGTCGCCGGCCTGGACGTCGGCCTTGCCGTCCTTGGTCTTGGTGGGGCCGAAGACGCCCTTGACCTCGATGCCGTAGTCGTACAGCGCGGCGGCGACGCCGACGAAGGCGACGATCTTCGTGGGGACCTTGTCGAGCTTGACGGTCGTGCCGCGGTCGTCCTTGAAGCTCCACGCCCCGGACTTGGCGGCCGTGGTCCCCTTGCCAGAGCCCTCGCTGCTGGAGTCGTCGTCACCGCAGGCCGCGAGCACGGCGCCGAGGCCGAGCGCGCCGCCCGCGGCGAGGATGCCACGGCGGGTGAGGTGGGCGGCTCTTGCGTTGGACATGTGTGGCTGCTTTCGAACGGGGCTGAGCGCCCGCCGGACAAGTTCGAACGTAGGTTAGCCTAACCTCATCGAATGTCCAGAGGGCGGGGCGCCGTCCCGTCCAAGCTGTGGACGCTCTGTGAGCTGCGGATTAACCCACCAGCCCCAACTCCCGTGCGATCAGCATCCGCTGGACCTCGCTGGTGCCCTCGCCGATCTCCAGGATCTTGGAGTCGCGCCACATCCGGGCCACCGGGTACTCGTTCATGAAGCCGTATCCGCCGTGGATCTGGGTGGCGTCACGGGCGTTGTCGACGGCGATCGTGGAGGAGTACAGCTTGGCGAGGGCCGCCTCCTTCTTGAAGGGCTCGCCGGCGACCAGGCGCGAGGCCGCGTCCCGCCAGGCGAGGCGGGCCGTGTGGGCCTTCATCTCCATGTCGGCGATCTTGAACTGGATGGCCTGGTTGGCGCCGATGGGCTTCCCGAACGCCTCCCGCTCCTTGGCGTACTTCACGGACTCGTCCACACAGCCCTGCGCGAGTCCGGTCGCGAGCGCCGCGATGGCGATCCGGCCCTCGTCGAGGATCCGCAGGAACTGGGCGTAGCCGCGGCCCTGTTCGCCCAGCAGGTTCGCCGCCGGGACCCGGACGTCGGAGAAGGACAGCTCACGGGTGTCGGAGGCGTTCCAGCCGACCTTGGAGTACGGCGGGGCGACGGTGAAGCCCGGGGTGCCCGAGGGGACGATGATCGAGGAGATCAGCGGCCTGCCGTCGGGCTTGCGGCCGGTGACCGCGGTGACGGTGACCAGGCCGGTGATGTCGGTGCCGGAGTTGGTGATGAAGCACTTGGTGCCGTTGATGACCCACTCGTCGGTGTCGGGGTCCAGGCGGGCCGTCGTGCGGGTCGCCCCGGCGTCGCTGCCGCCGTCCGGTTCCGTGAGGCCGAAGGCGCCCAGGATCTCGCCCGAGCACAGCCGGGGCAGCCACTCGCGCTTCTGCTCCTCGGTGCCGAACAGGTGCAGCGGCATGGCGCCGAGGGAGACGCCGGCCTCCAGGGTGATGGCCACCGACGAGTCCACGCGCGCGAGTTCCTCAAGCACCAGGCCGAGGGCCAGGTAGTCGCCGCCCATCCCGCCGTACTCCTCGGGGAACGGCAGCCCGAACAGGCCCATGCGGCCCATCTCGCGGACGATCTCGTAGGGGAACTCGTGGTGCTCGTAGTACTCGCCGATCTTCGGCGCCACCACGTCGTGGGCGAACTCCTCTACGGTACGGCGGAGTTCTTCCAGTTCGGGGGAGAGACGGTGGTCCATCGGGGTTCACTCCTGGTGGGAGAGGGCGCGGACGGTGCGGGACGGGCTGGGTCGGCCCAGGTGTTCGGCCATCCAGGCGCTGGTGGCGACGAGACGGCCGAGGTCGACACCGGTGTCGATGCCGAGGCCCTGAAGCATCCACACGAGGTCCTCGGTGGCGAGGTTGCCGGTGGCGGACTTGGCGTACGGGCAGCCGCCGAGGCCGCCCGCGGAGGCGTCCACGGTGGTGACGCCGTGCTGGAGGGCGGCGTGGGTGTTGGCGAGGGCCTGGCCGTAGGTGTCGTGGAAGTGCACGCCCACCTTCTCGACCGGGACGTCGAGCTCGGTCAGCAGCGCGCGGACGTGGCCCGGGGTGGCCACCCCGATGGTGTCGCCGAGGCTCAGCTCGTCGCAGCCCATGTCGAGCAGGGCGCGGCAGACCCTGGTGACCCGGGGGACCGGGACCGCGCCCTCCCAGGGGTCGCCGAAGCACATCGACAGGTAGCCGCGGACGTGTACGCCCTCGGCCTTGGCCCGCGCGACGACCGGCTCGAACATCGCCAGTGCCTCGTCGACCGTGCGGTTGAGGTTGGCCTTGGCGAAGGACTCGGTGGCGCTCGCGAACACGGCGACGCGGGTCGCGCCGAGCGCGAGGGCCCGGTCCAGGCCGCGTTCGTTGGGCACCAGGACCGGGAGGTCCACCGGGAGGTCGCTGATCTGCGGGAACAGCTGCTCCGCGTCGGCGAGCTGGGGCACCCACTTCGGGTGGACGAAGCTCGTCGCCTCGATCGTCGTCAGCCCGGCCTCGGCGAGGCGGCGCACGAACTCCGCCTTGACCTCGGTCGGCACGGTCGACTTCTCGTTCTGCAGGCCGTCGCGGGCGCCGACCTCGTGGATGCGGACCCGGGCGGGGAGCCCCGCTTCCGGCAGGACCATGGGGAGCGTCATTTCTCCTCCTCCACCGGGGCGATGACGGCGAGCACCTGGTCCATCGCGACCGTGGTGCCCGGAGTGACGTCCAGCTCGGCGACCGTGCCGGCGTGCGGGGCGGAGATGACGTGCTCCATCTTCATCGCCTCGACGACGAGCAGGCTCTGCCCGGCGGCCACCTCGTCCCCGACCGCGACCTTCACGACGGTCACCGTGCCGGGCATGGGCGCGGTGAGGGAGTCCGCCCCCGCGTGCCCGCCGCGGGTCAGGGACGCGGCCACCGGGTCGTGGTCCCGCACGTGCCAGGCGTCGCCGTCCCGGCCGATCCAGTCGGCGGCGCGGTGGAAGGTGTGCCGGACGCCGTCGAGGGTGACGGTGACCTGGTCGGCGGTGACGGTGTGGGTGCCGCGCGGGACGTACTCCACCGGGTCCTGCACCCGCAGGTGGAAGCCGACGGGCTTCGGGGCGCCCCCGAGCCGCCAGCCGCTCGGCACCGAGAACGGGTCGGTCCAGCCCTCCTCACGAGGCCGCAGCGCGTCGAGGCGTACGGCCGCCGCCGCCTCGTACACCTCCTCCGGTACGTCGGTGGAGACCAGGTCGTCCACCGCCCGCTCGACGAGCCCGGTGTCCAACTCGCCCCGCACCACGTCCGGATGGGCGAGGAGCCGGCGCAGGAAACCCGCGTTGGTCTGGACGCCGAGCGTCACCGTCTCCGCGAGGGCCGCCCGGAGCTTCCTGAGCGCGGTCGCGCGGTCCGGGCCGTACGCGATGACCTTGGACAGCATCGGGTCGTACAGGCTGCCGACCTCGGTGCCCTCGCTGAGCCCCGAGTCGGTGCGGACGCCGTCGCCCTGGGGTTCACGCAGGCGCAGCACCGTGCCGCCGGAGGGCAGGAAGCCGCGGGCGGGGTCCTCCGCGCAGACGCGGGCCTCGATCGCGTGCCCGGTGAGGGAGACGTCCTGCTGCCCGTACGGCAGCCGCTCGCCCGCGGCGACCCGGAGCTGCCACTCCACCAGGTCGAGTCCGGTGACCAGCTCGGTGACCGGGTGCTCCACCTGGAGTCGGGTGTTCATCTCCATGAAGTAGTACGACGAGGGATCGTCGCCCGGCACGATGAACTCCACCGTGCCCGCGCCCCGGTAGCCGCAGGAGCGGGCCGCCTCGACCGCCGCCGCGCCCATAGACGCGCGCGTGTCCTCGTCGAGGAGGACGCTGGGCGCCTCCTCGATGATCTTCTGGTGGCGGCGCTGGAGGGAGCACTCGCGCTCACCGAGGTGGATCACGTTGCCGTGGCCGTCCGCGAGCACCTGGATCTCGATGTGCCGGGGCCGGTCGACCCACCGCTCCACGAGCAGGGTGTCGTCGCCGAAGGAGGCGCGGGCCTCGCGGCGGGCCGCGGCGATCTCCTCGTCGAGCACCGTCAGGTCCCGGACCAGCCGCATGCCCTTGCCGCCGCCGCCCGCGCTGGGCTTGAGCAGCACCGGGGCGCCCAACGCGCGAGCCGCCTCGACGAGTTCGGGGTCCCGGCCGCCGGGGACCACGGGCACTCCGGCCGCCTGCACGGTCTCCTTGGCGCGGATCTTGTCGCCCATGAGGGCGATGGCGTCGGCGGGCGGCCCGATGAAGACCAGCCCGGCGTCGGCGCACGCGCGCGCGAAGGTCGCGTTCTCCGCGAGGAAGCCGTAGCCGGGGTGGACGGCCTGGGCGCCGGTGCGGGCGGCCGCCTCAAGGAGCCGCTCGGCGGACAGATAGCTCTCCGAGGCCGGCGCCGGCCCCAGCCGTACGGCGGTGTCGGCCTCCCGGACGTGCCGGGCGTCGGCGTCCGCGTCGGAGAAGACGGCGACGGAACGTACACCCAGGGCCCTGAGCGTGCGGATGACGCGGACCGCGATCTCGCCCCGGTTGGCGACAAGCACTGTGTCAAACATGGGTCCTCACATCCGGAAGACGCCGAACTGGGGATCGCCCAGCGGCGCGTTGGCGCATGCGGTCAGGGCCAGGCCGAGCACCTGACGGGTGTCCAGCGGGTCGATGACCCCGTCGTCCCAGAGCCGGGCGGTGGCGTAGTAGGCGTTGCCCTGGCGCTCGTACTGGGCGCGGATCGGGTCCTTGAAGGTCTCCTCGTCCTCGGCGGACCAGGTCTCCCCACGGGACTCCAACTGGTCCCGCTTGACGGTCGCGAGGACGGAGGCGGCCTGTTCGCCGCCCATGACGGAGATCTTGGCGTTGGGCCACATCCACAGGAAGCGGGGGGAGTAGGCCCGGCCGCACATCGAGTAGTTGCCGGCGCCGTACGAACCGCCGACGACGACGGTCAGCTTGGGCACGCGCGTGCAGGCGACCGCGGTCACCATCTTGGCGCCGTGCTTGGCGATGCCACCGGCCTCGTAGTCCCTGCCCACCATGAAGCCGGAGATGTTCTGGAGGAACAGCAGCGGGATGCCGCGCTGGTCGCACAGCTCGATGAAGTGGGCGCCCTTCTGGGCGGACTCGGAGAACAGGATGCCGTTGTTCGCCACGATCCCGACCGGGTGGCCGTGGATCCGGGCGAAGCCGGTGACCAGGGTCTGCCCGAACTCGGCCTTGAACTCGGCGAAACGCGAGCCGTCGGTGATGCGCGCGATGATCTCGCGGACGTCGTAGGGGGTGCGGGAGTCCACCGGCACCGCGCCGTAGAGGCCGTGGGGGTCGACCTTCGGCTCCACCGCGGGCTCCACGGACCACGGCAGCGGTCCGCGCGCGGGAAGGGTCGCCACGATGTTCCGGACGATCCGCAGCGCGTGGGCGTCGTCCTCGGCGAGGTGGTCGGTGACGCCGGAGATCCGGGAGTGCACCTCGCCGCCGCCGAGCTCCTCCGCGGTGACGACCTCGCCGGTGGCTGCCTTCACGAGGGGCGGGCCGCCGAGGAAGATCGTGCCCTGGTTGCGGACGATGACCGCCTCGTCGCTCATGGCGGGGACGTAGGCGCCCCCGGCCGTGCACGAGCCGAGCACCGCCGCGATCTGCGGGATGCCCGCGCCGGACATCCGGGCCTGGTTGTAGAAGATCCGCCCGAAGTGCTCGCGGTCCGGGAAGACCTCGTCCTGCATGGGCAGGAAGGCGCCGCCGGAGTCCACGAGGTAGACGCAGGGGAGGCGGTTGTCGAGGGCCACCTCCTGCGCGCGCAGGTGCTTCTTCACCGTCATCGGGTAGTACGTGCCGCCCTTGACGGTCGCGTCGTTGGCGACGACGACGCACTCGCGTCCGCTGACCCGCCCGATCCCGGCGATGACCCCGGCGGCCGGGGCCTGCCCGTCGTACATCCCGTCGGCGGCGAGCGGGGCCAGCTCCAGGAAGGGCGAACCGGGGTCCAGGAGGGTGTCGACCCGGTCCCTGGGCAACAGCTTGCCGCGCGCGGTGTGCCGCTCGCGCGCCTTCTCGCCGCCGCCCATGCCGGCGGCGGCGAGCTTGTCCCGCAGCTCGTCCACGAGGGCCCGGTGGGCCTCCTCGTTGGCCTTCCAGGCCGCCGACGCGGGATCTGCCGCGCTCGTCAGCTCGGGTGCCTGATCCATGTCCCGCGGTCCCCTCACCCAGTGATCGCCTGTTAATGAGCGTTAACCATTTCCTCCAGGTTAACGACCGCTAACCTCCCTGTCTAGAATTGCCTCCATGGCCACCAGAACCGACGCCCCCAGCCGCCGCGAGCAGATCCTCAAGGAGGCCGCGCGGCTGTTCGCCGAGCGGGGGTTCCACGGCGTGGGCGTGGACGAGATAGGCGCGGCGGTCGGCATCAGCGGTCCCGGGCTCTACCGGCACTTCGCGGGCAAGGACGCGATGCTGGCGGAGCTGCTGGTCGGCATCAGCGGCCGCCTCCTGACGGGCGGCAAGCGCAGGGTCGCAGAGTCGGACGGCCGGGACCCCGGGGCGCTGCTGGACTCGCTGATCGAGGGCCACATCGACTTCGCGCTGGACGACCGCCCCCTGATCACCCTGCACGACCGCGAGCTGGACCGCCTGCGCGACAGCGACCGCAAGCTGGTGCGGCAGCTCCAGCGGCAGTACGTCGAGCTGTGGGTGGCGAGCCTGCGCGAGGTCTACCCCGGCCTCGCCGAACCCGCGGCCCGCTCGGCCGTGCACTCCGTCTTCGGCCTCCTGAACTCCACCCCGCATCTGGGCCGCCCCGGCTCCCTCCCGGGCCGCGGCGCCACGGCGGAGCTGCTGCACCGCATGGCCAGGGGGGCGTTCGCGGCCGCGGCGGCGTGACGAGCGTTACGGGGGCAGCTCTGGACGCCTCTCCCTACCCGCCGGTACCTTGATGTTCTGAGCAAGCGCTTAGACACGTACCTGGAGGTGGCGGCGGTGCGCCGTACTGTGTTCAACGAGGACCACGAGGCGTTCCGGGAGACCCTGCGCGCCTTCATCGAGGCCGAGGTCGTCCCGGTCTACGACGAGTGGTTCCAGGCCGGCCAGGCGCCGCGCGACTTCTACTACAAGCTCGCCGAGCTCGGCATCTTCGGCATCCGCGTGGACGAGGAGTACGGCGGCGCCGGCATCGACTCGTACAAGTTCGAGGCCGTCATGTACGAGGAGACCGCACGCGCGGGCGTGCAGTTCGGCGGCTCCGGTGTGCACGTCCTGCTCGGCCTGCCGTACATCAAGATGCTCGCCACCGACGAGCAGAAGAAGCGCTTCCTGCCGAAGTTCGTCACCGGCGAGGAGATGTGGGCCCTCGCGATGACCGAGCCGGGCACCGGCTCCGACCTCGCGGGCATGAAGACCACCGCCAAGCTCTCCGAGGACGGCACGCACTACGTCCTCAACGGCTCCAAGACCTTCATCACCGGTGGCGTGCACGCCGACCGCGTGATCGTCTGCGCCCGCACCTCCGCGCCCACCGCCGAGGACCGCCGCCACGGCATCTCCCTGTTCGCCGTGGACACCAAGTCCGAGGGCTACTCCATCGGCCGCAAGCTGGACAAGCTCGGCCTGAAGACCTCCGACACCGCCGAGCTGGCGTTCGTCGACGTGAAGGTCCCCGTCGAGGACCTCCTCGGCGAGGAGAACAAGGGCTTCTACTACCTCGGCCACAACCTGGCCTCCGAGCGCTGGGGCATCGCCTTCGGCGCCTACGCCCAGGCCAAGGCCGCCGTCCGGTTCGCCAAGGAGTACGTGCAGGACCGCACGGTCTTCGGCAAGCCCGTCGCCTCCTTCCAGAACACCAAGTTCGAACTGGCCGCCTGCCAGGCCGAGGTGGACGCCGCCGAGGCCGTCGCCGACCGCGCCCTGGAGGCCCTGGACGCCGGTGAGCTGACCCCGGCCGAGGCCGCCAGCGCCAAGCTGTTCTGCACCGAGGTCGCGCACCGCGTCATCGACCGCTGCCTCCAGCTGCACGGCGGCTACGGCTTCATGAACGAGTACCCGATCGCCCGCCTGTACGCGGACAACCGGGTCAACCGCATCTACGGCGGCACCAGCGAGATCATGAAGACGATCATCGCGAAGGACATGGGCCTGTAAGCCGAGCGATATCACCGGCCGGTACAACAGCTCCATGAGCCAGGCACTTCAGTCCCTCCTCGATCTCCTCGACCTCGAGCAGATCGAGGAGGACATCTTCCGCGGCCACTCCCGCCCCGCCGTCGTCCCCCGCGTCTTCGGCGGGCAGGTCGCGGCGCAGGCGCTGGTCGCCGCCGGGCGGACGGTCCCCGAGGACCGGCTCGCCCACTCCCTGCACGCGTACTTCCTGCGTCCCGGCGACCCGGGCGCGCCGATCGTCTACACGGTCGACCGCATGAACGACGGCCGCTCCTTCACCGCGCGCCGTGTGCTCGCGGTCCAGCACGGCCAGCCGATCTTCGCCCTCTCCGCGTCCTTCCAGCGGCACGAGGACGGCTTCGAGCACCAGGCCGCCATGCCGGCCGCCCCCGATCCGGCGACGCTGCCCACCTCCGCGGACCGGCTGCGCGGCTACGACCACCTCGATCCGACGGTCGTGGAGCGCTTCCTGGAGGCCCGCGAGGCGATCGACCTGCGGTACGTGGACGAGCCGCCGTTCGGTCGGTTCGGCGAGCCGCGCGAACCGCACTCGCAGGTCTGGTTCCGCACCAACGGCAAGCTCGCTGACGACCCGCTGCTGCACGTCGTCCTCGCCACGTACGTCTCCGACATGACGCTCCTCGACTCGATCCTCCTCGCGCACGGGCGCGGCGGCTGGGCGGTCGGTGACGTGGTCGGCGCGTCCCTGGACCACGCGATGTGGTTCCACCGGCCCTTCCGCGCCGACGAATGGCTCCTGTACGACCAGGAGTCCCCGTCGGCCTCCGGCGGCCGCGGCCTCGGCCAGGCCCGCATCTACACCCAGGACGGCCGCCTGGCCATCTCGGTGATCCAGGAGGGCGTGGTCCGAGCACCCCGAAGCCCCTGAGAAGCTCCGGGCCGGTCCTCGCCGTGCGGCCCACCGCCACGGGGCCACCGCACGCGGGCGCCGGGATGCTGCCGTCCGTCCCGGCCGCGCGGCTCGCGGTGCCGGACCCGGTCCCGCGTCCCTTGCCGTCGCAGCGTGCCGCCGCCCCTCTCCGCCGTACGCCTCGCCGTGCCGGAGTCCGGGCACCTGTGCCGGGATGCCGCCGTCCGTCCCGGTCGCGCCTCGCCGTGCGGGAGTCCGGGGACCGATGCCGGGTGGCCGTGGTCTTATCGGCTGCCGCCCCGCCCACGCCCCTCGGCGCGCGCCCGCACAGCCAGCCGTCCCGTTCCCTCGTGGGGGCTACCGCAGGTCCGCCTCGCCGAGCAGGTATGCCGTCATCGGGTCGTAGTAGCGCGGGCTCACCACGTGGTCGTCGAGGGGGACCGTCACCTGGAGGGTGCCCTCCGCCTCGCCGACGAAGAGGGCCGGGTCGTTGGAGTCGGCGTAGCCCACGGAGTCCACGCCGTGCTGTCCCGCGTACCCCGCCCAGCCGTGGTCGGCGACGACCAGGTCGGGCAGCGGGCGGCCCTCGCGCTCCAGGGCCGTGAGGATGGCCTTCATCGGGTCGCCGGAGTGGGTGTGCCACAGCGTGGCGCCGTGCTCCAGGACCGCCACGTCCGCGAACTGCATGACGTACCCCTCGTCCGTCTGGAGCCCGTCCGGGATGACGACGATCTCGCAGCCCGCGGCGCGCAGCGCGGCGGCCGTGGCGTGGTGGACGTCGAGGAGTCCGCCGGGGTGGCCGGTCGCGAACAGCACCCGCTGCTGCCCGTCGGCCGCCTTGCGCAGCCGGGCCGCCATCCGCTCCAGGGCGCTCACGGTCAGCTCGGGGTCGATGGTGTCCTGGCCGTACCGGTACTCCGGGTCGTCGTTGACGCCCACCCGCTCCGCCATCACCGCGAGCACGTCCTGCTCGTCGGTCCACCGCTCCCCGAGCTCCAGCCCGAGCCAGTAGTGGCGGTTGCCGTTCGCGAGCTGGCGGTAGTGGGAGAGGTTGTTCTCCCGCGGGGTGGCCACCTCGCCCGCGATACGGGTCTGCACGAGGTGGTCGACGAGCTCGGCGCGGCTGGGTGTCCCGGGTATCGGCATGCCTCCATTCTGAGGCACGCCCTCACGGGACCGCCGTGCATCCCGCACGCTGGGACACGGCGCCCCCGGTCATGGCCGGCGCAGCGCGAACCACAGCTCCATCCGTACGTCCGGGTCGTCCAGGTCCAGCTCCAGCAGCGCCGCGCACTTCGCGATCCGCTGCCGCACGGTGTTGCGGTGCACGTCCAGCGCGACCGCCGTACGGTCCCAGCTGCCGTGCAGGGACAGCCAGGTGCGCAGGGTCTCGGTGAGGGCGGGGGAGAGCGGGGCGAGGAGGGCTCGGGCGTGCGCCTCGGCGTCCGGCTCCGGCACCAGGTCGGCCAGGGCGGGACGGGCCGCGTACCGGACGAGCCCGGCACGGGTCGCGCGGGCGCGGGCCAGCGCACGGCCCGCCTGGGTGTCGGCGACCGTCCACTCCGCCGGTCCGGCGGCCGCGCTGACCCCGAGCGTCCACCCGGGCTGCGGGGCCGGTTCCCGGTCGGCGGGCAGCAGCACCCGTACGACGTCCCCGGCCATGTCCACCAGCGGCGACCCGAGCGCCGCACCGAGCGCGGAGGCCGCGACCGGGTCGGGAGCGGCGGGGCTGTCGGGCCGGGCGTGCACGACGACCCACAGCTCGCCCCCGAGGAGCGGGGCCACGTCCTGGGCCGGGGCGCCCAGCAGCAGCCGTACCAGGGCGGACGAGCGCGCCGCCTCCGACCCGCTCTGATGCTCACCGGTGAGCAGCGACAGCAGCACGGCGGCGACCGAGGCGATGGTGTGGTCGCCGGGGTCGCGGCGGGGCGCGGCCACCCCGAGGACGAAGCCGTGCCCGGCGCCGAGGGCGTAGGCGGCCAGATGGAGGCCGGCGGTGGTGTCGGTGGCCGTGGTGGAGGAGCGCTCGGTGACGAGCCGGCTCAGCCGCGCCAGCTCCCCGTCGCCCTGCCGCCTGCCCGCCGCCGCGACCTCCGTGCCCTCCGGGCCGTACAGCACCGCCCACCCCCCGACCCGCTGGGCGAGCTGGCGCAGCACCGACGGCACCGGGTCGGAGCGGGAGGCGGCCGCGGCCAGGCTCTGCTGGGCCTCGGTGACGCGGCGCAGTTCCGCGTGCCGGGCCTGGGCCATCAGCTGCCAGACGGCCCGGGCCACTCCGGAGAAGGTGGTCTCGGGCGGGACCTCGACCAGCGGCAGCCCGTAGGCGTCGCAGGCCGCGACCAGGGCGCGCGGGACCGTGTCGTGCACCGGTGCCACGCCGAAGCCGAGCGCCGCCCCGCCGGCCGCGACGATCCTCGCCACGTAGTCGTCGAAGTAGGTGCCCGAGCCCGCCGCCTCCGGGATGTGCACCCCCGCCGTCAGCAGCAGCTCACCGCCCAGCAGGTACGGGTACGGGTCCGCCATCTCCGAGGTGTGCGCCCAGTGGACCACCGTGGCGGGGTCCGAGGGCCCCGCGATCTGCCGCAGCCCCAGGTCCTCCCGGGCCAGCAGCGCGGCCAGAGGGACCGGTGGGGTGGGTGGGACAGCCGGGTCCGGCATCGTGGACGTTCCCTCCATCCGGCGCCGTGCGAATGGATGAAACGTACACTTCGCAGTCGCTTTCCGGCCACCTACTGTCGACGCAGACCCGCTGGGCGCGGACCGGCAGAAGGAGGGCTCCGACATGGCCGTCGACTACACAGTGATCGTCGTCTATCTGGCCGGCATGCTCGCCATGGGGTGGTGGGGCATGCGCCGCGCCAGGTCCAAGAGCGAGTTCCTGGTCGCCGGGCGCCGCCTCGGCCCCGCGATGTACTCCGGCACCATGGCGGCGATCGTCCTCGGCGGCGCCTCCACCATCGGCGGTGTGGGCCTCGGCTACCAGTACGGCCTCTCCGGTGCCTGGATGGTCTTCACCATCGGCCTCGGCCTGCTGGCCCTGTCCGTCTTCTTCTCCGCCCGCATCGCCCGCCTCAAGGTCTACACCGTCTCCGAGATGCTGGATCTCCGGTACGGCGGCCGGGCCGGGGTCATCTCCGGCGTGGTCATGTGGGCGTACACCCTCATGCTGGCGGTCACCTCGACCATCGCCTACGCCACGATCTTCGACGTCCTCTTCGACATGAACCGGACCGTCGCGATCATCCTGGGCGGCTCGATCGTCGTCGCCTACTCCACCCTCGGCGGCATGTGGTCCATCACCCTCACGGACATGGTGCAGTTCGTGGTGAAGACCATCGGTGTACTGCTTCTGCTCCTGCCGATCGCCGTCGTGAAGGCGGGCGGGTTCTCCGAGATGAAGGCGAAGCTGCCCACCGAGTACTTCGACCCGCTGGGCATCGGCGGCGAGACGATCTTCACCTACGTGCTGATCTACACCTTCGGCATGCTCATCGGTCAGGACATCTGGCAGCGCGTGTTCACCGCCCGCAGCGACACCACCGCCAAGTGGGGCGGCACGGTCGCCGGCACCTACTGCCTCGCCTACGCCCTCGCCGGCGCCGTCATCGGCACCGCCGCCAAGGTGCTCTACCCGAACCTGGCCAACGCGGACGACGCCTTCGCGACCATCGTCAAGGACGAACTCCCCGTCGGCGTCCGGGGCCTGGTGCTGGCCGCCGCGCTCGCCGCCGTGATGTCGACGTCCTCGGGCGCGCTGATCGCCTGCGCGACCGTCGCCAACAACGACATCTGGTCGCGGCTGCGCGGAAGGACCGCCGAGGGCGAACGCGACGAGGTCCAGGGCAACCGGGTCTTCATCCTCGTGATGGGCATCGCCGTCATCGCCACGGCCATCGCCCTCAACAACGTCGTCGAGGCGCTGACGGTGGCGTACAACCTTCTCGTCGGCGGTCTCCTCGTCCCCATCCTCGGCGGCCTGCTGTGGAAGCGCGGCACCGCCCAGGGCGCGCTGGCCTCCGTGGCCGTCGGCGGCCTCGCCGTCATCGGTCTGATGGCCGGCTACGGCATCCTCGCCAACGAGCCCGTGTACTACGGCCTGTTGGCCTCCCTGGCCGCCTACGTCGCCGTATCCCTGGCGACCCCGGCGACCGACACCGCGGTACTCGCGGCCTGGCGGGAACGACTCGCCGGGCGCGAGGTCCCCGAGCCGGTACCGGCACCCCGGTAGACCGAACGCAGAGACACAAGGAAGGCATACGACCATGAGCTCCCCCGAGACCCCCCGCGGCCCCGTCGACTCCTCCCGCATCCCGCGCTACGCCGGGCCCGCGACCTTCGCCCGGCTGCCGCGGCTCGACGAGGTCGGCCGGGCCGACGTCGCCGTGGTCGGGGTGCCGTTCGACTCGGGGGTCTCCTACCGGCCCGGCGCCCGCTTCGGCGGCAACGCGATCCGTGAGGCGTCCCGGCTGCTCAGGCCCTACAACCCGGCGCAGGACGCGTCCCCGTTCGCCCTCGCCCAGGTGGCGGACGGCGGCGACATCGCCGTGAACCCGTTCAACATCAACGAGGCCGTCGAGACCGTCGAGGCGGCGGCCGACGAGCTGCTGGGGACCGGCGCCCGCCTGATGACCCTCGGCGGCGACCACACCATCGCGCTCCCGCTGCTCAGGTCCGTCGCGAAGAAGCACGGCCCGGTCGCCCTGCTGCACTTCGACGCCCACCTCGACACCTGGGACACGTACTTCGGCGCGGAGTACACCCACGGGACGCCGTTCCGGCGCGCGGTGGAGGAGGGCATCCTCGACACCTCGGCGCTCTCCCACGTCGGCACCCGCGGCCCGCTCTACGGCAAGCAGGACCTCACCGACGACGAGAAGATGGGCTTCGGCATCGTCACCTCGGCGGACATCTACCGCAGGGGCGCCGACGAGGTCGCCGACCAGCTCCGGCAGCGCATCGGCGACCGGCCCCTCTACATCTCCATCGACATCGACTGCCTGGACCCGGCCCACGCGCCCGGCACCGGCACCCCCGAGGCGGGCGGCATGACCTCCCGCGAGCTGCTGGAGATCCTGCGCGGTCTGGCATCGTGCAACCTGGTGTCGGCGGACGTCGTCGAGGTGGCCCCCGCGTACGACCACGCGGAGATCACGTCGGTGGCGGCCTCCCACACCGCCTACGAACTGACCACGATCATGTCCTGCCAGATTGCAGAGGCCCGCGCGCAGTGACTCACGACCACGACCTGGTGCTCCGTCCGACCGAGGCACAGATCTCGGCGGCTCTGAACCCGCCTCCCGGCCGCAACGGCGGAGACCTGGTCGTGGAGACCCTGGCCGGGCTGGGCGCGACGACCGTCTTCGGCCTGCCCGGCCAGCACGCGCTCGGCATGTTCGACGCGCTGCGCCGCTCCGACCTGCGGTACATCGGCCTGCGGGTGGAGAACAACGCCGGTTTCGCGGCGGACGCGTACGGCAGGATGACGGGGGAGGCGGCCCCGCTGCTGCTGTCCACGGGCCCGGGGGCGCTGACGTCGCTGGCCGCCCTCCAGGAAGCCGCGGCCGCCTCCGCCCCCGTCCTGGCGATCAGCAGCCAGGTCCCGACCGCCGGCCTGGGCGGCGGCCGCCACGGCTACCTCCACGAACTCCCGGACCAGGCGGCCTCCTTCCGGGGTGTGGTGAAGTCCGTCCACACCGTCCGCACCCAGTCGCAGATCCCGTCCGCGGTCGAGGCGGCCTGGAAGTCGGCGCTGACCGCCCCGCACGGGCCGGTGTGGGTGGAGATCCCGCAGGACGTGCTGCTCGCCGAGACCTCGATTCCGGTGGTGACGGGCGGCGACGCCTTCCCCGAGGAGCTGCCGCCGCGCCCCGAACTCACGGCGCTGGCCGCGCACCTGCTGTCGAACGCCGTCCGCCCGGCGATCATCGCGGGCGGGGGAGTCGTACGGTCGGACGCCTCCCGCAAGCTGCGGCAGCTGGCCGAGACGCTGCGGGCGCCGGTCGTCACCACCCCCGGCGGCAAGGGCGCCTTCCCCTGGACGCACCCGCTGTCCCTCCAGTCGTGGATCGAGGACCGCCACACCACGGACTTCCTGGAGGACGCGGACGTCCTGCTGGTGGTGGGCTCGGGGCTGGGTGAACTGTCGTCCAACTACCACACGTTCAAGCCACGCGGCCGAGTGATCCAGATCGAGGCGGACCTCGGCAAGCTGGAGTCCAACCATCCCGCGCTGGGCATCCACGCGGACGCCCGCCTCGCGTTGCAGGCGCTGCTGGAGACGGTGACGCCGAGGACGGACGAGGAGGCCCCGGAGCGGGTGCGGGAGGTCCTGGCCCGCGTCGCGGAGCGGATCGCCGCCCAGGAACTCACCCTGGAACAGGACGTGCTGGCGTCGGTCCGCAGGGCGCTCCCCGCCGACTCGCCGTCCTTCTGGGACATGACGATCCTGGCCTACTGGGCCTGGTCGGCGTTCGACGCCAAGGGCCCCAACCACATGCACTCGGCCCAGGGCGCCGGCGGCCTCGGCTACGGCTTCCCCGCGGCTCTGGGAGCGGCGGTGGCCGACCCGACCCGCCCGGTGCTGGCGGTCTCCGGCGACGGCGGCGCGCTGTACTCCGTCGCCGAGTTGGCGACCGCCCGCCAGTACGACCTGAACGTCACCTGGCTGATCGTCGACGACGGCGGCTACGGCATCCTGCGCGAGTACATGACGGACGCCTTCGGCCAGGCCACGGCGACCGAGCTGACCCGCCCGGACTACGTGGCACTGGCCGAGTCCTTCGGCGTCCCCGGGGTCCGCACGACCCCGGAGACCCTCGCGGACGACCTCGCGAAGGCGCTCGGCTCACCGGGGCCCTCGGTGGTCGTCCTCCCGGCGGTGCTGCGGATGTTCGCACCCACGCACCTGTAGCCGGTCTCCTACCAGATCGCCTCGACCCATTCCGGGTGGTCGACGAACGGGTTGCGGTTGTGCTGGTAGGTGTCGTAGATGACCTGGTTGCGGCGCTCCTCGAAGGCGCTGGGCGGGTCCGCCTCGTTCCAGGCCTTGAGGACGGAGAGCTTGCCCATGTAGGGGTTGGAGCCGTTGCCGACCTTCTCGTTGGGCTCCAGGTCGGCGAAGCCGTCGCCGCCGTCGTAGCGCACGGCCATGTAGAGGATCATGCGGGCCACGTCACCCCGGTCCGCGGCGCGCGGCGCGAAGGAGTCGGAGTCGACGGTGGAGCCGCCGCCGTTGGTGACGGCGCTGCCGCCGTTGTCGAAGTCCAGGTTGCCGCGGGTGCTGTTGACCTGGACGTCACAGGCGCGCAGATGGTGCAGGTCGGTGCCCGGGCCGGTGACCTCGCCGAAGTCGCCGTGCGACTTGGCCCAGGTGTGCTCGCGGTTCCAGTCGCCGACGTCGCCGCCGTTGAGGGACTTGCTGCGGGAGACACCGCTGTACAGCAGGAGGACGTTGCTGCTGTTGTTCGGGTCCTGGTCGGTGACCTTGAGCGCGTCCCAGACCGCGGAGTACGAGATCTTCGACTGACTGCTGATGATCGTGTGCAGGGACGACTTGAGGCTCGTCCCCGTCTTGCCGATCGCGTTCTTGTAGTACGTCGTGTCGTACGCGGTCGTCGTGGCGGCGGCCGGGGTCGTGGTCACGACGGGGGCGGCGAGCCCGGCCAGCACGGCGGCGGTGGTGAGCGCCACCGTCTTCCAGTTGCGGATGCGTGTCGCCAGCATAAAAGGGGGTCCCATCTACGCGGGTTGAATGGAGGCGGCAGATGGGAGAGTGACATGGACATGCGGCCGTGTAAATGGATGGCACGTGTCCATTCGGTGACCGGAAACGGCAAATCAGGGCGTGTCTACGCGAGTTGACACACGGAACGGCCCCCGACCAGATGATCGGGGGCCGTTCGCGAGGGTGAGGACTAGTCGGCGAGGACTAGTCGGCGAAGAGGGCGCCGAACTGGGGGGTGCCCGAGGTGGAGACGCCCACCGCGGTCACCGACAGGGCGCGGGAGCCGGTCGTGCCGATCTTCGTGCCGGTGGACGGCAGGTAGGTGACCGCTCCGTCGCCGCCGTCCTCGTACGAGCCGATGACCAGGTCGGCTCTGCCGTCGCCGTTGACGTCGTCGAGCTTGACGTCGGCGCCGAACAGGTCGTTCTTCTCCGAGGTCCCGGGGACACCCGTCGTGTTCTGCTCGAAGGACTGCAGGCCCGTGGAGGTGTTGACGCCGCTCGCGGAGCCGTACATGACGGTGACCATGCCGGCGTTGGAGACGCTGCCGAGGTCCTCGTTCGGGGCGGAGACGACCACGTCCTGGTAGCCGTCGCCGTTGACGTCGCCCAGGTCCAGGTCCCAGCCGAAGGAGTCGCCCTTCTCCGAACTGCCGGGCACGTTCCCGGTGTTCTGGGTGATGCCGGTGGTCGAGGCGGGGCCGGACGCGGAACCGTAGGTGATGCTGACCTTGCCGCCGTCCGCGGAGTCCGGGACGGTCTGGCCGTCGCCGGTGGTGGCGTCCCAGCCGGCGCCGGTGACGATGTCGCCGTAGCCGTCGCCGTTGATGTCGCCGATACCGGTGACGACGCCCGGCTTGAGGGTCTTGACGCCCGCGACGCTCAGGCCGTTCGCGGTGCCGGGCACCCAGTAGTTGGTGTTCCAGCCCATGCCGGTCTGCGTCTCGTAGCCGTCGACCACCAGGTCGGTGCGGCCGTCGCCGTTCACGTCACCGGCGGTGAGCTGCTGCGGGCCGTAGGGGAAGCCGGAAGAGCCCGGCATGATCGGCGGCTTGACGGTGTAACGCCCGCCGGGCTGGCCGGTGCTGCTGAAGCCGCCCTTGTAGACGTAGAGGGTGGCGGACGAGCTGCCGACGGCCAGGTCGGCCTTGCCGTCGCCGTCGAAGTCGCCGGCGGCCAGGGCCAGGCCCCAGTTGTCGTGCGAGGAGACGGCCGGGTCCGGTACGTCGCTGGCCTTGCCGGTGAGGCCGCTCGCCGAACCCCACAGGATGGCCAGGGCGCCGCCGTCGGTGTCGGTGCCGACCTTCTCGTACGGCGAGGCCACGGCGACGTCGTCGTACCCGTCGCCGTTGAAGTCGGCGTACGCCGTCGCGCCGCCGAACCAGTCTCCGGCCTCGGCGCTGCCGGGCACGGTGCCGGAGTTCTGGCTGAGGACCGAGCGCTTGGCCGAGGTCACGCCGTTGCCGGCGCTGCCGTAGAGGGCGACGACCTGGCCGGCGTCGGCGTGGCCGCTGACGGAAGCGCCGGCGGCCGTGGCGAGGACGTCGCCGATGCCGTCGCCGTTGAAGTCGGCCTTGGTGACCTTGAAGGAGTCCGCGGCGGTGGCCGTTGCCGCCGAGACGGTGAGCAGACCGCCCGTCAGCGCGGCCGCGGCGGCCGTCGCGAGGGCGAGTCTGAGGTGCGAGTGGTGCTTCTGGTGCATGCGGGATTCTCCTGCGGCATGCGGGGGATGCCTGGCGGGCATCCGCGTCGATGGGGTGCGAACCGTCCGTGTGCCGGGTGTTGTCCTCGGTGACACGTGCGGTTGGCGATCAAGAGACCTTCGGCGGGGTGCAAGGGTTGTACGCGAGTCGAAGGTTTTTTCTGCCGCCCCCGGCTCCCGACCCTGTGAAAACGCCGAGGGCCGGGTAACGATTCGTACAACCGTCCCCATGCGTACAACCATTCGCACCCGCCCGAGAGTCAACTGGGCATGACACGGGGGATATTCAGATACAAGAAGTGGATCGCGGCCGGTGCGCTGGCCGCCTGCGTCGCCGCCGCCGCACCGGCCGCCGCGGCCACGACACCGGCCGTGAGCTGCACATCGGCCAAGGCCGGCCTCGCGGACAAGCTGAAGCGGGACATCACGGCCGCCGTCGCCAACCGCTCGGGCACGATCGCCGTGGGCCTCTACGACCGTACGACCAAGACCACCTGCACCCTGCGCTCCTCCACCGCCTACGACTCGGCGAGCGTGGTCAAGGTGACCGTCCTCGCCACGCTGCTGTGGGACGCCAAGAAGCACAACAGGTACCTGACCACCACCGAGAGCAACCTCGCCAAAGCAATGATCACCAAGTCCGACAACGACGCCACCAGCAAGCTGTGGCGGCAGCTCGGCCTGACCAAGATCAAGGGCTTCCTGTCCGCGGCCGGCATGACCCAGACCAAGCCGGGGGCCAACGGCTACTGGGGCCTGACCCAGATCACCGTCACCGACGAGCAGAAACTGCTCAAGCTGGTCACCGCCAAGAACACCGTCCTGAGCGACAACTCGCGTGCCTACATCCTGAAGTTGATGGGGCAGGTCGTCTCGTCGCAGCGCTGGGGCACACCGTACGGCCGCGGGTCGAACATCGCCTGGCACGTCAAGAACGGCTGGCTCCAGCGCTCCACCCACGGCTGGCGGGTGCACAGCGTCGGCACCTTCACGGGCGGCGGCCACGACTACATGATCACGGTGCTCACGCACGGCAACAGCACCATGAACTACGGCGTCACCACGATCCAGGGCGTCGCCAAGGTCGTCCACCGGGATCTCGCGGCGAGCTGACGCCTGCCGGACCCCCGCGCGTCACCGAGCCGGACGGCCCTTCACGACACGGCCTCCCGTTCGTCACGAACCCGTCCTACGGTGACGCGCATGCAGCTCAGAACCGTACTCGCGACCACCACCGCGGCCCTGGCGGCGGCGGCCTGCCTGACAGCGGCAGGACCCGCCGTCGCCGCGGCCCCGGTGAGCCACGCCTGCTCCCCGTCCGTCTCCCTCGACCGCTTCTCCGACGCCCTCGACAAGACGACGTACGACGGCACCTTCGTCGGCAACCTCTCCGCGCTCGCCGTGGACCGGGACGGCTCGCTCGCCGCCCTCTCCGACCGCTCCGTCCTCTTCGGCCTGGACGCGAGGACGCTCGCGCCGCAGAAGGCCGTCCCGCTCGCCGACGAGAACGGCGCCGCGCTCGACTCGGAGGGCCTGGTGATCGACCGGGACGGCACCCGGCTGGTCACCTCGGAGACCGAGCCGTCGATCCGCCGCTACCGCGCCGACGGGAAGATCCTCGACCGGCTCCCCGTCCCGGCCGCCCTCCAGGTCGCCCCGGCCGGCCGCGCCACCTCCAACCAGACCTTCGAGGGCCTGACCCTCCTGAACGGCGGCCGCACCCTCCTCGCCTCCATGGAGTACGCCCTCTCCGGCGACACGGCCGGGACCGTCCGCTTCCAGACCTGGCAGCGGCACGGAAAGGGCTGGCAGACCGGGGCCCAGTACGCCTACCGCACCGACGCCGCCTTCCTCGGCGTCCCCGAGGTCCAGGCCCTCCCCGACGGCCGCCTCCTGGTCCTGGAGCGCGGCTTCACCTCCGGCGTCGGCAACACGGTCCGCCTCTACCTGGCCGACCCCCGCCACGCGACGGACACCCGCGGCATCGAGAACCTGACGGGTCAGGCGGACGTCCGTCCGGTCAGCAAGACCCTGCTCACGGACATCGCGAGCTGCCCGGCGCTGGGCGCCACCGCCAAGCAGCCCCAGCCGAACCCGCTCCTGGACAACATCGAGGGCATGGTGATCACCGGGCGTGACCACGGCCGCCTGAAGGTGCTCCTGGTCAGCGACGACAACCAGAACGCGGTCCAGACGACCCGTTTCTACTACCTCCGGGTCCGCGTCTGACCACTTCTTGTTGCGGAGGGATGAAATCCGCTTCTGTCCGCGTTGGTGTCTTCCGGTAGATCAGGACTTCTGGACGACGGAGGACACCGCGTGGATCCGCAACGGGGCTGGGCACGACGACTGGCCGGGTACGCCTGGCGCTATCCCAAGGACGTCGTACTCGCCCTCGGCTCCTCCCTCGGCGGCATGGCCGTCATTGCGATCGTCCCCCTGATCACCAAGGTGATCATCGACGACGTCATCGGCGACCACACCCGGGACATGGCCCCCTGGGCCGGCGCCCTGATCGCCGCCGCCGTCCTCGTCTACGTCCTCACCTACGTCCGCCGCTACTACGGCGGCCGCCTCGCCCTCGATGTCCAGCACGACCTGCGCACCGAGATGTTCGGCACGATCACCCGTCTCGACGGCCGCCGCCAGGACGAACTGTCCACGGGCCAGGTCGTCGGCCGCGCCACCAGCGACCTCCAGCTCATCCAGGGCCTGCTCTTCATGCTGCCGATGACGATCGGCAACTTCGCCCTCTTCCTGATCTCCCTGGTCGTGATGGCCTGGCTGTCCGTCCCGCTCACCCTGGTCGCCCTGGCGGTCGCCCCGGCCCTGTGGGTGATCGCCAAGCGCTCTCGTTCCCGGCTGCACCCCGCCACCTGGTACGCCCAGGCCCAGGCCGCCGCCGTCGCGGGCGTGGTCGACGGCGCGGTCAGCGGCGTACGCGTGGTGAAGGGCTTCGGGCAGGAGGACCAGGAGACCGGCAAGCTCCGGGAGGTCGGCCGCCGCCTGTACGCGGGCCGCATGCGCACGATCCGCTTCAACTCGAAGTACACCCCGGCCCTCCAGGCCGTCCCCGCCCTCGGCCAGGTCGCGATGCTCGCCCTCGGCGGCTGGCTCGCGGTCCGCGGGCACATCACGCTCGGCACCTTCGTCGCCTTCTCCACCTACCTCGCCCAGCTCGTCGGCCCGGTCCGCATGCTCGCCATGGTCCTCACGGTCGCCCAGCAGGCCCGCGCCGGCACCGAGCGCGTCCTGGAGCTGATCGACACCGAGCCCTACCTGAAGGACGGCGGCAAGGAACTCCCCGCCGACGCGCCGGCCACCGTCGAGTTCGACGACGTCTCCTTCGGCTACGAGGACGGCCGCAAGGTCCTCGACGGCCTCTCCTTCGAGATCCGCCCCGGCGAGACCCTCGCGGTCGTCGGCTCCTCCGGCTCGGGCAAGTCCACCGTCTCACTCCTGCTCCCGCGCTTCTACGACGTCACCCACGGCGCCGTCCTCATCGGCGGCCACGACGTCCGCGAGCTCACCCTCGACTCGCTGCGGGCCGCGATCGGCCTGGTCCCCGAGGACTCCTTCCTGTTCTCGGACACCGTCCGCAACAACATCGCCTACGGCCGTCCCGACGCGACCCGGGAGGAGGTCGAGAAGGCCGCCCGCGCCGCCCAGGCGGACCGTTTCATCGCCGAGCTGCCCGAGGGCTACGACACCAAGGTCGGCGAACACGGCCTCACCCTGTCCGGCGGCCAGCGCCAGCGCGTCGCACTCGCCCGGGCGATCCTCGCCGACCCGCGGCTGCTCGTCCTCGACGACGCCACCTCCGCCGTGGACGCCCGGGTCGAGCACGAGATCCACGAAGCCCTCAAGCACGTCATGGAGGGCCGCACCACCCTCCTCATCGCCCACCGCCGCTCCACCCTGAACCTCGCCGACCGCATCGCCGTCCTGGAGCACGGCCGCCTCGCCGACGTGGGCACCCACGAGGAGCTGGAGAAGCGCTCCGCCCTCTACCGCCGCCTGCTCACCGACCCCGACGGCCTCGGCGGTGTCTCCCCGGGCCACGCCCGGCCGGTCGCCGTGCAGGAGGACACCTCCGTGCGCGACGAGCTGGACGCCGAGTTCGACGCCGAGCGCGGGGTCACCCCCCGGCTGTGGACCGGTGACCGCGAGCGCAAGGACCTGGCCCTGGCCGGCACCCCGGCCACTCCCGAACTGCTCGCCCAGGTCGACGCGTTGCCCCCGGCCACGGACACCCCGGACATCGACGAGGCACGCGCGGTCACGCCCGAGGAGTCGTACGGCCTGCGCCGGCTGCTGCGCGGGTTCGGGCGCCCGCTGCTGATCAGCCTGGGCCTGGTCGCGCTGGACGCCGGCATGGGCCTGCTGCTCCCGGTGATGATCCGGCACGGCATCGACGACGGTGTCTCACGGATGGCCATGGCCGCCGTCTGGACGGCGACCCTGTTCGCCCTGCTCTCGGTGCTCGTCCAGTGGGCGGCCCAGATCGGGGAGACCCGGATGACCGGACGCACCGGTGAACGGGTCCTGTACTCCCTGCGGCTGAAGATCTTCGCCCAGCTCCAGCGGCTCGGACTCGACTACTACGAGCGGGAGCTGACCGGGCGGATCATGACGAGGATGACGACGGACGTCGACGCCCTCTCGACCTTCCTCCAGACGGGCCTGGTCACCGCGTTCGTCTCGGTCGTCACCTTCTTCGGCATCATGGTCGCCCTGCTGGTGATCGACGTACAGCTGGCGCTGGTCGTGTTCGCGACGCTGCCGCCGCTGATCGTCGCCACGTACTTCTTCCGCAAGGCGAGCGTGAAGGCGTACGAACTCGCCCGTGAGCGCGTGTCGTTGGTCAACGCCGACCTCCAGGAGTCGGTGTCCGGGCTCAGGATCGTGCAGGCGTTCCGGCGCGAGGGCGACGGCGGCCGGCGGTTCGCGGAACGCAGCGACAGCTACCGCCAGGCCCGCATCCGGGGCCAGTGGCTGATCTCGGTCTACTTCCCCTTCGTGCAGCTGCTGTCCTCGGTGGCCGCGGCCGCCGTACTGATCGCGGGTGCGGGCCGGGTGGACGCGGCGACGCTGACGACCGGCGCGCTGGTCGCCTACCTGCTCTACATCGACCTGTTCTTCGCCCCGGTCCAGCAGCTCTCCCAGGTCTTCGACGGCTACCAGCAGGCGACCGTCTCCCTGGGCCGCATCCAGGAACTGCTCCAGGAGCCCACGTCCACCAAGGCGGCCGAGGAGCCCCTGGAGGTCCTCTCCCTGCGGGGCGAAGTGGCCTTCGAGAACGTGCACTTCGCGTACGGCGACGACGAGGAGGCCCTCGGCGGCATCGAGCTGCGGATCCCCGCCGGCCAGACGGTCGCGTTCGTCGGCGAGACGGGCGCCGGCAAGTCCACCCTGGTCAAGCTGGTGGCCCGGTTCTACGACCCGACGGGCGGCCGTGTCACGGTCGACGGCACCGACCTGCGCTCCCTGGACCTCACCTCCTACCGCCACCGCCTCGGCGTGGTCCCGCAGGAGGCGTACCTCTTCCAGGGCACGGTCCGGGACGCCATCGCCTACGGCCGCCCGGACGCCACCGACGCCGAGGTGGAGGCGGCGGCCCGCGCGGTCGGCGCCCACGAGATGATCGCCACGCTGGAGGGCGGCTACCTCCACGAGGTCGCCGAGCGCGGCCGCAACCTGTCGGCGGGCCAGCGCCAGCTGATCGCCCTGGCCCGAGCGGAACTCGTCGACCCCGACATCCTCCTCCTCGACGAGGCCACGGCGGCCCTGGACCTCGCCACCGAGGCACAGGTCAACCTGGCCACCGACCGCCTCGCCGGCCGCCGCACCACGCTCGTCGTGGCCCACCGCCTCACCACGGCGGCCCGCGCCGACCGCGTCGTCGTCATGGACCACGGCCGCGTCGTCGAGGACGGCACCCACGAGGAGCTGCTCGCGCGGGGCGGCAGGTACGCGGCCCTGTGGCGCACGTTCGTGGGCGAGGACGAGCCCGCGGCGGCGTGACGGGGTCCGGGGGTTCGGTCCTGCGGTCACCTCGGGTGCCGGACGGAGTCCGGCCAGTCGCCCCGAAGCCCGGGAGGCCCCCCGGGGCCGAGTGGTGCGAGGGCGACATCGGGGGGTTCTGCCCACGGCCGCGTGGTCGAGGACGGCACCCACGAGGAGCTGCTCGCGCGGGGTGGCAGGTACGCGGCCCTGTGGCGCACGTTCGTGGGCGAGGACGAGCCCGCGGCGGCGTGACGGGGTCCGGGGGCTCGGGCCGTGGCCGGGGCGTCAGCGGTGACTGGATCCGGGTGTCGGCTTGACGGTCGTGCAACCGTCCGACATACGTTGTGCGTCCGTACACCTGTACGCCCGAAAGCTGCGGGAGGGACGGCAGTGAAGAGTGGTGCGATACGGAGGCTGGCGGAGGGGCTGGCGGTGACAGCGGTGGCCGGGATGCTCGCGGTCGCCGCGCCGGGGCACGCGCACGCCGCGGCCACGTCGTGCGAGGGGCGCAAGGTCAGGTCGTTTCCGTTCTCCACCGGCACGGTGGAGGTCTACAAGCGGCGCGGTTACGTGTGCGCGATCACCCTTCCCAAGCGTCCGGGGGTCCGCCAGTACATGAAGGTGTACCTGCGCGCGTACGGGTTGCTGCCGGTCGAGGACGCCGACAAGTACAGGTACCGCGCCGGACCCGTCACCGTGCACGCCGGGCAGCGGAAGGTGTGGGTGAAGGGCCAGGTCGGCCGGGGCAAGTACGACTCGGACGGCTGGATCCGGCTCTGAGGCACAGATTCCTCACAGGGTTTTCCCCATCGAGGTGCCATCTCCCCTGGTGCGGACCGCACTTGCGCCGCTAGCGTCCGGCGCACATCTGTACTCACAGGGGAGGGTGCATGCGCAAGGCGCTCAGATGGCTCCTCACGCTGGTCGTGCTCATAGGCACGGTCGGCACGGCAGGCGCGGCCACCGCCGCCGAGCCGGAGGCCCAAGGCACCGGTGCCACCACCGACATCAAGGATCAGCTCCTCGCCGTCCCGGGGATGAGCCTGATCGAGGAGAAGCCGTACACCGGTTACCGCTTCTTCGTGCTCAACTACACCCAGCCGGTCGACCACCGGCACCCGTCCAAGGGCACGTTCCAGCAGCGCATCACCGTGCTGCACAAGGACGTGAGCCGGCCGACGGTCTTCTTCACCGGCGGCTACAACGTCTCCACCACGCCTCGCCGCAGTGAGCCGACCCAGATCGTGGACGGCAACCAGGTCTCCATGGAGTACCGCTTCTTCAAGCCGTCGAGGCCGGACCCGGCCGACTGGAGCAAGCTGGACATCTGGCAGGCCGCCAGCGACCAGCACCGCATCTTCAAGGCGCTGAAGAAGATCTACGCGAAGAACTGGATCTCCACCGGCGGCTCCAAGGGCGGCATGACCGCCACGTACTACGAGCGCTTCTACCCGCGGGACATGGACGGCGTGGTCGCCTACGTCGCCCCCAACGACGTGGTGAACAACGAGGACTCGGCCTACGACCGCTTCTTCGCGAACGTCGGTACCAAGGAGTGCCGCGACCGGCTGAACGCGGTGCAGCGCGAGGCCCTGGTCCGGCGCGAGCCGCTGGAGAAGAAGTACGCCGACTACGCGGCGGCGGAGGGCCTCACCTTCACCACCATCGGCAGCCTGGACAAGGCGTACGAGGCCGTCGTACTGGACTACGTCTGGGGCTTCTGGCAGTACAACCTGCTGGCCAACTGCGGTGACGACGCGCTGATCCCGCCGGACGCGAAGACCGCGACCGACGACCAGATCTGGAACTCCGTCGACACGATCTCCGGCTTCTCCGCCTACGCCGACCAGGGGCTGGAGACGTACACGCCGTACTACTACCAGGCGGCCACCCAGCTGGGCGCGCCGACGATCGAGTTCCCGCACATCGAGAAGAAGTACATCCGCTACGGCTACCAGCCGCCGCGCAACTTCGTCCCGCGCAGCATCCCGACGAAGTTCCAGCCGTACGCCATGCGGGACGTGGACACCTGGGTGCGCCACAACGCCCACCACATGCTGTACGTCTACGGCCAGAACGACCCGTGGGGCGCGGAGCGGTTCCGCGTCGACAAGGGGGCGAAGGACGCGTACGTGTTCACCGCGCCCGGCATGAACCACGGGGCGAACGTCGCCGGTCTGGTCGCCGACCAGAAGGCGTTCGCCACGGCCAGGATCCTCGCCTGGGCGGGCGTGTCCGCCACGGCCGTGTCCGAGGCCAAGCCGCTCGCGAAGTTCGACCGGAAGCTGGACGTCCGGGACGTGGAGCGCGAGCCCGCCCTGCGTCCGTAGTCCGCCCGCCGCGCCCGGCCGTCGATCACAACGGCCGGGCGCAGCCCACCGGTTGAGGGCCGCCGAGCTGGACGTACAGGGCGGTCGACAGCGGGCACCGGCTGCGCGCGTCGACCGCCTTCACCACCTTGTACTGCGGCTTCTTCGCGCCCTTGCCGTCGCAGGCGGTCTCCCTGACCTGCCCGCTGCCCGCGCCGTACACGCAGTCGCCGACGATGGTCCGCGGCCCGCCCCCGCCGCCGGGGTCGCCCGGGTGCGGCGGTTGCAGGTTGCGCATGCAGGCGTACCCCTGGGGCACCGCCCCGTCGCCGTCCTCGTCGGAGACCTGGCTCTGCTCACTGATGTGCAGCACGAAGTCGGTGGTCGCCGGGCACGGCGGCCCGTCGGCCGTGGTGCCGTCGTGTCGGGCCACCACCCGTGCCGCCGCCCGCTCACCGGTGCAGGGCACCTCGGTGAAGCTGGCCTTGCCGAAGGAGCTGCACTCGTCGACCCCGAGGAACACCGCGCCGAAACCGGAGGCCGGGCTCGCGGACGGCGAGACGGCGACCGCCGTGGCGGACCCCGCGTCGCCCTCCCCGCCGGCCGCCGACTGCGTACACCCCGTCAGCAGGGCGCCGAGCAGCGCCGCCAGTACGCACACCACCCCCGTGGAACTCTTCTCGCGCATCGCCATCCCCCCGGACCACCCCCGCCGTCCAGCGTGGCCGTCGCGGCGGGGCCACGCCAGACGTGTGGGGTCCTTTGCGCCTTTCGGGGGTGATGTACGAGTTGCGCGTCGTACGGGATCTACGCCCCGCGCGCTATCGGCCGTACGACAGCCCGTACCCGACCGGGTACAGCACCTTCGCCGGGTCGTCCGCCCGCTGCACCGGCACCGGCAGCCTCCCGCGCGGTGCCACCTTCCCGGCGATCACCCGCGCGGCCGCCCGCAGTTCCACGTCGGTCCAGGAGTAGGTCGCCAGGAAGGCCGGCACGGTGGGCAGTTGGGCCACGTCGTAGGGATTGCGGATCGCGACCGCCACCACCGGCCTCCCGGTCGCCACGAGCTGCTCGACGAGCGTCCGCTGCGCGGCCGTGAGGTTGTACGTCCCCACGATCACCGCGTCCGCGTCCTGCGCCGCCGCCACGGCCCGGGCGACGACGGCCGCCGTGGGGGCCGTGCCGGTCGACAGGGCGGTGGCCGTGAAGCCCAGTTCGGTGAGGGCGGCGGCCAGGACCCCGGTGGGCGGACCCGTCGTCCCGGACGGCGAGGCGGGGTCGGCGCCCACGACGAGCAGTCTGCGGTGGGTGCGCCGGGACAGGGGCAGCAGTCGCCCCTCGTTGACCAGCAGGGTCGTCGTGCGCTCGGCGATCCGGTCGGCCGCGGCGAGATGGGCCGGGGTGCCGACGGTCCGGGTGACGCCGCCGTGGCTAACGTACGGCTGCTCGAAGAGCCCCAGCCGGGCCTTGAGCCGCAGGATCCGCAGGATCGACTCGTCGAGGCGCGCCTCGGTGAGCTCTCCGTCCCGTACGGCCTTCAGGACCGCGTTCCACGCCACGTCCAGGGAGGGCGGGTTGAGGAGCTGGTCGACACCGGCCTTGAGGGCGAGGACGGGGACGCGGTCGTCGCCGTACTTCGTGCGGACGCCCTCCATGCCGAGGGAGTCGGTGACCACGACCCCCTCGTAGCCGAGTTCGCCGCGCAGGATGCCGGTGACGATCGGATGGGAGAGGGTGGCCGGGTCGCCCGAGTCGTCGAGGGCCGGGAACTGGATGTGCGCGGTCATGATCGAGTCGATGCCGGCGCGGATCGCGGCCCGGAAGGGCACCGCGTCCAACTGCTCCCACTGCTCCCGGCTGTGGGTGATGACCGGGAAGCCGTAGTGGCTGTCGACGGCGGTGTCCCCGTGGCCGGGGAAGTGCTTGGCGGTCGCGGCGACCCCGGCGCCCTGGTATCCGGCCACCTCGGCGGCCACCAGCCCGGCGACCGCGCCGGCCTCGGAGCCGAAGGAGCGGACGCCGATGACGGGGTTGGCCGGGTTGACGTTGACGTCGGCGACGGGGGAGTAGTTCTGCCGGATGCCGAGGGCGCCGAGCTCCTGCCCGGCGATGCGGCCGAGGGTGCGGGCGTCCTTGCGGGACCCGCCGGCGCCGATCGCCATGGCGCCGGGGAACAGGGTGGCGGGCTCGCCGACCCGGCACACGATCCCGTGCTCCTGGTCGGTCGAGACGAGGACCGGCAGTCCGCGCGGCTGGGACAGCGACGCCTTCTGGATGCCGTTGGAGAGGTCGGCGATCTGGTGCGGATCACGGGTGTTGTGCGCCCAGGTGAAGTAGATGATCCCGCCCACCCGGTACCTGGCGATCATCTCGGCGGCCGTACGGACGCCGATCTCCTTGAGGTTGGCGTCGACGTCGGCCTGGTCGGGGGCGGTGGCGGAGTGGCCGTAGACCCGCATCACGAAGAGCTGGCCGACCTTCTCCTCGAGCGTCATGCGGGAGACGAGGGAGCGGAGCTTCTGGTCGCCGGCGTGTGCGGTCCCGCCGACGGCGAGTGCGGCGGCGACACCTGCTGTGGCGGTGAGGACGGTACGTCTGGAGGGCACGTGCGCTCCTTCCGGAGGTGATCCGCTGAAGGAAACTTCCGAGAGGTCACCAATATCCGGGAAGTTTCTGCCAGTCAAGGGAGTGCACAGTAACCAGGGAGGGGCCGCCATCGGCGCAGTTGGAGGGGGGCGCGCCGATGACGGCGTGCTGCCGGCCGCAGTACGGAGGAGAGGGTTGGTCAGCGTTCGCAGCCAGCAGCGAGGCCGACGCCGTACCGCGGTGACTCTCCGGCAGCTTGCCGGTTGGACGAGCGGGGGTGGGGCAGGGTTCCCGGCTGCGGCCCGATTCCCGCAAGTTGGTGGGGACGGGGCCAACGGGACGGATGAGCCGCCGACTCACCGCGTACGGTTGCCGCATGGGTCATGTGGTGCCGCTCCTGATCGTGCTCGGTGCGCTCGCCGCCGTGCTCGGGCTCTTCACCGCCCTGGCCGGTCATGTCCGCAGACGGGGCACCGCGGGCGGAGGCCTGCGCGGGGCGCTGGCCGCACACGACGAGGCGTTCCACGGCACGGCGGCCGACGCGTACTACGAGATCCAGGTGCAGACGGACCGGAAGGCGCCGCTGCCCGACGACCGGTGGAAACGCGGGCCGCGCCCCGGGCGGCGCGCCTGACCGGGGTCCACCCCGTGGACGTGCCGGCGTCGCGGGCGGCCGGGCGGCGATCATGAGGACATGCCCGTCGACACACCCGCCCCGCGGTCCCTCGCCCTCCCCGGCTCCAAGTCCATCACCGCCCGCGCCCTCTTCCTGGCCGCCGCGGCCGACGGCGTGACCACCCTCGTACGCCCCCTGCGCTCGGACGACACGGAGGGCTTCGCCGAGGGCCTGGTACGACTCGGCTACCGGGTGGGCCGTACGCCGGACGCCTGGCAGGTGGACGGCCGCCCGCAGGGACCGGCGGCCGCGGAGGCGGACGTGTACTGCCGCGACGGCGCCACGACCGCCCGCTTCCTGCCCGCTCTCGCCGCGGCCGGCCACGGCACGTACAGCTTCGACGCCTCGCCCCAGATGCGCAGGCGACCCCTGCTGCCGCTGTCGCGTGCCCTGCGCGACCTGGGCGTGGACCTGCGGCACGAGGAGGCGGAGGGACATCATCCGCTGACCGTGCGGGCGGCGGGCGTCGAGGGCGGGGACGTGGTGCTGGACGCGGGCCAGTCCTCCCAGTACCTCACCGCGCTCCTGCTCCTCGGCCCCCTCACCCGCCGGGGCCTGCGCATCCGCGTCACCGACCTGGTGTCGGCGCCCTACGTCGACATCACCCTCGCGATGATGCGGGCGTTCGGGGTGGAGGTGACGCGGGAGGACGACGTCTTCGTGGTCCCGCCGGGCGGCTACCGCGCCACGACCTACGCGATCGAGCCGGACGCGTCCACGGCGAGCTACTTCTTCGCGGCGGCGGCGATCACGCCGGGCGCCGGGGTGACGGTCCCGGGCCTCGGCGCGGGCGCGCTCCAAGGTGACCTCGGCTTCGTGGACGTCCTGCGGCGGATGGGCGCGGACGTGTCCGTCGGCGCCGGCGCCACCACGGTCCGGGGGACCGGCGAACTGCGCGGGCTGACGGTCAACATGCGGGACATCTCGGACACCATGCCGACGCTGGCGGCCATCGCCCCCTTCGCCGACGCCCCGGTCCGCATCGAGGACGTGGCCAACACGCGGGTCAAGGAGTGCGACCGGCTGGAGGCGTGCGCGGAGAACCTGCGGCGGCTCGGGGTGCGGGTGGCCACGGGCCCGGACTGGATCGAGATCCACCCGGGGACGGCCGCCGCGGCCGGCACGGAGATCAGGACGTACGGCGACCACCGCGTCGTCATGTCGTTCGCGGTCACCGGCCTGCGGGTGCCGGGTATTTCGTTCGACGATCCCGGATGCGTACGGAAGACTTTCCCCGGTTTCCATGAGGCGTTCGCCGCACTGCGCGACGGCATCGGGGGTTGAACGGGCGTTGGGTTTCGCAGGGCAAGGACCGGTTCTGGCGGGCGAGTTGGTGCGCCTGGAACCACTGGACCACGGGCACACGGCGGACCTGGCCGTGGCGGCGGAGGAGAACCGCGGGACGTACGCGTACACCTGGGTGCCCAGGGCCGACGAGGTCGGTGACTACGTCGACGCCCAGCTCGCGCGGGCGGCCACGGGACGGCTGGTGCCCTACGCCCAGGTCTCGGTGGCGACCGGGCGCGCGGTGGGGGCCACGTCGTTCTGGGAGCCGCGCTGCTGGCGCTCGGAGGACCGACTCGACGCCGTCGAGGTCGGGTTCACCTGGCTGGCGGCCTCGGCGCAGGGCACCGGCATCAACGCCGAGGCCAAGCTGCTGCTCTTCCGGCACGCCTTCGAGACGTGGGGCGTCCTTCGGGTCGACCTGAAGACGGACGCCCGCAACGCCCGCTCGCGGGCCGCGATCCAGAGCGTCGGCGCCCGCTTCGAGGGCGTCCTGCGCAACTGGTCCCGCTCCTGGGCGCCCGGCGAGGACGGTCTGCTGCGGGACTCGGCGATCTTCTCCGTCACGGCCGAGGAGTGGCCGCAGTGCCGTGGACGGCTGGAGGAACGGGTGGCCGGGTTCCTGACCCGGCGGGGATGAGGAGGAGCGGCGGTACGCGGTGGCGAACCCGGGTCGCGGGCGACGACGACCCCTGCTGCCCGGAAGGAGCCCGCGAGACCTTCGGCGAGCCGCTCTGCATCCCCACCGACATTCTCCCCGGCGCCGCCCACCTCGACCTGGACGCCGGCTACGGCCCCTGGCCCGCCGTACTGGACCGGTGCCTCGACCCGAGCGCGGCGGTCACCCCTCGCCCGTAGCCGGCACCTCCCGCAACTGCGGTGTGCTCGCCCCGACATACCCCACCGCCGCCACGCACAGGAGACCGCCCGTGATCAGTGCCGTGGCGCCCGAACTCCAGCCCGCGACCAGGCCGCCGCGCAGGTTCCCGAGGTGCGGTCCGGCCTGGCCGACGATCGTCTCCGCGGCCGTCACCCGGCCGAGCAGGGCGTCGGGCGTGCGGGTCTGGACGATGGTCGTACGGGAGAGGACGGCGACGGCGTCCGCCGCGCCCGCCAGCGCCAGGATGCCGAGACCCGCCCACGCGCTGGTGGTCAGCCCGAACACCGCCAGGGCCGCGCCCCAGGCCGCCGACGCGCACAGCATCACCGGGCCCGGCCGGGCCAGGCGGGTGACCGGCCCGGACAGGACCGTCGCGACGACCCCGCCCACGGCGAGCGCGGACAGGAACAGGCCGAGCGTGCGCGGGTCACCGCCGAAGCGCTCGTCGTTGACCAGCGGGAACAGGCTCACCGGCATGGACAGGACGGTGGCGGCGAGGTCGGTCAGCAGCGCACCGCGCACCACCCGGTGACCGGTCAGGAAACGCAGCCCGTCCAGGACGCCGTGCAGACCGGGGCGGGACTTCTCGCCCTCGGGCGGCAGCGCGGGCAGGCCGAAGGCGCCGTAGAAGGACATCGCGAAGCTCAGGGCGTCCAGCAGGTAGCAGACGCCGATGCCCCACCAGCCGAGCACGACCCCGGCGACGGCCGGGCCGACCAGCATCATCGCCTGTCCGGTGACCTGCTGGAGCGCGAGACCGGCGGCCACCTGCTCGCGGGGCAGCAGCCGCGGCACGAACACCCCCGCGGCGGGCGCGCCGAGCGCGGCGAACGACGTCTGCGCCGCCACCAGCAGCAGGACGACCGTCACGGGCGCGTGCCCGGCGAAGCCCTGCACGGCCAGCAGCAGGGAGCACACCGCCGAGCCGACGGTGCCGGTGAGGTACACCCGGCGCCGGTCGGCCCGGTCGACCCAGGCCCCCGCGAACAGGCTGACCCCGGCCATCGGCACCGCCTGCGCGACACCGACCGCGCCGCTCCAGACCGTGCTGTGGGTCATGTCCCACACCTGGTACATGACGGTCACCATGGTCATGAAGGTGCCGAGCGTGGACACCGTGCGCCCGAACAGCAGCCGCCGGAACACCGGCGAGGTGCGCAGGGGCCGTACATCGAGGAACGTACGGCTCAGACTCATGACACGGGGCGCGGGGCAGGGGCGGGCTGAGGCACCCGGGGACGGTATCCGGCCGCGGCCGCCCCCGCCATCCGATTTATCTCGCCGTCAGGCGGAGTCGTTCAGGAGGCGGGCCAGGTGCTCGCGGCCCGTCCCCAGCAGCTCCTCCAGCGGCGCGGCCGTCTCGTACCAGCGCTTCTCGTACTCCCAGCACAGCCAGCCGTCCCAGCCGTGCCGGGAGAGGACCTCCACGCACTCAGCGAGCGGCAGGACACCGGCGCCGAGCGCGACCGGGGTGGTGTCCTCGGCCGACGCGATGTCCTTGACCTGGACGTATCCGAGGTGCGGGCCGAGGGCCGCGTAGGTCTCGGAGGGCTGCTCGCCGCCGAGCCAGGTGTGCATGACGTCCCACAGCGAACCGACCTGGCGGTGGCCGACCGGGCCGAGGACCCGGATCGCGTCGGCGCCCGTGCGGTGCGAGTCATGGGTCTCCAGGAGGATGCGCACGTCGAGGTCGCCGGCGTACTCCGCGGCCGTACCGAGCCGCCGGGCGGCCGTGGCGTCGGCCTCCTCGGAGGACTGGTCGGAGGCGGCGCCGGGGAACACGCGCACGAAGCCGGCGCCCAGGTCGCGGGCGAGGTCCAGGAGGCGGTGGATCTCCTCGACCACGGGCTCGTCCTCTCCGGGCGCGGCCACGCGCGCGTACCCCGCGAGACCGAGGACCTCCACGCCCGCCGCCTTGAACTCGGCGACCGCGTCGGCCCGTTCGGCGAGCCCGATGCCGGGATGCACGGGCTCCTCGGGATGCGCGCGCAGTTCTACGCCGTGATAGCCGTGCGTGGTCGCGAGCCGCAGCACGTCGGTGAGGGGGAGGCCGGGGACACCGAGGGTGGAGAACGCCAGTTTCATGCGCCCTACTCTCACCCGCTGGAGTCGGTGAGGTCCAGCCGGGCGGGCGCGGCGCGGTCCGGTCGCCCGGCCGACGCGCACATCTCACTCACCCGTGCCGGTCAGGTCCAGTCGCCAGTCCTGGCCGTTCAGGTCCTTGCCGAAGGAGCGGTGGGGCTTCTCCGCGACCAGGACGAAACCGTGGCGCCGGTAGAGGCGGCGGGCGGCGGCGAGGACGTCGTTGGTCCACAGCACCAGGTCGCGGTAGCCGGCCTCGCGCGCGAAGTCGACGACGGCCGACACCAGCCGGTCCCCGATGCCCAGTCCGCGCGCCTCGGGCTCGACGAGGAGCAGTCGCAGCCGGGCGGTCGCGGGCGCTTCGTCCCGTACGCACATCACGGAGCCCACCGGACGCCCGTCCAGCTCGGCGATCCACACCCGCTCCAGATGCGGGTCGTGGTCCTCCGCGAAGTCGGCGACGATCCGTGCGACCAGGGCCTCGTAGTCGGCGTTGAAGCCGTACTCGGCGGCGTACAGGGACGCGTTGCGGGCCACGATCCAGCCCAGGTCACCGGGGCCCGGCTCGCGCAGCAGGACGTCCTCGCGGCGGGGAGGGCGGCCGTCGGACAGCAGCGTGCGGACGGTGTGCAGCGCCTCGGAGAGCCGGGGGCGGTCGGCGGAGGGGACGGTCGCGAGGAGCGCGCCCACGGATTCGTCGGCGCGCTCGGCGAGCAGCGCGGCGGTCTCCCGGCCGCGCGGGGTGAGCGTGATGCGGCGCCGGCGCGGATCGCGGTGCGAGACCGTGCGCTCGATCAGTCCGTCCTGCTCGAACCTGTTCAGGATGCGGCTCAAGTAGCCCGCGTCCAGGGAGAGTTCGGTGCGCAGGTCGGCCACGTCGGTGCGCGGCGAGTGCGCCAGCTCGTACAGGACGCGGGACTCGGTGAGGGTGTACGGGGCGTAGAGCCGGCGGCTGTAGTCGAGGGCGCCGATCACGTTCGTGTAGAAGCGGTTGAAGGCGCGGATGTCCTGGACGGTCATGATCGGTCGACCCCCGGATGCTTGACTCGGTCAGAGATACCGATGGACCGAGCGTAGGACGTCCGCGCCCGCCGCGGCTACCCCTCGGTAGCGGGCCGGTAGACGCACAGCTGCACGCCGGTCTTCCCGGTGACCGTGGACACCAGCTCGAAGGGCCGCTTCGCGCCGTCGTCCGGGAAGATCGACTTGCCGCCGCCGAGCAGCACCGGCATCACGATGAGCTGGAGCTCGTCGACGAGACCCTCACTGATCAGGGTGCGGACGAGGGTGGGGCTGCCCATCATGGCCAGCTCGCCGCCCTCGGTCCCGCGCAGCGCACGGATCCGCTCCACGGCCTCGGAGCCCGGGATCCGCTCGGTGTTGTTCCACGTCAGCTCGTCGTCGCCGAGGGTGTCCGTGACGACGTACTTCTTCAGGGAGTTCAGCCGGTCGGCGAACGGGTCCCCGGCGCGCTCCGGCCACGCCCCCGCCATCGTCAGATAGGTCCGCCGCCCGTACAGCAGCGCCTCGGCCCGCTCCATCCCCTCGGTGAACGCCGGCCCGAGCACCTCCTCGTCGAAGTACGGGTGCGACCAGCCGCCGTGCGCGAACCCGCCGTCGGTGTCCTCCTGGGGCCCGCCGGGCGCCTGCACGACGCCGTCCAGACTGATGAACTCACTGACCACGATGCGCATGGGAATCACTCCGGTTCCTAGGTGGATGACGGCAGTACAGACCGAGGCGGGGGGCGGAACTCATCGGTGGGGGGAGCGTACGGCGTCCGACGGCCGCGGGAAGGGGTTACGCGGGGTCACGCACCGGATTCCGGTGGACGCCCGCCCGCAGCGCCCGCGGGCCGTGACGGGGGAGCGGTACCGGTACCGGGCGCAGGAGGCGGTGAGGGAGACACCCGCGGGGGACACGGGTGCTGGAACCCACCTGAGGAACGCGGGGCTGTGGCGATCTGCGTCTGCCGCCGCGGGGGCGCGACCAGCCCCCAGTGACCCAGCCCCCAGC
>NZ_LJBR01000121.1 GCF_001282115.1 Streptomyces sp. NRRL B-24085 | reverse complement strand
CCCCTGGCAGGATCACCGCATGCCCCCGCCGTTCCCCCACCTCAGCCGCCGCCAGGCGCTCCAGACCGCGGTCGCCACCCTCGTGGCGCTCGGCCTGCTCCTGTGGTGGCTGCTTCCCCTGGGCGAGACCCCCCCGACCGGCACGATCACCTTCAGCACGGGCACGAAGGCGGGCGTCTACCAGAAGTACGGCCGGCTCCTCCGGGACGAGATCCACAAGGACATGCCGGACGTGAGGGTGAAGCTGGAGACCAGCGCGGGCTCCCAGGAGAACGTCAGACTCGTGGCGACCGGAGAAGCCGACTTCGCCATCGCCGCCGCCGACGCGGTGGAGAGCTACCAGCAGAACGGCGACCCCGGCGCCGACCAGCTCCGCGGCGTGGCCCGCCTCTACGACGATTACGTCCAGCTCGTCGTCCCCGCCGACTCGGACATCCGCACGGTGGCCGACCTGAAGGGCAAGCGCGTCTCCATCGGCGTCCCCAACTCCGGCGTACGGCTGATAGCGGACCGGGTCCTCAAGACCGCCGGCATCGACCCGGACAAGGACATCCAGCCGAGGGCTGAGGGCATCGACACCGGCCCCAAGCTCCTCGGTCACGGCCTCGACGCGTTCTTCTGGTCCGGCGGCCTGCCCACCGACGGTCTCAAGCAGCTGGCCGAACGCTCCGCGTTCCGCTTCGTCCCGATCGAACCGTCCCTCGTGGCGAAGCTGCACGCCGAGGGCGAGCCCACCCGCTACTACCGGGCCACCAACATGCCGGCGTCGGCGTACCCGTCCGTCCAGAACAACACGACCGTCCCGACGATGGCCGTCTCGAACCTGCTGATCACCCGCAAGGACATGGACCCCGAGCTCACCGAGTGGCTCACCCGGACCGTGATCAAGAGCAGGGACGGCATCGGCCGGGACGTCCACTCCGCCCAGCTGGTGGACGTGCGCACGGCGATCTACACCGACCCGGTCCCCCTCCACGACGGGGCCCGCCGCTACTACCGCTCGGTCAAGCCGTAGGACGGCTGCGCGGCACGGAGACGGTCACGACCAGCCCGTGCGGCTCGTGGTGGCCGTACGAGATCGCCCCGCCCCCCGCGGCCAGCAGGGCCCGTGAGATGGACAGTCCGAGACCGGACCCCTTGACGTTCTGGTGCCGTCCGCTGCGCCAGAACCGGTCACCGACCCGTGAGAGTTCCTCGTCGGTGAGTCCGGGTCCGCGGTCGGCGACGACGACCGTCGAGGTGTCCCCGTCCGCGGCGACGGTGACCGACACCGTCTCGCCCTCGGGCGTGAACTTGAGCGCGTTGTCGATGACGGCGTCGAGGGCGCTGGAGAGGGTGACGGGGTCGGCCCAGGCGGTGGTGGGCGGACAGCTCCCCACCAGGCGTACCCCCTTGGCCTCGGCGGTCGGCGTCCAGGCGGCGACGCGTTCGGCGGTGAGCTCCCCGATGTCGGTGACGCTCAGGTCCGCCTCGGTGTGCTCGGCGAGCGCGAGGTCGAGGAGGTCGTCGAGGACCTGGGCGAGTCGTTTGCCCTCCGCCTGCACGGAGGCGATCTCGGTGTTGCCCTCGGGCAGTTCGAAGGCGAGCAGCTCGATGCGCAGCAGCAGTGCGGCGAGCGGGTTGCGCAACTGGTGCGAGGCGTCGGCGACGAAGGCCCGCTGCTGCTCCAGCACGTCCTCGACGTTGTCCGCCATCTCGTTGAACGACTTGGCCAGGCGCCTGAGTTCGGGTGGGCCGCCCGCGACCGCCACGCGCGACTTGAGCCGCCCGGTGGCGATGTCGTGGGTGGTGGCGTCGAGGACCCGTACGGGTCTGAGCACCCAGCCGGTGAGCCGGAGCGCGGCGCCGACGGCCAGCAGCATGGCGGCGAGTTCGCCCGCGAAGATGACGAGCCAGTCGTGCAGGATCCGTGAACGCATCGGCCCGGTCGGCGAGTCGGTGACGACGACCGCGACCACGTCGCCGTCCCGGATCACCGGGGAGGCGACGACCAGCCGGCCGCGCTGCCAGGGCCACACCTGCTTGGGGTCCTGGCTGCGCCGGCTGAGCAGGGCCTCGCCGAACGCGTCGCGGACCTCGCCCTCCTTGGGGAGGAACCATCCGCCGGGCGCGGTGGCCATGGGCACATCACCGTCGTAGAAGACACCGACGCGAATGCCGTAGACCTTGTAATAGCTGGCGAGTTCGCTCTCCAGGGTCTCCAGACGCTCGTCGGAGGCGTCGGTGACGAACTGGGCGAGCGCGGCGAAGTGCGCGGTGTCGTCGATCCGGTCGACGACGACCTTCTGCTGCTGCGCGGAGGCCATCCCGATGGCGAGCGGCACGCCCAGGGCCAGGAGCACGGCGGCCATGAGGATGATGAGCAACGGAAGAAGACGTGTCCGCACGGCCCCGCCTACGCCCCGCCGCGGAGCCGCGAGCGCACCCCGCGGCCACCACGGCTCACACGGGCACCCCGAGCACCGCAGTCACCCGCGCCCACAGCCACCATCCTCACCCGACCGGAAATCTGCTCCCCCGAGCGTCGCACAGCTTCCGCCCGCGCACGGCCACCGGAACCCTCGCCCCGGCTCCCCGCACCCGTGCGAAGCCCGCCGCCTCACGCTGCCGGCGCCACCAGCCGGTACCCGACCCCCCGCACCGTCTCGATCAGCGCCGGCATGCGCAACTTGGCCCGCAGGGACGCCACATGGACCTCCAGCGTGCGCCCGGTGCCCTCCCAGCTCGTGCGCCAGACCTCGCTGATGATCTGTTCCCGCCGGAAGACCACACCGGGCCGCTGGGCGAGCAGTGCGAGGAGGTCGAACTCCTTGCGGGTGAGCTGCACGACCGTGCCGTCCACGGTGACCTGCCGGGTCGGCAGTTCGATGCGCACGGCGCCGAGGACCAGCGCCGTGTCCGCGCCGCCGGGCGCGTCCTCGTGGGCGGTGCGCCGGCTGACGGCGTGGATGCGGGCGAGGAGCTCCCCCGTGTCGTACGGCTTGACCACGTAGTCGTCGGCGCCGAGGTTCAGCCCGTGGATGCGGGAGCGGACGTCGGAGCGCGCGGTGACCATGATCACCGGAGTGCTGGTGCGCTTGCGGATCTTGCCGCACACCTCGTAGCCGTCCTGGTCGGGCAGTCCGAGGTCGAGCAGTACGACCCCGAAGCCGTCGCCCTCGGGGACGAGCGCCTGGAGGGCCTCCTCGCCGCTGCGCGCGTGCGTGACGTCGAAACCGTGCCGGGCGAGCACCGCGGACAGCGCGGCGGCCACGTGGTTGTCGTCCTCGACGAGGAGAAGTCTCACCCCGGCCCCCTTTTGACCATCGGACGTACTATCTGAATATGCAGTGAACAGGTACAAATGTGCGTACGCACGCGCGTGTGCGCACCGTGCAGTCATGCTGATGGATGAGGACGGCGTCAAGAGCGTTCCGGTTGCGCCGCCCTTCCGTTACCCGCCCGATACGCACAGCGGATGCGCACTGGTCGCAAGTGCTACGACACGTGTCCGATTGCTATCGGATCGTGATGCTCAGATTCCCCTCAAGACTAATGACGCTGGTCGCGTGGGGTCACTACTGTCCTCCGAAACCGAGGAGGACGGAGCCAGAGAGCGATGACCGAAGTATCGGTGGCCAAGGAAGATGTGGCCGCGACCGGCGAACTGGTCGTCCTGAAGAGCGTCAACAAGCACTTCGGCGCGTTGCACGTACTCCAGGACATCGACCTGACGATCGCCCGCGGCGAGGTCGTCGTGGTCATCGGACCCTCCGGGTCCGGGAAGTCCACCCTGTGCCGCACCATCAACCGCCTGGAGACGATCGACACGGGTTCGATCGCCATCGACGGCAAGCCGCTGCCCCAGGAGGGCAAGGAACTGGCCCGGCTGCGCGCCGACGTCGGCATGGTCTTCCAGTCCTTCAACCTCTTCGCGCACAAGACCGTGCTCGAGAACGTGATGCTGGGCCAGATCAAGGTCCGCAAGGCCGACAAGAAGAAGGCCGAGGAGAAGGCGCGCTCCCTGCTCGACCGGGTCGGTGTCGCCACCCAGGCGGACAAGTACCCCGCCCAGTTGTCCGGCGGTCAGCAGCAGCGTGTCGCCATCGCCCGGGCGCTGGCGATGGACCCGAAGGTCATGCTCTTCGACGAGCCCACGTCGGCGCTCGACCCTGAGATGATCAACGAGGTGCTGGAGGTCATGCAGCAGCTCGCCCGCGACGGCATGACAATGATCGTCGTCACGCACGAGATGGGTTTCGCACGATCGGCCGCAAACCGCGTGGTGTTCATGGCGGACGGACGGATCGTCGAGGAGGCTGCGCCCGACCAGTTCTTCAGCAACCCGCGCAGCGACCGCGCCAAGGACTTCCTGTCGAAGATCCTGCACCACTGACGTGCCACCCGGATCGACCACCGACGGCTCTCGCTCTCTTCACCACCAAAGGATGTTCACCATGAAGCTCCGCAAGGTCACCGCCGCCTCGGCCGCCGTCCTCGCCCTCGCCCTGTCCGCGACCGCCTGCGGCGGCGACAGCAAGGACGACAGCTCCGGCTCGGGCTCCGGCGGTGGCGGCAAGATCAAGATCGGTATCAAGTACGACCAGCCCGGCCTCGGCCTGAAGGAGCCCGACGGTTCCTTCTCCGGCTTCGACGTGGACGTGGCGACGTACGTGGCCAAGGAGCTCGGCTACAAGCCCGACCAGATCGAGTTCGTCGAGACCAAGAGCGCCGACCGTGAGAACGCGCTCGCCCGCGGCGACGTGAAGATCATCGCGGCCACCTACTCGATCACCGACGAGCGCAAGCAGAAGGTCGACTTCGCCGGCCCGTACCTGCTGGCCCACCAGGACCTGCTGGTCAAGAAGGACTCCAAGATCAGCGAGGCCACGGACCTCAACGGCGAGAAGCTGTGCTCCGTGACCGGCTCGACCTCGGCCCAGAACGTCAAGGACGACTTCGCCCCGAAGGCCCAGCTCAAGCAGTACGGCGGCTACTCGGAGTGCATCGCCGGCCTCCAGAGCGGCGCCGTGGACGCGGTGACCACGGACGACTCGATCCTCGCGGGCTTCGCCTCCCAGGACAAGTACAAGGGCCAGTTCAAGCTCGCCGGCCTCAAGCTGAGCAACGAGAACTACGGCATCGGCGTGAAGAAGGGCGACACGGCGACCGTCAACAAGGTCAACGCCGCCCTCGAGAAGATGGTCAGCGACGGCTCCTGGCAGAAGGCGGTCGACGCGAACTTCGGCCCGGCCGGCTACAAGAACGAGCCGGCCCCGAAGATCGGCACCATCGTCAAGTAACGCAGGGACCCACCGGCGCGCCGCCGCCCGCCGCGATCAGGGCGGCGGCGCGCCGCGCCCGTCCACGTACGCCCCACACACGCCACACACCCGGAAGCGCGGGAGATCGTGTTCGACTTTCTAGAAGGTTATGACGTCCTCGGGGCGTTCTGGATGACGGTGAAACTCACCGCCCTGTCCGCTGTCGGCTCCCTGATCTGGGGCACCGTACTGGCCGCCATGCGGGTCAGCCCGGTCCCCCTGATGCGCGGATTCGGCACCGCCTACGTCAACATCGTCCGGAACATCCCCCTGACGGTCATCATCGTCTTCACCTCGCTCGGCCTCGCCGACATCTTCGGGGTGACGATGGGCGCGGCGGACAACTTCGACGTCCAGGGCTTCCGGCTGGCGGTGCTCGGGTTCATCGCCTACACGGCCGCGTTCGTCTGCGAAGCGATCCGCTCCGGCATCAACACGGTGCCGCTCGGCCAGGCCGAGGCGGCCCGCGCGATCGGCCTCAACTTCAGCCAGACCCTGCGTCTCATCGTGCTTCCGCAGGCCTTCCGCGCGGTCATCAACCCGCTGGCCAACGTGCTGATCGCGCTGACCAAGAACACCACCGTGGCCGCCGCGATCGGTGTGGCCGAGGCCGCCCTCCTGATGAAGGAAATGATCGAGAACGAGGCCCAGACGCTCGCCATCGGCGCGGTCTTCGCGCTCGGCTTCGTGGTACTGACCCTGCCGACCGGCCTCCTCCTCGGCTGGCTCGCCAAGCGACTGGCGGTGAAGCGATGAGTTCGGTCCTCTACGACACTCCGGGACCCCGCGCGAAACGGCGCAACGTCCTCCTGTCCGTCGCCTTCACCCTGCTGCTGCTCCTGCTGCTGTGGTGGGTGTGGCAGAAGATGGACGACAAGAACCAGCTGGAGTGGAACCTCTGGGAGCCCTTCACCACCAGTGAGGCCTGGACGACCTACCTGTTTCCCGGTCTCGGCAACACCCTCAAGGCCGCGGCGATCTCCATGGTCATCGCCCTTCCGCTGGGCGCGGTCTTCGGCATCGCCCGCATGTCCGACCACGCCTGGGTCAGGGGCGCCGCCGGCACGGTGGTCGAGTTCTTCCGGGCCATCCCGGTGCTGCTGCTGATGCTGTTCGCCAACGAGTTCTACGTCCGCTCCACGGACATCTCCAGCGAGCAGCGCCCCCTGTACGCCGTCGTCACCGGTCTGGTGCTCTACAACGCCTCGGTGCTCGCCGAGGTCGTCCGGGCCGGCATCCTCTCGCTGCCCAAGGGACAGACGGAGGCGGCCTACGCGGTCGGCCTGCGCAAGGGCCAGACCATGACCAGCATCCTGCTGCCGCAGGCGGTCACGGCGATGCTGCCGGCGATCGTCAGCCAGCTCGTCGTCATCGTGAAGGACACCGCGCTGGGCGGTGTGATGCTCGGCTTCACCGAGCTGCTCAACGCGCGCCAGACCCTGGCCGCCAACTACGCCAACGTCATCCCGAGCTTCATCGTCGTGGCGATCGTGTACATCATCGTGAACTTCCTCCTCACCAGTTTCGCGAGCTGGCTGGAGCAGCGGCTGCGGCGCAGCAAGAAGAGCACGGGGGCGGTGTTGGGCGAGGACACGGTGGAGGTCAACCCGGCCGCGGTGCGCGGCACCTACGGGACCGGCGAGAACACCGGTGGCGGCGCGTTCTGACAGTCGGTCAAGTGGCATGAACCGGGTATGACACCGACACGGAGGCAGTGGCATGATCGCCACTGCCTCCGTCACTTGACGCAAGCACCGGCAATGGGTTGCATACGTTCTGTGATCGTGCACCCTGCTCCAACCTCCTGTTCACCCACGTTCCTGAGGACTCCGCCGCGGGCAGGAGGCGCCGCGTCGTGGACCCGGTGATCATCGTCGGAGCGGGGCCCGTCGGGCTCACGCTCGCCCTGGCGCTGGCGCGTCAGGAGGTCCCCTCCGTGGTCCTCGACGAGGGCCCCGGCAAGGACGAACCCCGCCTGGCCCGCACCGTCGTACTGCACGAGGACACCGCCGCCCTCATGGCCCGGCTGACCGGGGTGCCGGTCAGCGAGCTGGGTGTGCACTGGGCCGGATGGCGGTCGATGCGCCGCAAGCAGGTGATGCGCGAGGTCGACTTCGAGGAGGCCGGGGACGCGCCCCTGCACCTCGCCCAGCACGTCCTGACCGGCGCCCTGCGCACCGCCCTCGCCGGGGAGCAGCTGGTCAGGCTCGTCCCGGACAGCCGTCTCGACACCGTCGAGCAGGAACGCTCGGGCGTCACGGCCCACACCCGCGGCCCCAAGGGCACATGGTGGCGCGGGAGTTACCTGGTCGGCTGCGACGGCTCGCGCTCCACCGTGCGCAAGCTGGAGGACATCCGCTTCCCGGGCCGTACGGCCGTGGAACGCCACGCCGTCGCCGCCCTGCGCGCGGAACTCCCCTGGGAGGACCGGGCGTTGCTGCACCGGATGCCGCCGTGGCGGACCTCGGGACCGTCGGCCGGGGAGATCACCGCCCGCCCGCTCCCCGAGGGCGTGTGGCGCCTGGACTGGCTGCTGCCGCCGGGCAAGGACCTGGTCACCCCCGAGCTCCTGGTGTCCCGCGTCCGGGAGACCCTGGCGGGCTGGACGGGCGGCTCGACACCGCCGTACGAACTCCTCGACACCGGAGTGCACACCGTGCACCACCGGCTGGCCCGCCGCTGGCGCGCCGGCCGGGTCTTCCTCGCCGGGGACGCGGCGCACTGTCTGGGGGCGCTCGGCACGCAGGGGCTCGACGAGGGCCTCAGGGACGCCGACAACCTCGCCTGGAAACTGGCCCTGGCCTGGCACCACGGCCCGCACGAGGCGCTTCTCGACAGCTACCAGGCCGAGCGGCGCGCGGTCGTCGCCGGGCGGCTGCGCGCCGCCGACCAGGCGCTGCCGCTGCTGCGCGGCGGCGGAGGCCTGCGCTCGGTCGTCCCCGGCTCGGCCCGCGGCCACGACGCGCTGCTCACGGACGGTCACCTGGGGCGCGGCCCGCTCGGCGCGCCGGGGTCGTACGCCGACTCACCCCTCGCGCCCCGGCACCTCGAAGGGGAGGTGCCCGTCGACACACTCCCGGGGTCGTCGGTCACGGATGTGCGGGTCACCGCCGAGGACGGCTCGTTCGTACGTCTGCGCGACCGGCTCGGCCGGGGCGCGCTGCTCGTCGTCCTGATCGCACCGGGCACCGGGGTGTGGGAGCGCAAGCACTGGGTGACCGCGGGAATCATGCCCCGTCTGGCCGCGGCGGTGAGCGCGCTGCCGCACTCCGCCGAACTCCTGGTCGCCGAGGAGTACCCGGGCGCGGCCCCGCACACGGTCCTTCTCGTACGCCCCGACGGGCACCTCGTCACGGCACTGGGCGGAGTCCGCCCGGCCGATCTGTACTCGGCGGCCGAGACGGCACTCGGCGGCCCTCCGACGAAGACCGAGGCGAACGCGGGGGCCGCGTCGCGTTGACATGCTCGCTGTCACTGTGCGTCCACATAGTGACAGCGAGTTGAAACCGCCGTGGGGGCCGTGGTGTACTCCGGATCGTGACCGACACCTGTGTGCGCCTGTGGCGGAGGGTCCATATGGACCTCGTCCGCTATGCGGGCTGCGTGTGTCGCCCGTCCTGCTGAATTCGCCTCTTCTTCCCCCCGCGTGCCGCGCCTGTGCGACGGCACGCTGTCGCGAACTCTTCTCAGGACGGTACCCGTGTCTGTCTCCCCCGCCCTTCCCGCGGTCTCCGCCACCGTCGCGCCGCCCACCCAGGCCGAACTCCTCGACTTCGTACGGCGCACCGCCGCCGACACCGAGCTGATCGACTCGCTTCCGCTCGACCCCGAAGGCCGCACCTGGGTGCGTCTGGAGGGGCCCGGCGGCAGCGAGGCCTGGCTGATCGGCTGGCCGCCCGGCACCGGCACCGGCTGGCACGACCACGCCGAGTCGGTCGGCGCCTTCATCACCGCGGCCGGTGAGCTCAGGGAGAACTCCCTCGCCGCCCGGCTGCCGGCCGACGGCTGGAAGACCCTGGAACTCTCCGACGACGTGGACCGCGAGCGGCGACTGCCGGCCGGCAAGGGCCGTTCCTTCGGGCAGCACCACGTCCACGAGGTCCTCAACGAGTCCACCGAGGTCCACGCGATCTCCGTGCACGCCTACTACCCGCCCCTCCCCCAGATCCGCCGTTACAGCCGCACGGGCCCGATCCTGCGGCTGGAGCACGTGGAGCGTCCGGAGGACTGGCAGTGAGCACGTGAGCACGCGAACGCCAGCGGGCTGCTCGTAGGGGGAGCCCGGGCTCCCGGGTGGCTCACGGGGACTCCCCGTGTCAGAACCCCTCGTCCCCCAGGAACTCCGTCTCCTCCCCCTCCTTCTCCAGCGCCTGCCGGACCACCCGCAGGGCCATCCCCTCGGAGTAGCCCTTGCGGGCGAGCATGCCGGCGAGGCGGCGCAGTCGCTTGTCGCGGTCGAGGCCTCGCGTCGCGCGCAGCTTGCGGTCGACGAGCTCGCGGGCCGTCGCCTCCTCCTGCTCGGAGTCGAGCTGCGAGACGGCCGCGTCGATCAGCGTGGAGTCGACACCCTTGGTGCGCAGCTCCTGGGCGAGCGCCCGCCGGGCAAGTCCCCGGCCGTGGTGCCGGGACTCCACCCAGGCGTCCGCGAACGCGCTGTCGTTGATCAGCCCGACCTCCTCGAACCGCGACAGCACCTCCTCGGCGGCCTCGTCCGGGATCTCCCGCTTGCGCAGGGCGTCGGCGAGCTGCTTGCGCGTGCGCGGGGTCCCGGTGAGCAGGCGCAGACAGATCGCCCGCGCCCGCTCCACCGGGTCCGCCGGAGGCTCCCCCTTCTCGGCCCTCGACAAGGAGGGGCCGCCTCCGTCCTCGCCGGGCGGTTCCCCGAAGCCGCGCCGGCGCTGCCGACGCCCCCGGGAGCCGCCCGTGCCGGGTGCTCCACCGCCTCGACGCGAGCTCCGGCCGAACGGCCCGCCACCGGACTCGTCGCCGCTCGGCCCACCGTCGCCGTACGTACCCCCGTCACTGTGGGAACGACCGCCGCGGTGGGACGGACCGGCGCCGTACGGGAAGTCGTCGCCGACCGCCCCTTCGCCGCCGTACGACACCGCACGGCTGTGCCCCCCGTCCGCTCCATGCCCCGTACCGTCGCCGAACCCTTCGCCGATCGGCCCGGCAGAACCCCCGTCGCCTTGCGCGCCCCGCCCTCGCGGAGCGTCCTCGTACTCGGCCCAGTCGGTTCGCCGTGTCACGGGATCAGCTCTTGGCCGCCGGAGCCTTGGCCTTCGTCGCCTTGGTGGCCGCCGGTGCCGGCACCTTCGCGGTGTCGTCCGCGGCAGCGGTCACCGCGGCGTCCGCTCCCGGCTCCGCGGCGGGCTCCTCGGGACGCACGCCGACGCCCAGCTTCTCCTTGATCTTCTTCTCGATCTCGTTGGCCAGGTCGGGGTTGTCCTTCAGGAAGTTGCGCGCGTTCTCCTTGCCCTGGCCGAGCTGGTCGCCCTCGTACGTGTACCAGGCGCCGGCCTTGCGGACGAAGCCGTGCTCCACGCCCATGTCGATCAGACCGCCCTCGCGGCTGATGCCCTGGCCGTAGAGGATGTCGAACTCGGCCTGCTTGAAGGGCGGTGCGACCTTGTTCTTGACGACCTTGACCCGGGTGCGGTTGCCGACCGCGTCGGTGCCGTCCTTCAGGGTCTCGATGCGGCGGATGTCCATGCGCACCGAGGCGTAGAACTTCAGCGCCCGGCCACCGGTCGTGGTCTCGGGGGAGCCGAACATCACGCCGATCTTCTCGCGGAGCTGGTTGATGAAGATGGCGGTGGTCTTGGACTGGTTGAGCGCGCTGGTGATCTTCCGCAGTGCCTGGCTCATCAGACGGGCCTGCAGACCCACGTGGCTGTCGCCCATCTCGCCCTCGATCTCCGCGCGCGGGACGAGGGCCGCGACGGAGTCGATGACGATGAGGTCGAGGGCGCCGGAGCGGACCAGCATGTCCACGATCTCCAGAGCCTGCTCGCCGTTGTCCGGCTGGGACAGGATCAGGTTGTCGACGTCGACGCCGAGCTTGCGCGCGTACTCGGGGTCGAGGGCGTGCTCCGCGTCCACGAAGGCCACCTGGCCGCCGGCCCGCTGTGCGTTGGCCACCGCGTGCAGGGTCAGGGTCGTCTTGCCGGAGGACTCCGGTCCGTACACCTCCACCACTCGGCCGCGCGGGATGCCGCCGACGCCGAGCGCGACGTCGAGCGCGGTCGACCCGGTGGGGATGACCTCGATGGGCTCGTTCGGCCGCTCGCCCATGCGCATGACCGCGCCCTTGCCGAACTGCCGTTCAATCTGTGCGAGCGCGGCGTCGAGCGCCTTCTCGCGGTCGGTTCCTGCCATGGGTTCCACCCGATTTGCTTGAGTCGATCGCTTCACGTCAAAGACGCTAACGCCTGCCACTGACAATGCGCCCCGACGCCCGTCCGGCCTGTGGATAACTCGGGTACTTCTCCATGCAAACCATGTCGAAACACCCGCCGTCCGCTTCGCCGGAGCCTCCATATGAATGGATGTTCGATTTTCGTGTCAAGCGCACCACGCGGCACCCGGGACACTTCCTCCGGCCCTTCTCCGGCGGGCTGAGCCCCCACTCCTCCACCCTCCTCCGGCTACTTCCCACGGCGTACTTCGGGTGCCTTCGGCGGTACGACGACCGGACGGGCCGTTCTCGCGAGCCTTGTGCCATGGAGACCCCGACGAGCACCCGAGAAGCGATCCCGACCGTCCACCGGCACCGCGGCGGGACGGCGCGTCCCCCCGCCGTGATCGCCCCCCTGCCCGCGCTCCTCCTGCCGGCCGCGTCCGTCGCGGGCCGGATCGCCGCCGGCGCGGAGTACCCGGCCGTACCGCCCGGACTCGTCATCCCGCTCGTGGCGGCGGCCCTGCTCCTGTGGCGCGTCAACGGCTGGACGACCGGCCTCGCCCTCGGGGCCGGCCTGTTCATCGGGGTGGGCGCGATCCTGACCCCGGACACCGGCGGCCATCTCTCCTCGGGGGACACCGCGCTCATCGCCTCGACCGCCGCCCTCACCGCCCTGGTGATCGCCGGAGCCGCGGCCCGCCTGGCCCGGAAGGCGGCGCGGGCCTGATGGAACCGACCCTGACGAGTGCCTCCGCAGTGCCCGCCCGAACGCCGGCACCGCATGCCGCCAGCGCCAGCCGCGTGGAGCGCCTCTGTCACGCGACCGGTCTCCTCCTGGTCCTCTCCGGGCTCGCGCACCTGGTGGTGTTCGCGGTGGACGGCGGCCCATGGGACGGGCCGGTCTCCTGGCGCAAGCCGGTGACGTTCGGGGTGTCCTTCGGCGTGACCCTGATCGCGGTCGCCTGGGTCACGTCGTACCTGCGGGTCGGCCCGCGGTCACGGGCCCTGCTCCTCGCGGTGTTCGCGGTGGACTGCGTGGTGGAGGTGGGCGGCATCACCCTCCAGGCGTGGCGCGGGGTGCCCTCCCACCTCGACATGGAGACACCCTTCGACACGGCCGTGTCCATGACGCTCGCGGTGGGCGGCGGCGTCCTGGTGGTGCTGCTGACGGTGTTCGCGGTGGCCTCCTTCCGCCACCGGCCGTCGGGTCCGGCGGGGATGGACCTCGCGGTGCGGTCCGGGTTCGCGATCCTGCTGGTGGCGCTCGCCTCGGGTGCCGCGATGATCGCGCGCGGTGTCGTCCTCACCCGTACCGGCCACCAGGAGGCGGCCTACCACTCGACCGCCCCGCTCAAGCCGCTGCACGGCGTGAGCCTGCACGCCGTCCTGGTCCTGCCCGCACTGGCCTGGCTGCTGTCGCGGACGTCCTGGAGCGAACCCCTGCGGCGACGGATCCTGCACGCGGCGATCGGCTCCTACGTCACGGCCGTCATCGGCGCCGGAGTGTGGGCCGCACTCGCCCACTGAACCCGGCGGGGCCTCAGGACGAGCCGTCGCCGTCGGTGGTGTTGTGCCGTGTCTCCGGCCGCCGCCGCTCCCACAGCGCACGCACGCGCGTGACCGGTGAGGGCCCCTCGCCCCGCTTCCGGTGCCCGTGGACCCGAGGGTCGTCGGTGACGGCGTACCGCTTCACGTACGCGCCGAGGAACGCCTGGAGCGTGGCGACCGCCGGAATGGCGATCAGGGCACCGACCGCGCCCAGGAGGGCGGTGCCCGCGATGACCGAGCCGAAGGCGACGGCGGGGTGGATGTCGACGGTCTTCGAGGTCAGCTTGGGCTGGAGCACGTAGTTCTCGAACTGCTGGTAGATCACCACGAAGACCAGCACCCACAGCGCGTACCACGGGTCGACGGTGAAGGCGATCAGCATGGGCAGGGCGCCCGCGAGATAGGTGCCGATGGTCGGGATGAACTGCGAGACCAGGCCGACCCACACGGCGAGCACGGGCGCGTACGGCACGTCGAGGGCCTGGAGCAGGATGAAGTGCGCGACCCCGGAGACGAGCGCCATCAGACCGCGCGAGTAGAGGTAGCCGCCGGTCTTGTCCACGGCGAGCTCCCACGCGCGCAGCACCTCGGCCTGGCGGGCGGGCGGCAGGACGGAGCAGACCGTGCGCCGCAGCCGGGGGCCGTCCGCCGCGAAGTAGAACGAGAACAGCGCGATCGTCAGGAGCTGGAAGAGCCCGCCGAGGACCTGGGCGGAGACGTCCAGGACGCCGGTGGCGCTGTTCTGCACGTAGTTGCGCAGCCAGTCGGAGCGCAGCAGCCCCTCCTGGACGTCCACCCGCTTCAGCTCGGTGTGGAAGTGCCCGTTGATCCAGGCGATGACGGAGTCGAGGTAGTCGGGGAAGTCCTCGACGATCTTGATGATCTGACCCGCGAGCATCGACCCGAGCAGCGTGACGAAGCCGGCCGTCACGATCAGCACGCCGAAGAAGACGAGGAAGGCGGCGAGCCCCCTGCGCATGCCCCGCGCGGCCATCTTGCTCACCGCGGGCTCGATGGCCAGGGCCAGGAAGAACGCGATGAGGATGTTGATCAGCAGGCCGATGAGCTGGTGGAAGGCCCAACTGCCGAGCTGGAAAACGGCGATGAGCGCGAGCGCGAGCACCATGGCACGCGGCAGCCAGCGCGGCATGCGGGCGTCCGGCCCGGCGCCGTCGGCCGGGGGCCGGGTGGGGGGCGTCGTGCCGAGCGGAGATGCGTGCTGGGCTGCCTGCCCGGAGTCGTCAGTGGGTGCCACGGAGCAAGTCTCGCCCACGCCACCGACAATGGCTGCCGTCCTGCGATCTTCGTGACCGGTCGGTGCCACTTTCGTAAGATCTTCCCGCCCGGCAGTTCACGCGTCCACCCGGTCTCAGTGCCGCTCGCCCGGAACGTCCATCACGGTGCAGACCACGCGCCACACGTCCTTGGCGTCCCAGCCCGCGTCCAGCGCCTCGTGCACCGTGCGCCCGCCGAGCTCCGTCATCACATGATCGCGCGCGAAGGTGTCGGCGTACCCCGGACCGAAGTGTTCCGCCATCCGCTGCCAGAAGACCGTCAACCGCATGACTCCAGTATCCCGCCCCTGAGGGTGGGCCTCGCCCGGGACCGCTTGCCGAGACCGCTTTCCGCCCTACGGTCTGACGCATGCCCGAAACAGGAGCTTCCCCACTCCCCCAGACGCCACCGGCGCACTCCCCGCTCTTCCGCGCCGAGCACTTCGTCTGGCTCACCGCGCGTGTGCTGGAACAGCGTCTGTTCGCGTACCTCTTCCTCAACGGCGGCCCCGACCCGGTGGAGACGGCCCTGGACGCCTACCGCAACGCGGACGGCGGATACGGCCACGCCCTGGACCCCGATCTGCGCGGCCCGGTCAGCCAGCCCCTGCACACCGCTCACGCCCTGCGGGTCCTGGACGCCGTCGGTCGCTGCGGCGGACAGCGTGTGGAGCGCGTGTGCCGCTATCTCACCTCGGTGTCCACCCCGGAGGGCGCCCTCCCAGCCGTCACTCCGGCCCAGCGCGGCTATCCCACCGCCCCCTTCATGAAGGTCCTGGACGCCCCGCCCGGCGAGCTGCTCACCACCGGTCCCGTGGTCGGTCTGCTGCACCGCAACGAGGTGTGGCACGCCTGGCTGTTCCGGGCCACCGACTTCTGCTGGCAGGCCGTGGAGTCCCTCCAGGCGCCCCACCCGGACGAGATCCAGGCCGCCCTGGCCTTCCTGGACTCCGCCCCCGACCGCCCGCGCGCGCAGGCGACCGCCGACCGTCTGGGCCGCCTGGTGCGCGAACAGCGTCTGGCCGCGCTGGACCCCTCGAACCCGACCCCGGGCGCGCACCACTTCCCGCACGACTACGCGAGGACACCGGACTCGCTCGCGCGCGTGTGGTTCACGGACGCCGAGATGTCCCGTTCCCTGGACTTCCTCGCGACCGAACAGCAGGAGGACGGCGGCTGGCCGACCCCCGGCCACCCGTGGGCACCCACCACCGCCCTGGAGGCCCGCCCCCTGGCAACCATCAGGGCCCTGCAGACCCTCCGCGCCCACGGCCGCGAAGTGGGCTGAACCGGTAGCCGCGTACGGCGGTGAGGGGACGGGGTGGGGGGTGGCCGCCCG
>NZ_LJBR01000120.1 GCF_001282115.1 Streptomyces sp. NRRL B-24085 | reverse complement strand
ACCGAGTACAGCGCGCTGATGTCGAAGGTCGTCGCCCACGAACTCCTTCATGTTCGTGAAGCCCATGACCTTGTTGTAGAAGCCGACCCACTCGTTCATCCGGCCGAGCTCGACGTTGCCGACGCAGTGGTCGACGGCCTGGAAGGTGCGGTGGGCGGGGGGCTCGACGATCGGGGCGGCGGCGGCGTAGCCCGGGAGGTAGGGGCCGTCGTAGCCGGTGCGCTCGACCAGGGTGTGGCGGGTCTCGCCGTAGGTGGCGATCGCGGCGAGGACGACCGTGCCGTGCTCGTCCTTCAGCTCGTACGGCTCGGCGACCGAGCGGGCACCGTGCTCGAGCGCGTAGGTGTACGCGCGGCGGGCGTCCGGGACCTCGATGGCGAGGTCGATCACCCCGTCGCCGTGCTCGGCCACGTGCTGGGCGAGGAAGTGGCCCCAGGGGGTGGCGGCCTTGATGACCGAGGTGAACACGAACCGGGCGGAGCCGTTCTCCAGCACGTAGCTCGCGGTCTCGCGGCTGCCGTTCTCCGGTCCGGAGTAGGCCACCAGCCGCATGCCGAAGGCGGTCGAGTAGTAGTGGGCCGCCTGCTTGGCGTTGCCGACGGCGAAGACGACCGCGTCCATTCCCTTGACCGGGAAGGGATCGGCCTGCCGGGCGGTGTCGGGAGTGTGGTGTGTGGTCTGCGTCATGTGCGAAGCCTGGCTCCGCCCTGCAAGGTGCGCAATAGTTTGCGTGTCCACTGGACAACATGTTCAGCGATACGGCCGTATCGACGGGCTTTCTGTGCAGGATGACCATCTCTCGGGGAGGCTGCCGTGGGGATCGACGAGCTGGACGGGCGGATCATCGTGCTCCTCGCGCGCGAGCCGCGGATCGGGGTCCTGGAGATGTCCCGGCGGCTGGGGGTGGCGCGGGGGACCGCGCAGGCGCGGCTGGACCGGCTTCAGTCGAACGGAGTCATCCGGGGGTTCGGTCCGCAGGTCGATCCGGCGGCGCTCGGCTACCCGGTGACCGCGTTCGCCACGCTCCAGATCCGGCAGGGGCAAGGGGCCGACGTACGGGCCCACTTGGCGACCGTGCCGGAGGTCCTCGAACTGCACACCACGACCGGCAGCGGGGACATGCTGTGCCGCCTCGTGGCCCGCTCCAACGCCGATCTCCAACGTGTGATCGACCGGGTTGTCGGTTTCGATGGGATCGTCCGGGCCGCCACCGCGATCGTCATGGAGAACCCCGTTCCGCTGCGGATCATCCCGCTGGTGGAGCAGGCGGCGGGGGATCCGGCCCTTCGGGAGTGACCGAGCCAGCGGGGTGAGCGGGTGTGAACTTCTGGGAGTACCTCGGCAGCCGCCACCAGCAACTGCTCGTGGACGCCTACCAGCACGCGAGCGCCGTCTTCCAGTGCATGGTCGCGGCGACGGTGATCGGGGTGCTGATCGGGGTCGTGACCTATCGCAGCGAGTGGGCGGGCAACCTCGCCACGACGGCCACCTCGACGATCCTGACCGTCCCCTCGCTCGCCATGATCGGTCTGCTCGTCCCGGTCGTGGGTCTCGGGGTGCCGCCCACGGTGATCGCCCTGACGCTGTACGGGCTGCTGCCGGTCGTCCGCAACGCGATCGTGGGGCTGCGCGGGGTCGATCCCTCGCTGGTGGACGCGGCCGAGGGGATCGGGATGTCCCGGGTGACCCGCCTGGCGCGGGTCGAGCTCCCGCTCGCCTGGCCGCCGATCCTGACCGGGATCCGGGTCTCGACGCAGATGCTGATGGGCATCGCCGCGATCGCCGCCTACGCCTCCGGGCCCGGCCTCGGCAACGAGATCTTCCGCGGCATCGCCTCCCTGGGCAGCAGGAACGCGCTCAACCAGGTGCTCGCCGGCACGCTCGGGATCATCGTCCTCGCCCTGCTGTTCGACGCCGCGTACGTCCTGCTCGGGCGGCTGACCATTCCGAGAGGGATCCGTGTCTGAGACGTCCGGCACCTCGGGTGCGTCCATCGGGCTGGAGCACCTGACCAAGCGCTACCCCGGCAGTCCGCAGCCCGCCGTCGACAACGTGACCATGGAGATCAGGGCGGGCGAGACCGTCGTCCTCGTGGGACCGTCCGGCTGCGGCAAGTCGACCACGCTCAAGATGATCAACAGGTTGATCGAGCCGACCGGTGGACGCATCCGGATCAACGGCGAGGACGTCACCGGCATCGATCCGGTCCGGCTGCGCCGCAAGGTGGGTTACGCGATCCAGTCGGCCGGGCTCTTCCCGCACATGACGGTCGCGCAGAACATCGCGCTCGTGCCGCGGATGACCGGCTGGGACAAGGCACGGATCGGCGACCGGGTGGAGGAACTGCTCGACCTGGTCGGGCTCGACCCCGGCGAGTTCCACGGCCGCTATCCACGGCAGCTGTCCGGCGGTCAGCAGCAGCGGGTCGGGGTGGCCAGGGCGCTCGCGGCCGATCCGCCCGTCCTGCTGATGGACGAGCCGTTCGGCGCGGTCGACCCGATCACCCGGGACCATCTCCAGGACGAGCTGATCCGGCTCCAGCGCGAGCTGCACAAGACGATCGTCTTCGTCACCCACGACTTCGACGAGGCGATCAAGCTGGGCGACCGGATCGCCGTGCTGCGCGAACGCTCCCGCATCGCCCAGTTCGACACCCCGGAGGCGATCCTGACCAGCCCGGCCGACGACTTCGTGTCCGGGTTCGTCGGCGCCGGGGCGGCCCTGAAGCGGCTGAACCTCACCCGGGTGCGGGACGTGCAGATCACCGGCTGTCCGACGGTGACCGTCGACGACCCCGTCCAGGAGATCTTCGACAAGCTCCGGGGCAGCGGGACGAACGAGGTCCTGCTGCTCGACAGGCGCGGACGGCCCTACAAGTGGCTCAGGCGCGACGACATGATGCGGGCGATGGGGTCGCCGGCACGGGCCGGGACGCTGGTGAGCGACACGGTGACCAGCGACGCGACCCTGCGGGACGCCCTGGAGGCCGTGCTGACCGACAACGCGGGGCGGGTCGCGGTGACCGGGCGGCGCGGTGAGTACACGGGTGTCGTCGACATGGAGACGCTCATGAACTCCGTGCACGAACTCCTGGAGGCGGACCGCCTGGAGGCCATGGAGCACCAGCACGAACTGGAGGCGATCCGGGCCGACCGGACGCACGCCGAGCAGGAGGGCGCCGACGCAGGGGGGCGGAAGGCGTGACGACGGCCGCGAGTCCCGTGGCGGAGGACGAGCGGGAGGAGGGTACGGCCGCTCCCCCGCCGGGTCCGCCGAAGCGGCGGGTGACCTGGCGGAAGCTGACCTTTCTGCCCGCGTTCCTCCTCGCCGTCCTGTTCGCGACCTGGCTGTGGTTCGAGCAGGCCGACCTGGACCCGCTCTCCGCGAACGCGCTGTCGAACGGGCAGGTGTCCAAGGCCCTGTGGCAGCACGTGGAGCTGACGGTGGTCTCGACGTTCTTCGTGCTGATCATCGCGATCCCGCTGGGGATCGCGCTGACCCGCGTCGCCTTCCGGAAGGCGAGCCCGGTGGTGACGGCGGCCGCCAACATCGGCCAGGCGACCCCGGCGATCGGCCTGCTGGCCCTGCTGGTGATCTGGCTGGGCACCGGCACGAAGGCGGCCCTGATCGGCATCGTCGCCTACGCCGTCCTGCCGGTCCTGTCGAACACGATCGCGGGCCTGAAGGCGAACGACCCGGCCTTGCTGGAGGCGGCACGCGGCATCGGCATGTCCCCGCTGGGAGTACTGGCCCGCGTCGAACTCCCGCTGGCGGTCCCGCTGATCCTCGCGGGCGTCCGCACGGCCCTGGTCCTGAACGTCGGCACGGCGACCCTGGCGGCCTTCGGCGGGGGCGGCGGCCTCGGCGTCCTCATCACGACCGGCATCACCAACCAGCGGATGCCGGTCCTGATGCTGGGCTCCGTCCTCACGGTCACTCTCGCCCTCCTGGTCGACTGGCTGGCCTCCCTCGCGGAACTGCTGCTCGAACCACGGGGGTTGGAGGTGGGGACATGAGGTGCGGACGCCGGGCACCGGCCTCGCCGGCCGCCCGCCGGGTTCCGAGGCCGGGTTCCCTCCCCCCTCGCACCCGGCGCCCTGCTGCCCACGTGAAGGGGGCCGGGGGCGGGGGACCCGGACGGAGGAGCTCGGCGTCAAACTCGACGCGCGTCCGTTCCTTCCCGTGCCTCGACGTCGACAGGGCAGGACCGGCTCGCCGCGGAGGGGACGCCGGCGCGGGCCGCGCAGGTCGGCCGACAGGCTTTCGGCACCGAACTGCCCCGCCGCGAGCCCGCAGGGCCCGAGGCCGCATCGTCGACACGACGTTCTCCGGCGGCCCCCTGCACCCCGGGCCCTCCGCCGGTCGACCGGTCGGTCGAACCGTTCCTGGGGACGACCGGTTCGGCGGCCACGCCATGACGTTCACCCGCCCGCCCGCCGACAGGGACGCGTACCTCCCGTCGCGACGATGTGAGGTGACGGTGTGAAACCGACCCTCCTGGTGCTGAGCGGTTGCCTGGTCCTGCTGGCCGGCTGTGGGCTGACCAGCGGCTCGCCCATGGCCGACGACGTGGAGCCGGGGTCGATCGGCCGCGGTGAGCCGCTCAAGGGTGCGGAGCTGACGGTCACGTCGAAGGAGTTCACCGAGCAGCTCGTCCTCGGCGCGATCATGGGCATCGCCTTCGAGGCGGCCGGGGCGGACGTGCTGGACCGTACGGGCATCCAGGGGTCGGTCGGCGCCAGGGAAGCGGTCAGGTCCGGGGACGCGGACGGGATGTACGAGTACACCGGCACGGCGTGGATCACCTACCAGGGCAACAGCGAGCCGGTCGCCGATCCGCAGGAGCAGTGGACGGCCGTGCGCGAGGCCGACCTGGCCAACGGGCTGACATGGCTGCCGAAGGCGCCCCTGAACAACACCTACGCCCTCGCCACGAACCGGGCCGGCCTCCGGAAGTACGGCACGACAACGCTCTCCGAGGTGGCCGCGCTGGCGAAGAAGGACCCCGGCGCGGTGACCCTGTGCGTGGAGAACGAGTTCGCCAACCGCGCCGACGGACTGCCGGGCATGGAGAAGGCGTACGGGATGAGCGTCCCGGCGAGGTACATCACCCAGATGGACACCGGGATCATCTACACCCAGGTGGCGAAGGGCGGTTGCCGGTACGGGGAGGTCTTCACGACCGACGGCCGCATCAGGTCCATGAACCTCGCGGTGATGCGGGACGACCGCAGGTTCTTCCCCAACTACAACGCGGCGCCCGAGATCAACTCCAGGTCCCTCGAGCGGTGGCCGGCCATCGCGGAGGTGCTCGCCCCGGTCACGAGGAAGCTGGACAACACGGTGGCCCGGGAGCTCAACGCCAGGGTCGACGTCGCCGGGGAGGACCCGCACCAGGTGGCGCTGGACTGGATGAAGGCGGAGGGGTTCGTGAAGTAGGGCCGGCTCCCGATCGGCGGGGTTACAAAGAAGTCGTTGCAAAGGACTCTTTGCATAGCTATCTTTGTACGCATGCCGGAAGAGCCGAAGGTACGGAAACTCGACGCCCGTTCACTGCGCGGGCTGGCCCACCCCCTGCGGATGGAACTGCTCAACGCGCTGCGCCGGCGCGGACCCGCCACCGCCTCGATGCTCGCCGAGCGCCTGGGCGAGTCCAGCGGCGCCACCAGCTACCACCTGCGCCAGCTCGCCGAGCACGGCTTCATCGCCGACGCCCCGGAGCACGGCAAGGGCCGGGAGCGGTGGTGGCAGGCCGTGGACCAAGGGCTGACCTTCGACACCACCGAGTTCGACGGCGCGGGCCCGGAGCTCCGTGGGATGGCCGAGCTCTTCCTGCACGAGATCGCCGCCACCCATGCCCGTGAGCTGTCCGGTTGGCTCCACGCCCGCGAGCGGTGGTCCAAGCAGTGGGGCCGCGCCTCCGACATGAGCGACGCCACGCTCCAGCTCACCCCCGACCTGGCCACCGAGCTCGTCGACAAGATGCACGCCCTGATCAACGACTACCGCGGCCGGGTCACCGAGGAGACCCCCGGCACGGAGCAAGTCCGCGTCCACACGCACCTGTTCCCCACCGAGACGGACTGAGAGGCCCCGCCATGCGTCCCGAGACCCACCTCGCCCTGCACCAGCTCCGCGCCGCCGACCTCCGCGCCGAGGCCGACGCCCACCGGCTCGCCGTCGAGGCCAGGCGGCCGTACGCCATCCGTACCCGCCTCGGCTGGACCCTCGTGGAGGTCGGGCTCCGGCTCGCCTCCCCGCGGCCTGCCCTCGCGCACTAGCAGGCGGGGACGGAACCGTTGCCCGACTCCAGGGCGGTCAGCGCGCTCACCGCCCCCTTCAGGGACGTCACCGGGATCAGCCGCAGCCCCTTCGGCAGCTCCGCCTTCGCGTCGGCGCACTCGTCCTTCGGGACCAGGAACACCGTCGCCCCGTCCCGTTTCGCGGCCTGCGTCTTCAGTGCCACACCGCCCACCGCGCCGACCGTGCCGTCCGCGTCGATCGTGCCGGTCCCGGCGATGGTGCGGCCGCCCGTGAGCTCGCCCCCGGCGCCGTTGCCGTGCAGCTTGTCGACGATCCCCAGCGCGAACAGCAGTCCCGCGCTCGGCCCCCCGACGTCCGCGAGCTTCAGCGTCACCTTGACCTTGTCGTCGCTGAGCTTGAGGTAGCCGAGGGCCGCCCGGGTCGCCGCGTCCTGGGACTCCTTCATCTGCGCGGTGTTGTGCTTCTCGATCTCCTCGACGTTCTGCCCGCTCGGGTAGACCGCGTCGTGGGGCATGACCGCCCGGTCGGTGCGGAACCAGTTGTCGATGATGTCGCCCAGGGAGATGTGCGCGTCGGGCCCGGTCGCCTCGATGGTCGTCATCCGCAACTGTCCGCTTGTCGCCCGGGTCGGGGCCCCGGAGACGGTGATCACCGCCGCGCCCTCGTTGTCGCCGAGGACGTTCGCCGTCATCCCCGGCTGCGCCAGCGAGAACGGCAGCGGCGCGAGGAGGGCCGTGGCGACCAGCGCCACGACGGGCAGGGCACAGACGGCGACGGCCTGGGGGCGCGTGAGGCGTGAGAGCACGGGATCAATCTAACGCGGCGGTCACTTCCGGCCACGAGCCGGTCAGCCCCGGTACAGATCCCGTCGCGCGCGGGTGAAACGCCGTAGGACGTCGGGCAGCGGTTCGACCCCGATACCCGGCCCCCGGGGCACCGGCAGGTGGCCGTCCGCCAGGACGAACGGCTCGGTGAGGTCCTCGGCGAAGTAGCGGGAGGAGGCGGAGGTGTCGCCGGGGAGGGTGAAGCCGGGCAGGGCGGCCAGGGCGAGGTTCGGGGCGCGGCCGATCCCCGTCTCCAGCATGCCGCCGCACCACACCGGCACCCCGTGCGCGCGGGCCACGTCGTGGATGCGCCGGGCCTCCAGATAGCCGCCCACGCGCGCGGGCTTGACGTTGACGACCCGGCACGCGTCCATGGCGATGGCGGAGGCGGTGTCCCGGGCGTTGTGCAGGGACTCGTCGAGGCAGACGGGGGTGGCGATACGGCTCTGGAGGCGCGCGTGGCCGTACAGGTTGTTCTCGTCCAGCGGCTCCTCGATCAGCAGCAGGCCGAACTCGTCGAGCCGCCGCAGGTGTTCGGCGTCCGCGAGCGTGTACGCGGTGTTGGCGTCGACCTGGAGGGGCAGCTTGTCCCCGAAGCGCTCGCGCACGGCCCGTACGGGCTCGATGTCCCAGCCCGGTTCGATCTTCAGCTTGATCCGGACGTACCCCTCGGCGAGATACCCCTCGACGTCGTCCAGCAGCTCCGGCACGGACTCCTTGATCCCCACCGACACCCCGGCGGGCACCCGGTCGCGCACCGCGCCGAGGTACACCGCCAGCGGCATGCCGTACGACCGCAGCTCTGCGTCCAGTACCGCCGTCTCCAGGGCCGCCTTCGCCAGCTCGTGCCCCTTGATCCCGCTCACGGCGGGCCCGACCAGCGCCGCCGAGAGCGCGGGCAGCGCCGCCGCCCTCGGCACCAGGAAGTCCCGCAGCACGAGCTCCGCACCGGCCGTGAACTCGGGGCAGTACCGCGGCTGCGGGTCGGCGGCGAACTCCGACCAGCCCTCGGCGGTGTCCGTGACGACGTGCAGCAGGAAGGTGTCCTTCGTGGTCATGGTGCCGAAGGAGGTGCGGAAGGGAGTGACCAGCGGGATCGCCACATGGACGACCTCGACGCGCTCCAGCCTCATACGGCCTCCTTGGTGAGGGTGTACCAGCCGTCCCGGGACATTCCGGTCGCCCTGAAACCCTGCCCGAACGCGTCCGTGAACACCTCGCGCACGGCCCGCCGCCAGCGCAGCGCGAGCGCCGGGTCGGCGGCCCGCAGCCCGACGACGTCGTCCGGGACCCGGCACCAGACGTGCAGGTCCGCGAGGTCGCGGCGGGCGAGGACCCCTCCGTCGGGAGCGCGGTGGGTGGCGGGCGCCTCCTCGCGCTCCCCCGTGTCGTACGGCTGTCCGGGTGCCGTCAGGTCCCAGGTCACCGTCAGCCGGTCGCTCTCGTCGCCGCCGTTCACGCCGTCGTGCATGGGCCCGTAGAAGTCGACGAGGTACTCGGTGCCGACCGCGCCCAGCTTGGCCAGGTTGAAGCGGGCGTTGCGGGCGACCAGCGGGTCGAAGGTCCAGCGCATGGTGCGGGCGCCGAGACCGAGCGCCCAGGCCCGCTGCGCCTGCTTCACCGGCTGCCCGAGCCCGGGTTCCGCGGCGGCGACCAGGGAGTACGCCTCCGCCGAGCCGGGCGGCCCGAACACCGCGGCGCAGGCCCCGGCGAGCCGCCGCCCGTCGTGGGCCGCGTGCACCGCGCCGCCCGCGTGGACCAGGCTGCGCAGCACCTCGGCCGGGTAGGGCGGGGCCGAGGGCGGGGTCCGCCACACCTCGCCGAAGTACGCGCTGACGGCACCGAGGCCGGTGACGTCGTGGACGGTACGGATGCTCACCACGGTCATGCGCCCAGTCTCCGCCGCGCGCGGGCGCCCGGGGTTGTGCGGTCTTACAACCTGTGCGTACGTTCCTTTGCGGAACGGCCAAAGAGCTGGGAGGTGCGACCCGTGGACGCCTGCACCCTCGGCGACCTCCTCGACGTCGTCGGCGGCACCTCGGTACGGCTGCACACCGCCCCCGCCGGGCTCACCGCCCCCGTCACGGAGGTGGTCCTGCACGACGCCCACGCCCCGCTCCCCCACGTGCCGGGCGCGCTGCTGCTGGCCGTCGGGGTGCGGGCGGCCGCGGCCGGACCGCTGGCGAGGGCGGCGGCGGAGGCCGGGATGACCGGCCTGGTGGTCCGGGGCCCGGACGGGCCGGTGGCGGAAGCCGAGGCGTACGGCGTGGCGCTGCTGTCCGTCGCCGAGGACACCGCCTGGCACCGGGCGCACCTGCTGCTGGCCTCGGCGACCGGCGCCCGGCCGGTGCCGTCCACAGCCGGGCACGGCGACCTCTTCGCCCTCGCCGACGCCATCGCGACGGCTACCGGCGGGGCCACCGCCGTGGAGGACCCGCGCCGGCGGATCCTCGCCTACTCCACCGTCCCCGGCCAGCCGGTCGACGAGGACCGCCGGCAGGGCATCCTGGGCCTCCAGGTGCCGGCGGACGTGGAGAACACCGACCAGTACCGGGAGCTGTTCGCGGCCGCCGGACCGGTACGGCTGCCCGCGCTGCGGGACGGCGCCCTGCCGCGCCTCGCGGTCGCCGTCCGAGCCGGCGGGGAGACCCTCGGCTCGGTGTGGGTCGTCGACGCCGGCACGCTCGCGCGGGACGCGGAGGAGACGCTCGTCCAGGGCGCGTCGACGGCGGCCGTGCTGCTCCTGCGGGCCCGGGCGGCACAGGAGCTGGCCCGGCACCAGAGCGGTGACCTGCTGCGGCGGGTGCTGGACGGCACGGCGGACCCGGCGGCGTCCGCCGTACGGCTCGGTGTCGAGGGTCCGGTGCGGGTGGCGGCCTTCGCCCCGGACACGGCCGGCCTCCCGGACGCCGGGCAGACCGGGCTGCGGCTGCTGGACGTCGTACGGCTGCAGTGCGAGGCGCGCTACGGGCGGCACGCGTGCGTACTGCTCGACGGGGTGGTGTACGCGCTGCTGCCGGCGCCCGGGGCCCGTCACCGGCGGCTGGCCGAGGACATCGTGGCGCGGGCCGGACAGGCGCTCAGGGTGCCGGTGCGGGCGGGGCTGGGCGAGGTGGTGGCGGGGCTCGCGGAGGCGGCCGGGTCACGTGCCGACGCCGACCTGGTGCTGCGGGTGCTGGGACCCTCACTGCCGGTGGCGACCGTCGACGAGGTACGGCCGCGGGTCACACTGCTGCGCCTGGCCGAAGTGCTCGCCGAGCACGGGGAGTTGACGAAGGGCACCTGGCGGCGGGTGCTGGCCCACGACGAGGAGCACGGCACCGACCACGCCCGCACGCTGGTGTGCTGGTTCGACGCGGGGTGCGACATGGCGGGCGCGGCGAAGTCACTCGCCGTCCACCCCAACACGTGCCGCTACCGGTTGAAGCAGGTGCGTCAGCAACTCGGCATCGACCTGGACGACCCCGACGAACGCCTGGTGCTGTGGCTCCAGCTGAGAGTACTGGCGAGCCTCGGGCCGGGGCCGGCCGACGGTTGAGGACGCACACATCTCGACCGACGGGAACTGCACAGGGGCGCGGGGAACTGCGCGACCAGCCCCCACCAACCCGCAGCCGACAACGGCACCGCACGTCCGGTCCAGCGCGGGGACCGGTCAGCCGACGGCAACCACACCCACCCAGGGGCGCGGGGAACTGCGCGACCAGCCCCCACCGAACCCGCAGCCGACAACGAACCCGCACCACACCGCACCGCACCGCTCAAGTCAGCGCAGCGCCTCCGCCACCTCTCGCGCCGCGTCCACCACCCGCGGCCCCACCCGCTCCGGCACCGCGTCCGCCAGCATCACGACCCCGACACTGCCCTCGACCCCGGTGACCCCGAGCAACGGCGCGGCCGCCCCGCTCGCCCCGGCCTCCAGCTCGCCGTGCGTCAGCATGTACCCCGGCTCCCCGAACCCCTGCTGCCGGGCCGCGAGGATGGCCCGTCCCGCGGCCCCGCGGTCCAGCGGGTGCCGGAACCCGGCCCGGTAGGCCACGTGATAGTCCGTCCACGTGGGTTCCACGACGGCCACGGCCAGCGCCTCGGCGCCGTCCACCAGCGTGAGGTGGGCCGTCGCCCCGATGTCCTCCGCGAGCGACCGCAGCGCGGGCAGCGCGGCCTCCCGTACCAGCGGATGCACCTGCCGTCCGAGCCGCAGCACCCCCAGCCCCACCCGGGCGCGCCCGCCGAGATCACGCCGTACGAGGGCGTGCTGCTCCAGCGTGGCCAGCAACCGGTACACCACGGTCCGGTTGACGCCCAGTTTGTTGGAAAGCTCGGTGACGGTGAGCCCGTGGTCCGTGTCGGCCAGGAGCTTGAGGACACGCAGTCCCCGGTCAAGCGTCTGAGAGGTCTCCGCGGTCACGACGCCCACTCCTCCAAGTGGTGAGGTCGGCAGCCCCCTCGCGGCGGATGCGTCACCGAGTCCCGTCAGTGACGCGCTTCAGAGGCCGCCGATCGGCCGGCGGCCCGGTCCCTTGCCGGGCCGCGTCGCTTCACGGCTGCGCTCCGCGGCGGCGCTGCCACGGGGCGTGTGCGTAGCGGGACAGTAGCGAAGCGGGTTCGCTCAGCGGAAGCCTCCGTCCAGAATCCGGGCACCACCCGGTACGGACCACTCCGTTTGTCCTGATACGTACGGTCGGCCGCCAGCCGGCTCACCGCATCCGGGTGGCCCACTCCTGCACCTTGGCGATCCGCTGGCGGAGCTGCCCGGCCGTGGCCTCGGCGCTCGGGGGGCCGCCGCAGACCCGGCGCAGCTCGGTGTGGATCACGCCGTGGGGCTTGCCGCTCTGGTGGACGTAGGCGCTGACCATGGTGTTGAGCTGCTTGCGCAGCTCCATCATCTCCTTGTGCGAGACGACGGGCCGCCGCTCGGCGGGCAGTTCGAGGAGGTCCGCCTCGGTGTCCGGCTTCTTGCGGCTGTGCGCGATCTGCCGGGCCTGCCGCTTCTGGAGCAGCAGCTGCACCTGGTCGGGTTCGAGGAGGCCCGGGATGCCGAGGTAGTCCTGCTCCTCCTCGCTCCCCGGGTGCGCCTGCATGCCGAACTCGGCGCCGTCGTACAGGACGCGGTCGAAGACGGCCTCGGACTCCAGCGCCTCGAAGGCGAACTGCTCCTGCTCGCCGGTGTCCTCGTCCTGCTCCTTGTTCGCCTCCTCCATCTCCTTCTCGGACTCGGCGTACGGGTCCTCCTCGCCCTCCTTCTTCGGCTTGTCGAGGGCGTGGTCCCGTTCCACCTCCATCTCGTTGGCGAAGGTGAGCAGGTCGGGCACGGTCGGCAGGAACACGGAGGCGGTCTCGCCGCGCCGCCGGGACCGTACGAAACGGCCGACGGCCTGGGCGAAGAAGAGGGGCGTGGAGATGGTGGTGGCGTACACGCCCACCGCGAGGCGGGGGACGTCGACGCCCTCGGACACCATCCGCACGGCGACCATCCACCGGTCGTTGCTCTGGCTGAAGTCGTCGATCCGCTTCGAGGCGCCGGCGTCGTCGGACAGGACGAGGGTCGCCCTGGTGCCGGTGATCTCGCGGATCAGCTTGGCGTAGGCGCGCGCGGAGTCCTGGTCGGAGGCGATGACGAGGGCGCCGGCGTCCGGGATGGCCTTCCTGACCTCGGTGAGCCGCTGGTCGGCGGCGCGCAGGACGCTCGGCATCCACTCACCGCGCGGGTCGAGCGCCGTACGCCAGGCCTGGCTGATCGCGTCCTTGGTCATCGGCTCGCCGAGCCGTGCGGCGATCTCGTCCCCCGCCTTGGTCCGCCAGCGCATGTTGCCGCTGTAGGAGAGGAAGATGACGGGCCGCACGACGTGGTCGGCCAGCGCGTTGCCGTACCCGTACGTGTAGTCGGCGGCCGACCTGCGGATCCCGTCGTTGCCCTCCTCGTACGTCACGAAGGGGATCGGGTTGGTGTCGGACCGGAACGGCGTACCGGTGAGCGCGAGCCGGCGGGTGGCGGGCTCGAAGGCCTCGAGACAGGCCTCACCCCACGACTTGGAGTCACCGGCGTGGTGGATCTCGTCGAGGATGACGAGGGTCTTGCGCTGCTCGACCCGGTTGCGGTGCAGCATGGGCCGCACGCCCACACCCGCGTAGGTGACGGCGACACCGTGGTAGTCCTTGCCGAGTGGCCCGGCACTGTACTCGGGATCCAGCTTGATCCCTATCCGCGCGGCCGCCTCGGCCCACTGCTTCTTCAGGTGCTCGGTCGGCGCGACGACGGTCACCTGCTGCACGACATGGTGGTGCAGCAGCCAGGAGGCCAGCGTGAGCGCGAAGGTCGTCTTGCCGGCCCCCGGCGTCGCGACGGCCAGGAAGTCACGCGGCTGCTCCTGGACGTACTTCTCCATCGCCCCTTGCTGCCAGGCACGCAGCTTGCTGGCGGTGCCCCAGGGGGCCCGGCCGGGGAAGGCGGGGGAA
>NZ_LJBR01000012.1 GCF_001282115.1 Streptomyces sp. NRRL B-24085 | reverse complement strand
CCTCTCAGGTGCGCATCGGCCTGCCCCCCCCCCGCCCATGTGTCTGCCGGCGCACGGTGAACGGCGCGGACAGCCACTCATGGTCCGCCGGTCCAGCCTCACTCGCGCCCCCTGAGACAGGCGGCCGGCGCACGCCGATGGCCCCGAACGCACATCGCCCCGCGACCGAGACGGCCGCGGGGCGATGTGGCGGGGTGGGAGCAGGTCACGTGGTCCGGGTGCGGAGTCGGCGGGACTTCCAGCCCAGGAGCAGTGCCTGGAGGATGAACCACACGCCGCCGCCCGTGGCGTACACCGACAGCACGTCGAGCGAGGGGTTGTCGCCCGCGGCCTGGATGTTGTAGGTGATGCCGACGAGGAAGGACAGTCCGCCCGAGATCAGGGTCGGCCACTGCTTGCCCAGTTCGGGACCTCGCCGCCGCAGTCCGACGAGCACCTGGGCTGCTCCGGAGACGAGCGCCCAGGCGCCGAACACGTGGAGCACGGGCGCCACACCCCCGGCACCGGCGATACCGAGCGCTGGGGCGGCGAGCGCGCTGAGCACCCCGTTGAACGCCAGCACCCGGCGCTCGGAACCGTTCGGGGTGGCCCGGTGGTCGAGCAGCGAGGACACGGCGTCGATCAGCGGGTAGGCGACCAGGAGTGTGATCGCCACGGCGTCGACGTCCTCGTGTGCTCCGGCGAACGCCAGGGCCCAGGCGAGGGCCAGGACACCGCGGCTCAGGTACAGCCTCAGCAGCGAGGAGCGTTCGTCGGTGGCCGCCGCGGGGGCGGGGGCCGATGTCTGGGGGCTCATGATGGTCCGGCCTTTCTCAGGTCAGTCGGTCGTCGTTCGCCCGGTCAGTGCCGGGACGGGGCAACGCACTTGAAGCTGGACGCGACGGCCGGGTCGCCGTGGCCCTGGTAGCGGGACACCTGCGGGTAGCCGCACAGGTCGCGGGAGACGTTCTGGCCCTGGGCGTCGACCAGGGTGGCCGGCAGGGTCTTGGGGGCCTTGCCGTGCTCGACCCAGGCGGTCAGCGCGGCGAGGCCGTCCGTGAAGCCGTCGGCACCGTTGAGACCGCAGTGGTCGGTGCCCGGGGCGAGGAAGAGACGGTAGAAGTCGTCGACCTTCTTGGTGCCGCCCAGCTCCCGCTCGACCTTCTGGCGGTACTGCACGGTGCCCTGGGTGGGGATGTACTGATCGGCTTCGCCGTGCCAAGTGAGGAGCTTGCCACCGGACTTGCGGAAGCCTGACAGGTCCGGGTCGTCGGTGCCGATGACCTTGTCGTACTCGGTCCGGGACTGCTGGAACAGCTGCGTGAACCGGCTGTAGGTGATCGTGGAGAGGTCGAGGGACGGGTCCTTCGCCACCCAGAGCCCGAGCCAGGCGGCGGGAACCGGGAAGGGCGAACCGACGACGTTCCCGTCGGCGTCGGGGTCGGTGTGCGCGGCCAGGGCCCAGATGTCGGCGCCGACGGGGACGCCGTACCAGAGTTTCCTGCCGGAGGCGGTGCGCGGTCCGTCCCAGATCTTGCGTACGACGGTGGCGTCGGCCGCCGTGATGGTCAGCTCCTCGCCCTCGCACAGGACCTTGGTGCCGATGAGCCGGCGTGGGTCGAAGTCGCACCGGGAGGCGTCGCCGACCAGGCCGTCCTTGACGCCGTCGAGGGAGTCGCAGGCCTTGACGGCGGCGTTGGTGAAGGCGGTGAACTCACACCGGGACGGGTAGGTCTTCTCGTTGTTCATGACGACCTGGGGCCAGAGGGTGGCGACCTCGAACTCGTCCCAGTTGACGGCGGGCGCGTCGGCGAGGACGCCGTCGTAGTCGTCGGGGTGGCGCTGCGCCTCCATGTAGCCCTGGCGCCCCCCGGTGGAGCAGCCGGTGAAGTAGGAGTACGACGGACGCCTGCCGTAGACCGCGTCGACGACCTCCTTGCCGACGACCGCTGCCTCGTGCTGGGAGCGGGAGGCGAAGTTCTTCAGCAGGGCGGTGTCGACCTGTCCTGTGCTGTTCAGGGCCCAGCTCGTGTCGAGGGCGTCGCCGACGCCGGCGTCGGTGCTGACGGCGGCGTAGCCGCTCTTGACCGCGGTGCCCAGGCCGACGTTGTTGTCGCCGGCGAGGTAGGCGGCGCCGCCGAGGCCCTGGAAGCGGCCGTTCCAGCCGGTGGCGGGGAGCCAGGTCCGCACCGTGGCGTGGTCGTCGTCCCCGGGGTGGGTGAGGGTGACCGTGACCTCGCAGTAGGCGGGTACGCCGGAGACCGAACCGCCGAGGACCCCGGTACCGGCGATGGTGCCGCCCTCCCGGCTGACCGCCGTCACGGACTCCACCGCGGTGCCGGCCGGAGCCTTCACGGCGGGCGCCGAGCAGGTGGAGACGGTGGTGGCGGAGGCGTCCTCGGTCTCCGCCGAGGCGGTGGGCAGATGCACCGCCGCAGCCAGTGGAACACCGGCCGCGAGGACAGTCAGAAGTCGTCTCATGGGTTTCCCATCGGAGAAGTAGGGGGTGTCCGGCCACGGGCGACACATGTGCGGGGCACACGGGCGGGCCAGGAACTGACCGGACTGTATCACCGGTTGAAGCGGTGACGAGAGGAAATGTAGCGAAATTGGGTGGTCGAGTGGGCCTGGCGGCTATCGACCTGGCCCCAGGCTCGCAGGAGCCCTCTGCGACGACGACAGTCAGTTGACGGTCCGTGTCCACGACTGCCGGCCGCGCCCTGTCGCGGACGCGTTAGGTCATCCGACGGTCAGCCGTGTCGGCGGTGCCGTCATCCACCTGTTCTTCGCGCAGCCACCGCGAGTGGTGCCGCTCGGCCCATGACCGGCTGACGTATCCGGTGCGCATTCCCAGCCGCGCCTCGGGGTCCTCGAACGCCTTGCGCATGTGGCCGAGGAGGACGAAGGTGATCGCCCAGGCCAGGACGTCGTGGACGAAGATCGCGCTGGTGCGGGAGAGGAAGGGCAGCAGGCCCATGAACCACATCAGCAGGCCGGTGAACATCATCACCAGCACGGCGCCGGCGATCCAGCCCGCGTAGAGCTTCTGCCCCGCGTTGAACTTGCCGGCGGGGCGCGCCTCGGGCGAGGTGCGGCGTCTGCGGACGGCGCGCAGCCACTGGCGGTCGTACACCGCGAAGCGGTTGAGGCGGCGCAGGTCCGCCCGGAAGGCGGGTGAGAGGAGCCCGAGCAGGAAGGGCACGGGCAGCGTGATGCCGGACCACTCGTGGACGGTGACCATCAGGTGCCGCCGTCCGACGAGTTGGGCCAGCGGTCCGAGGTAGAGGCAGGCGGCGGTGACCAGGCAGAGGAGCATCAGGTAACCGGTGGCCCGGTGGACCATCCGCTCGGCGGTGCTGAACCGGCGTACGTGGCCCGGGTGTTCAGGCCGCGTCGCTGCGCCGGTCCGCCCCGTCGAGCCAGCCGTCGACCGAATAACCGCGCTCCTCCCAGTAGCCGGGAACGACCTTGTCGGTGACCGAGATGCCGGACAGCCACTTGGCCGACTTGTAGAAGTACATGGGTGCCACGTAGAGGCGGACCGGGCCGCCGTGCGCGTGGGTGATGGGCTTGTCCTGCATGTTCAGCGCCACCAGGACGTCCGAGCGGCGCGCCTGTTCCAGGGTGAGGCTCTCGCTGTAGGCGCCGTCGAAGCAGGTGAACCGGATCGCGGCACCCGAGGAGCGCACACCGGCGTCGTCGAGGATGTCCGCGAGTCTCACCCCCTCGAAGGGCGTGTCGTCCACGCGCCATCCGTCGGTGCACAGGACGTCGTGGACGACCCGGGTCTGCGGCATCGCGCGCAACTGGTCGAGGGTGTACGTCTTCAGGCGCTCCACCAGTCCGCCGACGGTGAGCGCGTAGTTCGTCTCGTCCTTGTGCGGGACCGAGCCGACGACGCTGTAGTAGCGGAAGCCGCCCGGATTGGGCAGCAGTCCAGTCAGGCCCGTCGCGTCGACTTCCGAGGCCTTGGCCAGGAACCCCTCCCAGCCCCGCTGGAGGTAGGGCGCGGCGGCGAGCCCGGTCACACCCGCCCCGAGCATGCCCAGCATCGCCCGCCGCCCCACCGGTGCGCCCCCGGTCCTCGGTTTCGGCTTGTCCACCATGGTGTGCGCTCCTTCCGGCACATGTGACCCCTGTCGAGCAGACTCGACGTCGTCACCGGTTCAACTGGTGACGATGCTGGCATGCGCCGACAGGACTGTCAAACGGCAGGGGCATTCGCGCACACGTATGCGGTCGCCCCAGGGCAAAACCCGTCGACCGGTCGGAGGGTCGGCTGTTAGGCTTGTGGAGACATTGACCGTCGATCGAGGAGTCACAGACGTGGTGGGTGAAGACGACATCTCCGGGTGAGATCCGGATCTGACGGCCACCGGCCGGCGCTCAGGAGCGCTGCCGAGGTGGTCCGTTTCGTCGTCCCCTTTTCCCACGTCTGCCCAGGGCAGCGGTACCAGCTCTGCCCTCCGTCCTTTCGAGGTCGCCTCCATGTCCGACACCGCGATCGTCTGCTCGAACCTCTCCTTCGCCTGGCCCGACGACACCCCGGTCTTCCAGGACCTGTCCTTCACCGTGGCCGGTGGCCGCACCGGCCTGGTCGCCCCCAACGGCTCCGGCAAGTCCACCCTGCTCAAACTGCTCGCCGGTGAACTCAAGCCCGCCACCGGCTCCTTGAGCGTGGGCGGCACCCTCGGCTACCTCCCGCAGAGCCTGCCCCTGACCGGTGATCTCACCGTCGCCGAGGTGCTGGGAATCGCCGACGTGATCCGCGCCCTGGACGCCGTGGAGTCCGGGGACGTCGACGAGAAGCACTTCGCCACCATCGGCGACGACTGGGACATCGAGGAGCGCACCCGCGCCCAGCTCGACCGCCTGGGCCTGGCCGACCTGAGCCTGGACCGCAGTCTGCGCACGCTCAGCGGCGGCCAGGTCGTCTCCCTCGGCCTCGCCGCCCAGCTGCTCAGGCGCCCCGACGTCCTGCTGCTCGACGAACCCACCAACAACCTCGACACCGAGGCCCGGCACAAGCTCTACGCCGTGCTCTCGGACTTCACCGGCTGCCTGCTGCTGGTCAGCCATGACCGCGCGCTGCTCGACCGCATGGACCGCATCGCCGAGCTGGGCAGCGACGAACTCCGCTTCTACGGCGGCAACTTCACCGAGTACGAGGAAGCCGTGCGGGCCGAGCAGGAGGTCGCCGAGAAGAACGTCCGCAACGCCGAGCAGGAGCTGAAGCGGGAGAAGCGGGAGATGCAGCAGGCCCGGGAACGCGCCGAGCGCCGGATGAGCAACGCCTCCAAGAACCTCAAGAACGCCGGCCTTCCCAAGATCTTCGCCGGCAACATGAAACGCGGCGCGCAGGAGGCCGCGGGCAAGTCCGGCACGATGCACGCCTCCCGCGTCAGCGAGGCCAAGGCACGCCTGGACGAGGCCGGACGCGCGCTGCGCGACGAGCAGCGCCTCACGCTGGAACTGCCCGACACCCAGGTACCCGCCGGGCGGAACCTCTTCATCGGCGAGGGCATGCAGGCCCGCCTCGGGGACAGGCAGGTGTTCGCCCCGGGCGGCATCGATCTGACCGTCCGCGGCCCCGAGCGCATCGCGCTGACCGGCCCCAACGGCGCCGGAAAGACCACCCTGATGCGGCTGGTCACCGGTGACCTCGCGCCGGAAGGCGGGGAGATCAAGCGCAACGACGGCCGGATCGCCTACCTCTCGCAGCGCCTCGACCTGCTGGACCCGGACCGCACGGTCGCGGAGAACTTCGCCGCGTTCGCCCCCGAGCGGCCCGAGGCGGAGCGCATGAACCTCCTCGCCCGCTTCCTCTTCCGGGGCGCCCGCGCCCACCTGCCGGTCGGCGTGCTCTCCGGCGGCGAACGCCTGCGCGCCACCCTGGCCTGCGTGCTGTGCGCCGAACCGGCCCCGCACCTGCTGCTGCTCGACGAGCCGACCAACAACCTCGACCTGGTAAGCGCCGCCCAGTTGGAGGGCGCGCTCAACTCCTACCAGGGCGCCTTCATGGTGGTCAGCCACGACGAGCGGTTCCTCGCCGAGATCGGTGTGAACCGCTGGCTGCGGCTGGCCGACGGCACCCTCACCGAGACGGGAGCCCCCGAGGTGTGAACCGCCGACGTGTGACATGGCCCGTGCCCGAGGCGAGACGCCCCGCGGGCCGAACACCGAACACGTCGGACGGTTCCCCATGCCCCAGCACGCCCCGCAGCCCGCGCTGCTCGCCCACGACCTCGTCCGCACCCTCGGCGACCGCCGCGTCCTCGACGGCATCTCCCTGACCGCCGCCCCCGGCCGGCGCATCGGCCTGATCGGCGAGAACGGCGTCGGCAAGTCCACCCTGCTGCGCGTCCTCGCCGGCGTGGACGTCCCGGACGCGGGCAGCGTCACCCGCCCCGCCGATCTGGGTTTCCTCCACCAGGAGATGCCCTACGACGCCGACGCCACCATCGCCGCAGTGCTGGACGAGGCACTGCGCGAGGCCCGCGAGGACCTCGCCGAGCTGGACCGGCTCGGCGCGGAACTCTCCCACGTCCCCGAGGACGACCCGGCCCATCAGGAGCTCCTCGACGCCTACGGCAGGCGCCTGGAACAGGCCCAGCACCGCGAGTCCTGGGACGCCGACCGACGCGCCGCCCTGGTGCTGGACGGCCTGGGCCTCGGCGCGCTCGGTCACGACCGCACGCTCGGCTCGCTCTCCGGCGGGCAGCGCGGCCGCCTCGCCCTGGCCGCCCTGCTCGTACGGCGGCCCTCGGCGCTGCTGCTGGACGAGCCGACCAACCACCTCGACGACGGAGCCGCCGCCTTCCTGGAGGTGCAGCTCCGCGAGCTGCCCGGCACCGTGGTCGCCGCCAGCCACGACCGGGCCTTCCTCGACGCCGTCTGCACAGACCTGATCGACCTCGACCCGGCGGTCGACGGCCCGGTCCGCTACGGCGGCGGCTACAGCGCCTACCTGGCACAGAAGCGCGCCGAACGGGACCGCTGGGAGCGCCGGTACGCCGAGGAGCAGGAGGAGCTGACGCAGCTGCGGCAGACGGCGGGTGTGACCGCACACCGGGTCGCGCCGGACCGAGGCCCTACCGACAACGAGAAGATGGGCTACGGCCACCGGGCGGGCCGGGTGCAGAGCCAGATCTCCCGCCGGGTCCGCAACGCCGCCCGGCGCCTGGAGGAGCTGGAACGCACCCGAGTCGCCGAGCCGCCGCGCCCGCTGCGGTTCGCCGCCGGGGAACTGGCCGCGCGCAGCGAGGAGGACGGCGGTCCCCTGGTCTGGCTGCGTGACGTATGGGTCCCCGGGCGGCTCTCGGTGAGCGGCCTGGAGATCTCACCGGTCGACCGGCTGCTGGTCACAGGCGGCAACGGGGCGGGCAAGTCGACGCTCCTCGCCGTACTCGCCGGACATCTCCCGGCCGAGGGCGGGGTCCACCGGAGGCGCGGGCTGACGGTGGGACTGCTCACGCAGGACACCGCGTTCGAGCGGCCCGACCGCACCGTCCGCGACACCTACGAGCAGGCGCTGGGCACCCGGCGGGCCGAGGAAGTGCCGCTGAACTCGCTCGGCCTGATGCACGAGGCGGATCTGGACAAGCCGGTCGGCCACCTGTCCGTGGGCCAGCGCCGGCGCCTCGCGCTGGCCCTCCTGGTGGCCTGCCCGCCGCGGCTCCTCCTCCTCGACGAGCCCACCAACCACCTCTCCCCCGCCCTGTGCGACGAACTGGAGGCCGCCCTGGGTCCGGGCCTCGGCGCGATCGTCGTCGCGAGCCACGACCGCTGGCTGCGCCGCCGCTGGCAGGGCCGCGAACTACGCCTGACCCCCGGAGCCGGTCATCAGGGAGAAGGAGGACCCGCCCTCGTCGAACACCGCCCTCAACTACTCTGACCAGGCCCATCGGGTCAGATGTCGTACGATCACGGACACGCTGCCGTTCCGGGAACCGGTTGGAGGGGTGACGGTTCTTGCGTTCCACATAAGTCACCTGTCAAAATGGTGATGTGAATCTTGACCATGTCTTCGTATGCGGGCACCCGGCTCTCGACTTCGCGGCCACGCTCCGGGCCCGACGCTCGACCCGGTTCGAGATGTTCGTGACGCCGGAGCGCCTGAACGCCTGGTACCTGGAGTCCGGGCTGGTGGACGCCATCACTCCTGGGAAGGAGGAGGACGTCCAGGAAGCCACGACCGTGCGCGAGGCCGTCTACCGGCTCGTCACCGACCGCCGGCTCGGCGAGGAGTTCGACCGGGAGGCGCTCGCCGTGCTCAACGCGGCCGCGCGCAAGGCGCCCGCGACCCCGCAGCTCACCCTGTCGGGCCGGCACACCGACGCGACGCCCGAGCAGGCTCTCGCCACCGTCGCCCGACAGGCCGTCGAGCTGCTCAGCGGCCCCGACGTGCCCCTGATGAAGGAGTGCGGGAACCCCGAGTGCACCCGGGTCTACATCGACCGCTCCCGCGGCATGCGACGCCAGTGGTGCGGCATGGAGTCCTGCGGCAACAAGATCAAGGCTGCCGCGTACCGCGCCCGGAAGAAGTCTGCGCCGGCCACGGCCGCCCGCTGACCTTCCGGCGACGGAGTCACTTGGGCCCAGCGCACCACCGGTGCGCTGGGCCCGATGCGTTTCGGTGGGCCGAGAGCGAGGCACGCGAACCGCTGTCGCAACCTTTCCAACCGGTTACTTCCAGGCTCCCCGGCCCCGGCACACCTCACGCCCCCGTCCGCGGATACGTGTCACCCCGTAAACGGTCTCCGCAAACTCCTCGGGCGGAGATCGGATGAGAACACCCCACGGTGACTCGCCGCCCTACGGGACGAGGACCCGCTGACCAGCGACGTCAAACATCGTGCGCTGGCACATCGGCGTGCCGCCGGCCACTCGAACCCGAACTGCGCCGGGAGCACCTCGGCAGGACAGACGTCACCCCCTGACATCCGGCCCCGCGCCCGGGCCACGCCTTCCCGTAGTCCACACCCGGGGCCACCCACATGACAAGCCCACCACGGAGACACATTGTGGCGGACCCGTCACCCGCCCGAGGCCGCGGACGCACACCTGCACATGTCTCGCACTCGGGCGCGACCGAGGCGAATGCCCCACATGTCGTCACAGGTCTTGACAGGGACGTGTCCGCCGCCACAGCCTATGGCAACGTTGTCAGAGCGAGGGGAGACCCCCGCAGTCGACGACCCGCACCATCCTCTCTCACCCGTTGTGATTGGACGACTACACATGGTCGAACAGGCGTGTCCGCGACACCCCTCCCGACGCACTCTCGTCGCGACCGGCTCGACGCTGCTGGCCGGGTTCGGCCTCGGCACGGTCCTCGCACCGGCTGCCGAAGCCGCTCCCCGAACCGCCGACGCCACCGGTACCACCGCCTCCGCCGCGCCGGGTGAGCTCGCCGCCTACCGCCCGGTCCGGGTCTCCTCGCAGGCCTACGCACCCACTCCCGCCGAGTTCGCGGTGGACGCGCTCCCCGGCCCCGGGGTGCGCGGCACCGGCTGGCGGGCCGAGGCGGGCGACCCGCAGTGGATCGAGGTCGATCTGCAGGCGGACTGCCGCGTCGACCGCGTACGGCTGACCTTCGAAGCCGACGCGAGCGACCCGGTGTTCACCCCGCCGACCGAGGGCAACCCCCGGTCGGGCACCACCGGCAAGGAGATCCTCTCCAGCTACGCCAGGGAGTTCGTCGTCGAGACGTCCCGCGACCACGAATCCTGGAGCAGCGTCTACCGCACCACGGCCGGCACCGGCGGCGTGGTGGACATCCCGCTGTCGGTCCCCGTCACGGCGCGCTGGGTACGGATGACGGCCCGCCGGCGCTCCAGCGACAACCCGCTCGGCCTCAACGGCTTCGCGGTGTACGGCACCGCCCCGGGCCACCGCCCGAGGGCCACCGGCTGGACCGACTGGGGCACCCACCGCCACGACACGCCCCGGCTCACGGTCGCCGCCGACGGCACGGTGCCGCTGGAGTCGGGCTGGACGCTCACGATGGACGACTGGGCGGACGGCGACGGCCCGGCCCTGTCGCGGACCGGCACCGACACCAGCCGCTGGCTGCCCGCGACCGTGCCCGGCACCGTCCTCGGCACCCTGGTCGACCAGGGTCACCTGCCCGACCCGGTCGCGGGGTTGAACAACCTGCGCATCCCCGAGGCGCTGTCCCGGCACTCCTGGTGGTACCGGCGGGACTTCGACCTGCCCCGCGGCCTGCGCACCGGCAGCGGGCGGCATGTCTGGCTGGAGTTCGACGGCGTCAACCACAAGGCCGAGATCTGGCTCAACGGACACGGAGTGGGCGAGGTGACGTTCCCCTTCGCCCGCTCCGCCCACGACATCACCGGCCTGCTGGCCGTCGAGGGCGGCAACGCGCTCGCCGTGCGCGTCTCCCCCATGCCGGTGCCCGGCAGCCCCGGCGACAAGGGCCCGGCGGGCGAGGCCTGGGTGGACGCCGGAGCCAACACGATGAACCTCAACTCGCCGACGTACCTCGCCTCTTCGGGATGGGACTGGATGCCCGCGGTCCGGGACCGGGCGGCCGGCATCTGGAACCACGTACGGCTGAGATCGACCGGGCACATCGTCATCGGCGACCCGCGTGTGGACACCGTGCTGCCCAAGCTGCCGGACCTGTCGGTCGCCGAGCTCACCCTCACGGTGCCGGTGCGCAACGCCGACACGACCGACCACGAGGCCACCGTCTCCGCCGCTTTCGGCGACGTCCGCGTCTCGCGCACGGTCACCGTCCCGGCGGGGAAAGACATCGATGTCATCTTCACTCCCGACGCGTTCGGGGCGCTGCGGGTGAAGAATCCCGACCTGTGGTGGCCCAACGGTCTGGGCGAGCCCACCCTGCACGAGCTCACCCTGGTCGCCCGCAGCGGTGGCTCCGAGAGCGACCGGCGCACCACCCGTTTCGGCATACGGCAGTTCGGCTACGAGTACGACACCCCGCTGAAGTTCACCCCGTCCTCCGACGCGTACACCCAGACCGTCCAGCTCGGCGACCAGCGCGCCCGGCACGTCCGCGTGCGCTGCCTGACCCGGGCCACCGGCTGGGGCAGTTCACTGTGGGCCCTGTCGGTGTTCGACAGCGCGCGCCCCGGCACCGACCTCGCGCTGCACGCCCCGGCCGAGGCCTCCACCACCGACGAGGACGGCCACGCGGCCGCCAACGCCACCGACGGCGACCCGGACACCCGCTGGTCCTCCGCCTTCGCCGACGACCAGTGGATCCGCGTCGACCTCGGCTCGGTGCAGTCCTTCGACCGGGTCGACCTGGTCTGGGAGCAGGCCTACGCGCGGACCTTCGTCGTGCAGGTCTCCGCGGACGGCGACCAGTGGACGGACGCCGCGTCCGTGGACAACACGGCCGTGCCGCTGCCCTTCAACAGCGGTGACGCCAGCCTGCGGGTGACCGACTTCGAGGCCCGTACGGCTCGTTACGTCCGGCTGTTCTGCGGCGTGCGCAACACGAGCTGGGGCAACTCCCTGTGGTCCCTCGCCGTCATCGACAGCGCGGAGCCGGGCACTGACCTGGCACTGCACCGGGACGCGCGGGCCTCCAGCGAGGCGGACGGCCACCTGGCGGTCCACGCCACCGACGGCGATCCCGGCACCCGGTGGTCCTCCGCCTACGAGGACAACCAGTGGCTCCAGGTCGACCTGGGCGCCGGCCGGCGTTTCGACCGGGTGGCTGTCGTCTGGGAGCAGGCGTACCCGAAGACGTACACCATTCAGGTCTCCGACGACGGCGACACCTGGACCGATGTCACCACCGTCACCAACACCCCCGACCCCCTGAAGATCAGCGTCAACGGTGTCCGGGTGCTGGTGCGCGGCGGCAACTGGGGCTGGGACGAGCTGCTGCGCCGGATGCCCGCCGAGCGGATGGACGCGGCGGTGCGCATGCACCGGGCCATGAACTTCACGATGATCCGCAACTGGGTCGGCAGCAGCAACCGCGAGGAGTTCTACGCCGCCTGCGACGCCCACGGCATCCTGGTGTGGAACGACTTCCCCAACGCCTGGGGCATGGACCCGCCGGACCACGAGGCGTTCGTGTCCACGGCCCGCGACACCGTGCTGCGCTACCGCATCCACCCGAGCGTGGCGGTGTGGTGCGGCGCCAACGAGGGCAACCCGCCGGCCGCCGTGGACGAGGGCATGCGCAAGGCGGTCGAGAGCCAGGTGCCCGGCGTGCTCTACCAGAACAACTCCGCCGGCGGCATCGTCACCGGCGGCGGCCCCTACGGCTGGGTCGAGCCGGAGCGCTACTTCGACCCGTCGACGTACGGCAGCAAGGACTTCGGGTTCCACACCGAGATCGGCATGCCCGTGGTGTCCACCGCCGCCAGCACCCGCGCGATGGTCGGCGAGGACGGGCCCGAGTGGCCCATCGGGGGCGCCTGGTACCTCCACGACTGGAGCGAGCGCGGCAACCAGGCCCCGCAGAACTACAAGGCGGCCATCGAGAAGCGCCTCGGCACCGCCCGCGACCTGGACGACTTCACGCGCAAGGCGCAGTTCGTCAACTACGAGAACTTCCGTGCCATGTTCGAGGCGTGGAACGCCAACCTGTGGGACAACGCCAGCGGTCTGATGCTGTGGATGTCCCACCCGGCCTGGCACAGCACGGTCTGGCAGACGTACGACTACGACTTCGACGTCAACGGCGCCTACTTCGGCTGCCGGAGCGCCTGCGAGCCCCTGCACGTCCAGGCGGACCCGGTGAAGTGGCAGGTCATCGCGGTCAACCACACCCGTAAGGCGCTCAAGGGGGCCACGGTCAGGGCGGAGACGTACGACCTGTCCGGCCGCCGGATCGCCGGCACGCGGACCGCTCGGGTGGACGTGGAGCCCGCCGCCTCGGTCCCGGCGTTCACCGCGGCACCCGCGGAGGACCTGCCGGATCTGCACCTGCTGCGGCTGACCCTCACGGACGCGACCGGGAAGGTCCGGTCGCGCAACACGTACTGGCGCTGCCGCACGCCCGAGGCCCTGCGCGCCCTCAACCAGGTCCAGCAGGCCAAGCTGTCCGCCTCCCTCACGAAGGTGTCGCGTGACGGGGAGAGGCGTACGGCGACCGCCACGGTCCGCAACCGCGGGTCCGAGGTCGCGGCGATGGTCCGGCTCTCCCTGCTGGACGAGGACGGCACCCGGGTGTTGCCGACCCTCTACGACGACAACTACCTGTGGCTCCTGCCCGGCGAGACCCGGACGGTCACGCTGTCGTGGCCCGCGTCCGCCCTGCCGTCGGACCGGCCGAGGTTGCGGGCGGAGGGATACAACACTCCTCCGGTGACGGTACGCGGCTGAGCCGTCGGGAGGGTCCTGCCCTCCCACCCCTCCGTGCGGGCGCCCCCTTCCCCGGGGCGCCCGCGCTCGTTTTCCCGTCCGTCGTCCCAGTGGGGGTCCGCAACACATCCCGGTCACATGTGAACCGGCGGCACGGTCCTGTCGGGTTCCGTGCGTCCGCCGTGACAACACCGCCGTCACACATCGATCAGTTCGGGGGATCGCCATGGCGGCGGTTCTGCGACACACTTACCGGGCAGTACGAACGAAGGGCACCGCGTGCGGGTGCGTCAGCGCCTATCGTGAGAAACGGGCAGGCCGGACGAACCATCCGGCGGTGACACTTGTCCGCACGGGCCCCTGGAGCGTGGGTACCATGCGCAACGTCATTCAATCGAGGGAGTGAACGGTTGTGACCAGCCAGTCAGCCGCCACGCTCCGATCGCGGTACGTAGCTCAAGCCGCGTCGGACCTGGAGGAGAACCGTCGGCGACAGAAGGAGCTGGAGGAGCGGATCACCGTCCTGAAGCAGGAAGAGGCCCTGCTCTCGGACATTCTCAACCTCGCCGAGCGGTACGAGGGTTTCGCGGACTCGTCCCGTCTGCCCGAGCAGGTGCAGGACGAGCCGGCCGCCGCGAAGGCGAGTCAGAAACGCGCTGGAGCCTCCGCTCGACGTGCCGCGCCGGGCAAGTCCACCACGGCCGCCACCACGGCGAAGGCCGGTGCGAAGGGGAAGTCGCACCAGCCGCTGCTCGGAGACCTGTTGACGGAACTGCTCGGCCAGTACGAGGAACCGCGTCTGGCGAAGGAGTTGCGGGACGAACTCCTGGAGAAGCACCCGGACCGCAACCCCACCCCGCAGGTGGTGCGCAACACCCTGGAGTCGCTGGTCGCCAAGGGCCGGATCCGGCGCCACAAGCAGCAGCGGTCCGTGATGTACACCTTGGTCGAGAGGGACTCCGACTGACACCGACATCGGTCGATCGTGTGCCGGGTGCGACAGGAGGCCGTGAAACCTGCCGAGTACGCCCCACGGTGTGCTCGTCGGTGGTGCCTACGCCCGCCATACGTTGTCGAACGCCGCGTTCTCCACGTCCCGCCGAAGCCGTATGGCCTCCAACTGTGCCACCGCGTCACCGACCGCGGCCAGCACGGCGGTGACCGCGTCACCGGTGAGGGTTTCGGCGGTCTCGTCCGGCTCCGCTTCGATGCCCGCGGCCGCCAGCAGCGCGACGAGCACCGGCTCGCCCGCCGCCCTGCGTTCCTCCGCCGCGCGGCGAGCCGGTGAGTCGACCAGGACGGTGTGGGCGGACCGGAACCCGAAGTGGCCCCGCGGGTGGACGACGAGCCCGTCCCTCTCCAGATCGACCGCGTAGGACGCGGCGAGTTCTGCGCCGCGCCGCCACAGCCACTCGGCGACCGTGTCGTACGGCTCCCTCCGGGAGAGCGAGGCCGACGCCTCGTCCAGCAGACGGTCACCGGTCGGGGCCGGCGGGCCCGGCAGCATGCGGTCGCCGTCCAGGGTCAGCGCCCCGCTCCCCAGGAGGTCGACGGCCTCCGCGCCGGCGAGCGCGAGGGACAGGTCGCCCTGTGCCACGGGCCGCTCGGCGGGCAGGCCGAGTACGACCAGGGTGAGGTCGCGTGCGGTGGTCATGAGTCCCTCCTCGTTTCCAGCAGGCGCAGCCACACCTCGCTGATGGTGGGGAAGGCGGGTACGGCGTGCCACAGACGCTCGACCGGCACCTCCCCGGTGATGGCGACGGTGGCCGAGTACAGGAGCTCGGCGACGCCCGGTCCCACGAAGGTGGCGCCGACGACGACCTGCCGGTCCCGGTCGATGAGGATGCGCGCCCGGCCCCGGTAGTCGGGGCGGTACTGGACGGCGCCCGCTAGGTGGCCGATGTCGTAGTCGACGACCTCGACGTCCCGTCCGGTGCGTTCCGCCTCGCGGACGGTCAGGCCCACCGAGGCGATCTCGGGGTCGGTGAAGACGACGCCGGGGACGGCCTCGAGGTCGGCGGTGCTGCTGTGCGGCGCCCAGCGGCCGGTCTCCAGCCGCTCGCCCCGGGCGCGGGCGGCGATCACGGCTCCGGCGACGCGGGCCTGGTACTTGCCCTGGTGCGTGAACAGGGCCCGTCGGTTGACGTCGCCCACGGCGTACAGCCAGTTGCCGGGGACGGCGGTGACGGTGAGGCTGTCGTCGGTCGTGAGCCAGTCCCCCGGTTCCAGCCCGACGGTGCCGAGGCCGATGTCCTGCGAGCGGGGGGCGCGGCCCGTGGCGAAGAGGATCTCGTCGGCGGTGAGCACCTCGCCGTCCGACAGCGTGACCCGGACCTCATCGTCTGCTGTTCGCTCCGCGCCGGTGACGGAGACACCGAACCGGACGTCCGCGCCGGCCTCCCGCAGTCGTTCGGTGACCAGTTCGCCCGCGAAGGGTTCCAGCTTCGGCAGCAGTGTGTCCTCCCGGGCGAGCAGGGTCACCCTGCTGCCCAGGGCCTGCCAGGCGGTGGCCATCTCGACGCCCACCACTCCGGCTCCGACGATGACGAGGCGCTGCGGCGGCCGCCGGGCGCTGGTCGCGTCCCGGCTGGTCCAGGGCCGCAGTTCCTCGATGCCGGGGAGCGGGGGCAGGGCCGCGTTGCTGCCGGTGCACACGGCGACCGCGTGCCGGGCCCGCAGGCGTACGGTGTCGCCGTCGGGGGTCGACACGGACACCTCCCGCTCCCCCGCCAGCCGGCCGTGGCCGCGTACGAAGTCGATGCCCGCCGACTTGATCCACTCGACCTGCCCGTCGTCCTTCCAGTCGGCGGACATACGGTCGCGGTGGGCCAGGACCGCCTCGACGTCCAGGGGCTTCTCGACGGCGGCCGCCAGACCCGGCACGTGCGCGGCGTCGGCGCGCAGCAGGACGGGGCGCAGCAGGGCCTTGCTGGGTTCGCAGGCCCAGTAGGAGCACTCGCCGCCGGCCAGTTCGCTTTCCACGAGGACGGTGCTCAGTCCTGCGGCGGTGGTGCGGTCCGCGACGTTCTCGCCGACCGGGCCCGCGCCGATCACTATGACGTCGTACGTGTGGGTGTTCTCGGTCGGCATGTGTCCTCCGCTGGCCGGTTGCCGGTGGGTAGGGGGTGGACGGGTAGGGGGTGGACGGGCTCAGCGGCCGGGGGCGCGCTCGGTGACCTCCTGGAGGAACCACTCGTTGCCGTCGGGGTCCTTGAAGGCGGCGAAGGTGCCGTAGCTGGCCCGCTCGGGGTGTGTGCCGGGCACGCGGTGGGTGTCGCCGGCGTGGTGGAAGGCGCCGGTCTCGTCGCGGAACGGGCCGGAGACCTCCACACCGCGGGAGGTCAGCTCCTTCTGCGCGTCGAGGATGTCGGTGACGGTCAGCTGAAGGCCGTGCAGCGTGCCCGCCTCCTGCTGGGTGAGGCCCTCGCCGAAGATGACCGAGCATGCGGAACCGGGCGGGGTCACCTGCACGATCCGGTACCCGTCGTTGATCGGGAAGTCGGCGTCGAGGCGCCAGCCGAGCTGTTCCACGTAGAAACCCTTGGCCCGGTCCACGTCGGAGACGGGCAGGATGACGACTTCGAGCTTCATGTCCATGGCTGTGGTCTCACTTTCGATGGTCGTTGTTCGAGTAGTTCGTCGGACTGGCGTCGGCTCACAGGAAGTCGAGGGCGGACGGGCCGTATCCGGAGAGGGTCGCGCTCTCCGCCCAGTTCCACACCTGTGCGTCGGTCGGCCGGTCCTGGTCCCCAGGTGTCGTCGTGCCTCGGGGCTGCCGTTCGCCGATGGCACTGGCGCGATCCGAGCGAGGTCGGGCGGCGATGCGTACGTGGGTGTGCGTCGTGGCGGCCATGTCCTGCCCTCGCTCTTCGATCGGTGGTGGGGGTGCGGGTCCCGCGCAGGGGACACGGGACCCGCGGTCAGGGGCCGCTCAGGCGGCGGAGGCGTTGATGGTGACGGGGATGTTGTCGCGTGTGGCCTTGGAGTACGGGCAGATCTGGTGCGCGGCCTCGGCGAGTTCCTGTGCGGTGGCCTGGTCGACACCGCCGAGGACGGGGTTGAGGACCGCGGAGAGGGAGAACTCGCCGTCGTCGCCGTGGGTGAGTGTTATCTCGGCGGTGATGGTCGTGCTGGTGAGCCGGATCCTGCGGGTAGTGGCCGCACGGCGCAGGGCGCCGAGGAAGCAGGCGGCCCAGCCCGCGGCCAGGAGCTGCTCGGGGTTGGTCGCGGTGCCGGAGCCGCCGAGTTCCTTGGGGAGGGCGAGGGACGTCTCCAGCAGACCGTCGGAGGAGCGGACGTGTCCGCCGTTGCGGCCTTCTCCGTCGACGTCGACGACGGCGGTGTAGCTGACTGCCATGGCTGATGCTCCCCATCTGAATCGAAAGGCCGTGACGCCTCCGACCTGCGCACTTTTGTGTCACCGGTTGAAGCGGTGACGTAATCATGGCAGCCGCCCCATCACCCGTCAAGCCGGTGACGGATGACGAACGGGGTAGCGGCACACATGTCGACCACTCGGCATATTCGATAGAGGCACACTTCATCGAATGTCATAGACTCCCTCGCATGCGTATCCTCTTCTCGAGCACTCCGCAGCACGGCCACCTGCTGCCGGAGCTGCCCCTCGCCCGCGCCTTCCGTGACCGTGGCGACGACGTCGCCGTGATCACCTCGGCGTCCTTCGGGCCCCTGTTCGCCGCCGAAGGCATCACCCTGCTCCCGGTCGGCCCCGAGATCCCCGAACTCCTCGCGGAAGCGGCCCGTCTGGCCGGTGTCGACGACCCGACGGTGCCCGACCCCGCCGTGGCCGCCGAGTTGTTCGCCGGAGCGCGGATCGACCTGACCGCGGACGCGGCCATCGCCGCCGCGCGCGAGTTCGGCCCGGACCTGATCGTCGCCGAGGCCACCGACTACGTGGGCCCGCTCGTCGCGGCCGCTCTCCAAGTCCCCTACGCCAAGCTCGCGTTCGGCCCGCTGATCCCCACGCAGTTCACCGACGTCTTCGACGCCGTGGCCGAGCGCCGCTACAAGGAGCGGGGCCTGACCGCGCCCGCTCCCACCTGGTACCTGGACCCGTGCCCCGAAGCGCTCCGCGGCCCGGACTGGCAGGCACCCGAGGGCCGTCTGCCGCTCCGGCCGGAGGCCCACCGCGGCCCCGACACACCGGACACGGCCGAGACGGCGTCCGTCGGCGGCGGCACCCGGCCCAGGGTGCTGCTCTCCTTCGGCACGCACTTCGCCGCACCCGAGGTGCTGCGCCCGATCGTGGACGCCCTGTCCGCCAGGGCGGACCTGGTGGTGACCCTCGGTCTGACCGCCTCGGCCGCGGACTACGGTGACGGGTTCGACCAGGTCGAGTTCGTCGGCTTCACCCCGCTGGCCGAACTGCTGGGCGGCATCGACCTGGTGGTCACCCACGGCGGAGCGGGCACCACCCTGGGCACGCTCTCGCGCGGCCTGCCGATGGTCGTCGTACCGCAGGGTGCCGACCAGTTCCTCCAGGCGGGTGCCGTCGCGGGCTCGCGCACCGGCGTCGCCGTCATGCCGCCCGCCGGGGCGGAGGCCGTCGCGGCAGCGGTGGACGAGGTGCTCGGCAACGGGGAGTACCGGGACAACGCACGCCGCGCGGCCGAGCAGATCGCGGCGATGCCCTCACCCGGCGAGGTCGCCGGGCACCTGGTCGGCCTGCTCGGCTGACCTCCGTCTCGCTCGTCAGCCCGACACGGCGGGGAAAGCACCCGCCGTGTCGCGGTCCGGCGTCGCCCTCCGTGCTGCATGCGGCTCTGCCACTGGCCGCCGTGCTGCATGCGGTTGCGGGCGGTTCTGTCACTGGCCGCCGTTTCACCGTCCCGGCACTACCAGCCGTTCGCGGCCCGTGCCTCGCACCGTTCGCGGCCTGCGCCTCCCGCCCGGACCGCTTCGGGAGGCCCCCGTCAGTGACCGTCCGGCCCGGCGAGGAGCGCGGCGGCGGCCTGCTCCGCGAGCCAGCGCTCGGTCTCGTCCCAGGGCCAGTCGCGCTCCGCCACGAACAGGCGCCAGGACGGCAGCCCGAACAGGAACCACAGTATGTCGGTGGCCCGCTCGTGACTCAGCCCGGGGCGCAGCGCCCCCAGCTCCGCCAGACGTTCCGGCAGGACCCCCAGCGCCCGGCGGTAGACGGCGGCGACCCGGTGCAGTTCCTCCTCGACACCTCGCTCCACGGCGGCCGCGGTGATCATGACCTGGATGATCTCCAGATGACGTTCGTAGTCCAGGCGCACCCCATGGGCCATGGCCTCGATCGCCGCCCTGGCGTCGGTTGCGGCTCGGACCTCGTCCAGCGTCTTCTCGACGACCGGGTCGTCCACGCCCCGGTTCATCAGGACGGTCATGATGGCGGCCTTGCCACCGGTGCTGGCGTACACCGTCGGCACGGCGGTTCCGGCTCTTCTCGCGATGTCGCCGATCGTGACCTTCGCGTACCCGTGCTCGACGAAGAGGCTCAGAGCGGCATCGAGAATCGCTGCCCGTGTGCCCGCGGCCGCTTCCGCCCGTCTGTCGTTGCGGTACGGCCGCCGGCCGCTGGTCCGTGCGTTCATGCTGTCCTCTCCGGGCACCGACGGACATGTTCTCCCCGTCCGCTCTGTCCATGATGCCCTGGCAGCCCGGCGACGGATCCACGGGCGGAAGTACCCTCCCTGCCCCCGCCGCGGGCCATGTGATCCACGCCACGTGTTCGGAGCGCATAGCGGCGGAGGGCCCAGCGCCTTTGATGTAGGTGGAAGAGCGCATGTGCGGCAAGGGACAGGGGGCGGCTCCGATGGGGCGGTTGCGGACCGACGAGTTCGACCGGTTCGTGTCGGCCCGGTGGTCGGCCCTGCACCATCTGGCGCGGCTGCTCACCGGCGGCGACCGGCACCGGGCGGAGGATCTGCTCCAGGAGGCACTGGTCAAGCTGTGGTTCGCCTGGCCGAGGGTGGCGGAGCAGGCGCCCGAGGCGTATGTGCGGCGGGTGCTCGTTCGCGCCGCGGCACGTTCCGCGCGGCGGCGCTGGTGGGGTGAGCAGCCGGTGGAGGAGATGCCCGACCCGCCCTGGGTGGGTGACGAGGCCGCCGTAGTGGACGAACGGACCCGGCTGGAGGCGGTGTTGGCGCTGTTGCCGACCCGGCAGCGGGCCGCGGTGGTGCTGCGGTACTACCAGGACCTGCCCGAGCGGCAGGTGGCACGGGTGCTGGGGTGCCCGGTGGGGACGGCCCGTTCGCTCACGTCCAGGGGTGTCGCACGGCTGCGACGGCTGATGACCGAGTCGGTCGAGCCGACCGAGTCCGCCGAGTCCGCCGAGTCGGTCGCTCCGGTCGAGTCCGTCGAGTCCGTCGAGTCCGTCGAGTGAAGAAGGAGCCATGGACCACTTCGAGCAGGAACTGGCACGCATGATGCGTGACAGTCACACGGAGGCCCCCTACGAGGAACGGCACCGGGCCCGGCTGCGGGCCGGAGTCCGTGCCCGGCAGCGGATACGGAAGGCCTGGATGGCCACCGCGTCGGTGCTGACCCTCGCCGGTGCCGGTGTCGGACTCCTGTTCCTGACGGGGGCGTTCGCCCAGGGCGTGTCCAACAGCCCGCAGCCCCGTCCGGTCACTTCCGCCGAGTCGGTCCCGACACCGTCGACGGTTCGTTCCGGCGCCACTGCCTCAGGGGTCCCGGTGCCGACACGTATCTCCGACACGCCCTATGCGGCCACCTGGTCGGGCTCGACGCGCTGATGCCCGTGATACGTGAGAACGCCTCCCCGTCGGTCGACGGGCCCGAGGTGCCGGCCAGTCACGAGCCGGGTTCCTGGGAACGACGGCTGCGGCGCTTCGGTCATGTCGAAGGTGCCCGCGTGTCCGTGCGGGACCGCCTGGTGGTGCCGTTCCCCGAACCCGCCCTGTGGCCATGGCGGATCCTCGGTCTGTCCCCGAGGTCGGCGGCTCGCCTGGCCCGCTGGTCGGGGTGGGGCGGACCGCTGATGGTGGCGCTCTTCGCCGGGGTGCTGCGCTTCTGGCGGCTGGGCGAGCCACGGGCCGTGGTGTTCGACGAGACGTACTACGCCAAGGACGCCTGGGCCATGCTGCGGCTCGGCTACGAGGGCACCTGGCCGGACCGGAAGATCGCCGACCCGCAGATCCTGGCCCATCCTCAGGTGATCCCCCTGTCCGACGGCGGGGTCTTCGTCGCGCACCCGCCGACGGGCAAGTGGGTGATCGCCCTGGGTGAGTGGATGTTCGGTCTCACGCCGTTCGGCTGGCGTTTCATGACGGCGGTTCTCGGCACGGTGTCGGTGCTGATGCTCTGCCGCACGGGGCGCCGGCTGTTCCGTTCGACGCTGCTGGGCTGTCTGGCGGGGCTGCTGCTGGCGATGGACGGGTTGCAGTTGGTGATGAGCCGCGTCGCACTGCTCGATCTCGTCGTGTCGTTCTTCGTGCTGGCGGCGTTCGGATGCCTGCTCATCGACCGGGACACCGCGCGGGCCAGGCTCGCGGCGGCCCTTCCGGTGAGCGGGGACGGCCGGGTGCGCCCGCACGGGCCCACCGGTGACCACGCGGGAACGGGCGTGCGCCCCTGGCGGCTCGCGGCCGGCGTCTTCCTCGGGCTCGCGGCCTCGACCAAGTGGAACGGCCTGTACTTCCTCGCCTTCTTCGTCGTGCTGACGCTGCTGTGGGACGTCGGGGCCCGGCGTGTGGCGGGGGCGTACCGGCCCTTTCGCGCGGTGCTGCGCCGGGACGCCGGCTGGTCGCTGGTGTCCCTCGTCCCGGTCGCCGTCGTGACGTATGTGGCGACCTGGACGGGCTGGTTCCTGTCCGACGACGGTTACGGGCGGCACTGGGCCGAGGGACGCGGCGGTCCATGGGCGTGGATTCCGGCGCCGCTGCGGAGCCTGTGGCACTACGAGCACGCGGTGTACACATTCAACGTGGGGCTGCACTCGCCCCACAAGTACGAGTCCAACCCCTGGAGTTGGCTGGTTCTGGGCCGCCCTGTGCTGTTCCACTACGAGTCGCCGAAGCCGGGGGTGGACGGGTGCGGCACGACCGTCGACTGTTCGCAGACGATCCTCGCGCTCGGAACGCCGGCACTGTGGTGGTCGGCATGCGCTGCGCTCGTGTATCTGCTGTACCGGTGGGCCCTGCGGCGCGACTGGGGTGCCGGTGCCGTCCTGTGTGGAGTGGGGGCCGGGTACCTGCCCTGGTTCCTCTACCAGGACCGCACGATCTTCTCCTTCTACGCCGTCGTGTTCGTGCCGTACCTGTGCCTGGCCGTGGCGACGATGCTGGGCGCCCTGGGGGGTCCGCCGGGCGCGCAGGCCCGACGGCGCGTCCAAGGTGCCGTGGCCGTGGGCGTGGTGGTGCTGCTGATCGCCTGGAACTTCATCTACTTCTTCCCGGTCTACACGGGGCAGACGATCCCGTACGCCGACTGGCACGACAGGATGTGGCTCGACACCTGGATATGACTCCGTGGGCAGACATGTGTCCCAGCGGGACACCAGGGCATCCACCCGGACGGGAGCCCCCCGTATGCTCGACCTCATGAGTACCGCACATCCCGTTCGCCGACGCGACGGCGCCGCGACGCGCGAGGCGATCCTCGCTGCCGCGGTCGTCGAGTTCACCGAGCACGGGTACGCCCGCGCCGGGGTGCGACAGATCGCCGAGCGGGCGGGGGTGACGGCGATGATGATCAACCGCTACTTCGGCTCGAAGGACCGGCTGTTCGCCGAGGCCGTCGAGCGTGCCTTCGCGCCGCCGACGGTGGTCGGCGACCAGCTGCCGGGCCTGGCGGACTCCGTCGCCCGCACACTGGCCGAGCGCACGGCGCCCGGCGCCGAACCGCTCGACCCGTTCCTGTTGTTGCTGCGGTCGGCGGCGGACCCGGAAGCGGTGGACATCGTCCGGCAGGGCATCGAGACCCACGTGGGAGCGCGGCTCGCCGGTCTGCTCGACGGTTCCGACGCGGAGGTGCGGGCGCAGCTGGGACTGGCCGTGATCGCCGGTACGTGGTTGCTGCGCACTGTCGTCGGCACCACCGCGCTCGCCTCGGCCGACAACGACCAACTGGCGGATCTCCTGGCCGACATGCTCCGTCCGGTCACCCGGACCTCGGGCCTGCACCGGTCTCCCGCGGCCGGCCCGGACGGCGCCGCCGGGTAGCCGTCGGCGTCCGGTCCCGGGGGCTGTTCAGAACGCGGAGCGGATGAGACCGCCGTCCACGCGGATGGTGGCTCCGCTGACGTACTGGGCGTAGTCGCTGCACAGATACGCCACGGCCGCGGCGATCTCGTCGGGCCGGCCGAAGCGTTCCTGGTCGTTGGGGATCAGGGCGTTCACGGCGTTCGGCTGGATCTCCTCCCAGGTGTCGCCCCAGCCGCGGGCGGGGCCGATCTGCGTGACGAGTTCCTTCGTGGCCTCGACGAGGATCGCTCCGGGCGACACCACGTTGGAGGTGACGCCGGTGCCCTTGAGTTCGCGGGCCAGGGACACGGCGAGGTTGTGCCGGGCGGCGAGGGTGGCGTTGTACTGCGGGTGGGTGTTCATCGGCTGGGAGGCGAGACCGCCGCCGATGGTGACGACCCGGCCCCAGCCGCGCTCACGCATCGCCGGGACCAGGTGCTGGATCATCCGGACACCGGAGACGACGTTGACGTTGTAGGTGTTCCGCCATTCGTCGGGGTTCGCCTCGGTCCACGACAGGTGGCGGTAGAAACCCGCGTTGTTGACGAGGATGTCGACGGCGCCGTCGGCGGAAACCGCCCGGGCGACCTCCGCTGCCGCGTCGTCGTCGGCGAGGTCGCCCACGACCGTGGTGGCCGTCCCGCCGGCCTCCCGGATCTCGCCCGCGACCCTGTCCGCACGCTCCTTGTCCCGGCCGTGCACCACGACGGTCGCTCCCTCCGCCGCCAGCAGCTTCGCGGTGGCCTCACCGAGGCCGGCACTCGATCCGGTGACGAGGGCGCGCCTTCCGGTCAGATTCAGGTTCATGTCTGTTCTCCTCGGTGTTCCCGGGCCATGACGGCCAGGGTCGATCATCACGACAACATAAGTCTACACCGGTAGACTTAAGAATGCTCCGGACACCTTCGCCACCGCACAGCCACCCCGAGGCCCGGGCAGCCGGCGACTCAAACGCAGGATCGCCCGGTCGGCACCGTGCGGAGCACGGCCGACCGGGCGATCCAGGCCATTCAGCGTCCGTCGCCGGGATCGACGCCCGGCGGGCATCTACAGACCGAGGTCGAGGGCGAGGCAGGAGTAGTACTTCCACGAGCCTTCGGGGTCGTACGATCCGTTCGCCCCGCCGGCCGGGGCGGCCTCGACCGCTTCGGTCATGTCGCCGAAACGTATGCGCTCGGGAAGCTTGCCGAACCGCGCGTGCCGAACCGCCGCCTCGGCGTCTTCCGTGCTGAGCCCCTTGTTCATGACCCTGCTCCACTTCGTCGATCGCGGACGGCGTCCTGATTGTCGCCCGGACGACTCTCAGCATGGCCTTTCGCTCGTCACCTGTCAAGCCGGTGACGAAGTCGTGTCCAGCCCCTGAGGCGACACGGCGCCTCCAAGGCGGTGATTTTCGGTTGCCCGGCAGTACCGCCTTCTGGTCGCCCGGAGGGGTGAGACACGTGCGTACGCTTTGCGTTCATCACCGCACCAACGGGTCATTGGGTGCGCCGGGACCGCCATACGGTTCCGGGTCAGACCGTGATGGTCTTGTACTCCGTGTACGTACCGAGGCCGACCGCGCCGTACTCGCGGCCGATGCCGCTGGCCTTGAACCCGCCGAACGGGCCGTCGAAGGCGACGGACGCGCCGTTGACGGTGACGGTGCCGGTGCGGACGCGACGGGCCACCTCCAGAGCGTGGGCCTCGTCGGCGGACCAGACACCGCCGGACAGGCCGTACTCGGAGTCGTTGGCGATACGGACGGCCTCGTCCTCGTCGTCGTAGGCGATGACCACCAGGACCGGGCCGAAGATCTCCTCCTGCGCGATCCGCATGGCGTTGTCGACGTCGGCGAAGACGGTCGGGGTGACGTAGTTGCCCTTCTCCAGGCCCTCCGGGATCTGGGGGCCGCCGGTGACCAGGCGGGCGCCTTCCTCGATGCCGAGCTGGATGTAGTTGCGCACCCGCTCCTGCTGGTCGGGGCGGATCATCGGGCCGATGAAGGTGTCGGGGTCGTTGGGGTCGCCGACCTTCAGGGACTCGACCAGTTCCTTGAGCCCGGCCACGACCTCCTCGTACCGGCTGCGCGGGGCCAGGATGCGGGTCTGGGCGATGCAGGACTCGCCGTTGTTGAGCAGGGAGCCGAACCTCACGCCCGCGACGGCCTTTTCGATGTCGGCGTCGGGCAGGATGATCGCGGCGGACTTGCCACCCAGCTCCAGGCTGACCCGCTTCAGCTGCTCGCCGGCGATCGCGGCGATGCGACGGCCGGCCCGGGTGGAGCCAGTGAAGGCGATCTTGTCGACGTCCTGGTGGGAGACCAGGTACTCACTGGTCTCACGGTCGGCGGGCAGCACGCTGATCACGCCCTCGGGGAGGCCCGCCCGTTCGATGAGCTCGGACAGGAAGCCCATGCTCAGCGAGTTCTCCGGGGACACCTTCAGGACCACCGAGTTGCCCGCGAGGAGCGAAGGGATGATCTTCGAAGTGGCCGAGGAGAAGGGGGAGTTCCAGGGGATGACGGCGGCCACGACGCCGATCGCCTCGCGGCGCACCACGCTGCGCACCGGGGCCGCCGGGTCGGAGGGCACCAGCGTCTCCTCCCACGGGAACTCCTCCGCCGCCTTGAGGTAGGCGTTCGCCTGGCGGGTCAGGCCCGGCTGGCCTGCGCGGGTGAACCAGCCGGCCGAGCCGTTCTCCAGCGAGATCAGGTGGGCGATCTTCTCGGCGCTCTCCTCGCGCAGGGCGTTGAACCGCCGCAGGACCGCGATGCGCTCGGCGGGCGGGGTAAGGCGCCACTCGCCCTTGTCGAAGGAAGCCCGCGCCGCGGCGACGGCCCGGTCGATGTCCGCCGGCTGCGCCTGGGCGGCGCGGCCGATCACCGAGCGGTCGTGCGGGGAGGAGATGTCGAGCAGCTCCGGGTTGCTCGGCTCGACCCAGATGCCTCCGATGAAAAGTCGGGCGTAGGTGATCATGTGCGTTCTCTCTTCGGGTGCGGTCGTAGATCATGCTCTTCTAATTGCCACTTTAATGTAGCACTTCTCTCGGTTAGATTCTCATAAGAGTGCACTGCAGAGTTCTAGCATCCACATGAGCGGTACTTTTGTGGGATGAGAGCTGATGCAGCGCGCAATCTCGAAGCCGTCCTGACCACCGGCGCACGCATGCTCGCCGCCGACCCCGGCACGAGCATCGCGAGCATCGCCACCGAAGCAGGCGTCGACCGACGCACCGTCTACCGACGCTTCGCCTCCCGCGACGACCTCCTCGCCGCCATCTACGACGCCCGCCTCACCGCCATCGAACACGCCATCCAAGATGCCCGCCTGCGCGAAGCACCCGTCGCCGTCGCCCTGCACCGCTACGTCGAGAACATCATCACCGTCAACCGCACCTGGCCCGTCGACCTCACCCGCATGCTCACCGACGAGGCGATCAAGCAGCGTCGAAACGCCTGTATCGCCGAGGTCGAGGCCTTCCTGCGGCGGGCGGCCGACGGGGATCTGCTGCGCCGGGACCGGCCACGGGACTGGGCAGGGTCGCTGCTGCTCGCGCTGGTGCACCTGGCGGCCCATCACCTCGCCCACCTGAGTCCGGGGCAGGCCGCCGACGTGGCGGTCGACACGTATCTTTGCGGGCTCGGCGGCACAGCAGGCTCTCCGGGTGAGCGCGCCGCACACCCGGCGGGCACCAGTAGCAAGTGGCCGTGACGGACGGATCGCCGGAGTCGGGGCGGGCCGGGCTCCGCGACTCACTTCGCCGCGAAAACGGAGCCGCACGCACACAGGCTTGACATGCCGCTCGGGCATCGTTCAGGACTCGACACCTCGCCCTCGACCGACTTCCCGTGGACGTCCTGTCGGACTCGGTCTGGCGATGGCTGCTGGACCAGCGTCATCCGAAGCCGGTCTCGGCTGTGCCGCTAACTGACGCTGGACCTTGCCCAGGGGAACCCGCAGGCCCGCAACGCAGGTCGTTCGCCTGAGTCGAATGACTGACCGGGTGGCGCTCCGCACGCCCGTGCCGACGCCGCGTATCCGACCGTCACATGACTGATGTGTCCGGTTTCGTTACGGGAGAGAGTATGGACATCGACCCCGCTCGTCACCTGTTTGACAGGTGACAGACGCTGTGCGAGGGTCATCGCGCCAACGGCCCGGCGAGCACGGGCCGGTCATCTCGAACGCACTCCGGAGGACTTCACATGATCAACAGGCGTACCTTCAGCAAGGCCGTCGGTCTGGGCACCGGCGCGGCCGCGGCCTCCCTGGCCGGCCTCCAGATCCAGGCGTCCGCAGCGACCGCCTCGCAGCTGTCGAGCGGCGCCGCCGCTCCCACGGTGCCGACCGTCACGCCCGGCACCCACACCGAGTTCAGCAGGCTGAAGCACGTCAAGGCGGGCGTCCTGGAGATCGGTTACGCCGAGGCCGGCCCCGCGCACGGCCCGGTCGTCGTCCTCCTGCACGGGTGGCCGTACGACATCCACAGCTTCGTCGACGTCGCCCCGCTCCTGGCCGACCTGGGCTACCGGGTCCTCGTCCCGTACCTGCGCGGCCACGGCAGCACCCGCTTCCTGTCCCGGCACACCCCCCGCACCACCGAGCAGTCCGCGATCGCCCTGGACATCATCGCGTTCATGGACGCCCTGAAGATCGACAAGGCCGTCCTCGCCGGCTTCGACTGGGGCTCGCGGACCGCCGACATCATCGCCGCCCTGTGGCCCGAGCGCGTCAAGTCCCTTGTGTCGACCAGCGGTTACCTCATCACCGACCGCAAGGCGCAGCTGGAGCCCGCGATCCCGGCCGTGGAGCACAACTGGTGGTACCAGTGGTACTTCGCCACCGACCGGGGTGTGAAGGCCATGGAGAACGTCGACCAGCGCATCGCGCTGTGCCGCTACGTGTGGACCCTCGTCTCCCCGAACTGGGACTTCTCCGACGCCACCTTTGCGCGCACCGCCGAGGCCTTCAAGAACCCCGACTACGCCGCGATCGTCCTCTACAACTACCGGTGGCGCATCAGCCTGATCGAGGGCGACCGGCGCTACGACCGCTACGAGCGCCTCCTTGCCGCTCAGCCCTCCATCGGTGTCCCCACGGTCACCCTCGACGCGGCCCTGGACCCGTTCACGGCACCGGGCGACGGCACCTCGTACCGCAACCACTTCACCGGCCCGTACCTGCACCGGACGATCACGGACATCGGTCACGATCTGCCGCAGGAAGCACCCACCGCCTTCGCCCAGGCCGTGGTGGACGCCGACCACCTCTGAGCCACAGCCATCGGCAGCAGCACGACCTCGACGATCGGTCACCTCCTTGACAGGTGACGATCTTCTGTGCGAAATTCGTCACCGGTCGGAGCGGTGACGGAATCCGGTCGAACCGGAACACCTCAAGTACCGAAACCGAGAAACATTCCTGAGAGGGGTTTTGTCGTGGTGAGCATCAAGGGTGGACGCAAGCGGCTGGTGACGGGCGCGGTCGCGACGGCCACGGCGGGGCTCGCGCTGGGCGCGTTCGCCCTCACCGGCACCGCCAACGGCGCGACCGAGAGCGCCGGGGCGGCCGGCGCCGGCAAGCACGCCAAGCCCACCGTCATCCTGGAGCACGGCGCCTTCGCCGACGGCTCCAGCTGGAACGGCGTCATCGCCAAGCTCCGCGCGGACGGCTACCCGGTCGTCGCCGCCGCCAACCCGCTGCGCGGCCCGGCATCCGACGCCGCCGCCCTGCGAACCGTCCTCGACCACGTCAAGGGCCCGAAGATCGTCGTCGGCCACTCCTACGGCGGCAACGTCATCAGCGCGGCCGCCACCGACGATCCCGAGGTCAAGGCCCTGGTCTACGTGGCCGCCTTCCTGCCCGCCCCCGGCGAAAGCGCCCTGGAGCTCACGAACAAGTACCCGGGTTCCACCCTCCCCGGCACCCTTGACCCGGTCACCTACCAGCAGGCCGACGGTTCCACCGTCACCGACCTGTACATCCGGCAGGACGAGTTCCACCACCAATTCGCCGCCGACGTACCCGCCAAGCAGGCCGCCCTGATGGCCGCCGAGCAGCGTCCCATCGCCCAGGCCGCCCTGGAGGAGAAGGCCACCACCGCGGCCTGGAAGACCATCCCGAGCTGGGACATCGTCACCACCGAGGACCTCAACATCCCCCCGGCCGTGCAGCGCTTCATGGCCAAGCGCGCCCACGCGCACACCACCGAGGTCGCCGCCTCCCATTCCGTCGCCGTCTCCCACCCCCGCCTGGTGGCCGACGTGATCGAGCGCGCGGCCCGCGCCACCGTCCGCTGACACCCCGGAGGGCGGTGGGACCGATCGCGGGTTCCGCCGCCCTCGGGCCGTTCCCCGACCTCACCCGGCACATCGCCCTTGCGGGTGATCCGCAGGAGAATCGACGACATGAGCTCACATCCCGACCCGCATGCCCTCGGTGCCTTTCTGCGGGCCCGCCGGGCGCAACTGCGTCCCGAGCAGTGCGGCCTGCCCGCCACGGACTCCACCCGCCGGGTCACGGGACTGCGCCGCGAAGAAGTCGCCGCACTCGCCGCCATCAGCGTCGACTACTACACCCGCCTCGAACAGGGCCGCGTCCGCGCCTCCACCCCCGTCCTGGCCACCCTCGCCCGCGCCCTGCACCTGGATGAGGACGAGGAGCGCTACCTCTACCAACTCGCCGGCCGCACCGACGACCGCCCACAACGCCGCGGCCGACGACCCCAACACCTACGGCCCGCCATGCGTCGCCTCCTCGACCAACTCACCCACACCCCCGCCCTCGTCCTCGGCAGACGCCTCGACATCCTCGCCTGGAACCCCACCGCCACCGCCCTCTACACCGACTTCGCCGCCGTACCGGCCCACCAGCGCAACTACCTGCGGCTGATGTTCACCGACCCGGCGATCCGGGGGCTGCACAGGGAGTGGGCCCACGACGCCCGGGACGCGGTGGCCGCCCTGCGGATGGAGGCGGGCGCCGATTCCGACGACCCTGAACTCGCGCGCCTGGTCGGCGACCTCACCGTCCAGGACGCCGACTTCCGCACCTGGTGGGCCCAGCAGCGCGTCAACAGCGCCACGTACGGCACCAAGCACTACCGCCACCCCCTGGTGGGCGACCTCACCCTGGACTGTGACACCTGGTCCGGCGGCGACGGCTCCGGGCAACGCCTGATGGTCCTGACCGCCGAACCCGGCAGCCCCTCGCACGACGGGCTGCGCATCCTCGCCTCCTGGACCGCGCGACAGACGGAACCGGACGCAGCACGGCACACATCCCGATAGGCTCCCGCCGGCTGAACCCGCGGACCCTCCTCCCCTCGTGCTCCGGGGGAGGCTCATGGTCCCGGGCAGGCTCGTGCTCCTGGGGAAGCGGAAGAGGTGGGCATGCTCGCGTACGACGTCCGGGGCAGCGGACCCGGTCTGGTCCTGTTGGCCGGGATCGGGGGCACCGCGGCGGACACCTGGGAGCTGTTACTGGCCGACCTGGCGGTCGAGCACACGGTCGTGTCGATCGATCTCCCCGGGTCGGGCCGCAGCCCCTTGCCCGTCGGCCCGCTGCGGGTCGGTGCCGTGGCCGACGAGGTGGCTGCCACGGCGCGCGAGGCCGGGCTGACGGAGTTCGTGATCGCCGGGACCTCACTGGGCGCGGCCGTCGCCGTCGCGACCGCCGCCCGCCATCCCCGCCCGGTTCGCGGCCTGTTCACCCTCTGCGGGTTCGCCCGGCCCCGCACGACACTGTGGCTCGGTCTGGAGATGTGGGCGTCGGTGCTGGCCCGCGGCGACGCCGAGTTGCACGCTTTCCTCGCCTCACTGTCCTTCTCCCGGGCCTACCTCGCCGCGCACACCTCGCAGGAGGCCCGGCGGCTGACCGCCCGGCTGGCGGGATCCGCACCCGGCGTCTCTCAGCAGATCGCCTTGGCCCTGGGCATCGACCTGCGCGGCGATCTCGCCGCCGTCAGCGCACCGACCCTGGTCGTCGCGGCCACGGGCGACCAGTTGGTGGCTCCGGAGCACTCGGTGGAACTCGCGGAGGGGATACCAGGGGCACGGCTGGCCGCGGTCAAGGGCGGGCACACGGCCACCTTCGAGGAACCGGAACGGACGCTGGAGCTCCTCACCGACTTCCTCCGCGACCTCCACCGACAGCCCCACCACGCGTCCTCTCCCGCCGACACCGGCGGCCGGCCACCGGGTGCGGGGTCCCCGCGGACCGTTCCGGCTTCCCCCCGCCCCCGTGAACGCTGACCACGTCACCGGCCGCGGGCGGACTCCGGTTCCTGTGCCACCCGCTCCAACAGGCGGGCGGCAGCTGCCAGTTCGACGTCGGCGCCAGGCCCCGGCCGTGCGGTCGCCTCGTGCAGTGCGGCAAGGAGACGGGCCAGCCGACCGCCACCCGTGTGCGACAGAGCGACGTTGCCCTCCCAGAGGATCTCGCGCAGCCGAACCGGGGTGAACTGGCCGTCACCGGCGCAGGCCACCAGCAGGCGGGCCGCGAGGGTGCACTCCAGGGGCCCCGGGGCCCAGACGCCCTGGTCGAGGTCCGCGGTGAGGGCGGCGGACAGTGCGGGGAGGCGCTCATGCGGCATGGGAAGCGAGGGCCTTCCGTCGGTTGCGGACGAGATGTCGGTGCCCCCACCCGGTCGGACGGCGTGCGGGTGTAGGTTTCCATCAGAATACGTGTCTCATGTGTGCCTATCGCGGCGACGGCGACATGTGTTGCATGTGTTGCACTCCTTCCCCTGCCCGGCGCGGCACACCGCGCTGCTCGGCATCGCCACCGGAGAGAGGCCGGAGCATCGATGAGAGCCGACGCACGCCACAACCGGCTGCGCATCCTCGAAGCGGCGGCGGAGACCCTCGCCGCTGCCGGTGACACCTCGCTCAAGTCCATCGCGCGCAGAGCCGGCGTGGGCCAGGGCACCATCTACCGCCACTTCCCCAGTCGGGAGGCCCTTGTGCTCGAGGTGTACTGGGAGGAGGTGGAGGAGCTGGCGGCCGCCGTGCCCGCCCTCCTCGGCGCCCTGAATCCCCCGCTCGCGCTGCGGACCTGGCTGAAGCGCCTCCTGGACGTCGGCGCGTGCACACCGGAGTTCGCGTGCGCCATGAGCACGGCGGGCGACGTACTGACCGAGGAGTGCGGGCAGGCGTACCAGCCGCTGCTGGACGCCCTTTCGGCCCTCGTGGCGGCCAACGAGGCGGCCGGGGCCATCGTGCCCGGGACGACGGCCGAGGACGTGCTCCTGCTGCTCGGCCCGTTGTGGCGGGTCGGAGCGGACGACGAGGAGTACGCCCGGTCGGAACGGCTCCTCGACGTCCTCCTGCGGGGGCTGTGCCCGTCGGACGGCACACGCGGGGCACTGCCCGGTCAGTAGGACTCCTCGCCGAAGAAGAGTGAGTCCCCCACGCCCAGGGACGGGTCGCACGGTCACGGCTCAGCCCTTCAGCGCGTAGAAGCGCATCGGGGAGTTCGGCTCGAAACCGATGCGCGGATACACGGGCGCCCCGGCGACGGTCGCGTGCAGGGTCGCCCGGGTCAGGCCGGTGGCGCGGGCACCCTCGTACAGCGCCTTGCGGGTGACCGCCTCGCCATAACCGCGGCGCTGCTGCCCGGGTTCGGTGGCGACAAGCACGACGAAGAGCCTGCCCTGGGCCTCGACGGTGGCGGCGCAGGCGACGGGTGTGCCGTCCCGCAGGGCCAGGTAGGCGTACACCTCCCGCTTCCACAGGCGGGAGCCCGCCAGTCCGTCGCGGCCGTCGTCGAGGGGGAAGCCGTAGGCGCGCGAGTTGAGGTCCGCGTACGCCAGCAGGTGCTCGTCGGTGGTGACCCGTTCGAACGTCAGCTCCGGGTGGTGGGCGTCAGGGACGGGCAGCAAGTCGCCGGCCATGCCGGTGCCGGGGAAGGCGTAGGACAGGCCAGCGCTGTCCGCTGCCCCTTCCAGCGCCTCGCGCGCGTCGTCGGCGAGCAGGTCCTCGAAGAGCCACAAGAAGCCCGGGTGCCGCTTGGAGGCCATGATGTCCGCCGCCTGGCGCAGCCGCTTCTCCAGAAGCGTCGCGTCGGCCCCCGTCTCGGTCAGGGTGATCGCGTTCCAGAAGGCGAAGCGGCAGTCGGCCCAGCGGACGGCGACCCCCGGCAGATCACGTACGTCCGCCTCCTCGTTCCGGTCCAGCACCATGGCACGCCAGACCGTGCGGAGCTGTGCCACGGATTCGGTAGCGGCGGTCAGGTCGGTCACGGCAGTCCCTCACTTCGTCGTGTGCGGTGGAATGTTCTGCGCCGGGTGCGACGATCTTCGCCGTCCGGGGTGCGGCGACACCGCCCTTCACGTCAGAGAGGGTCCAGTTCCGGACAGTCCTCGGGGCGGGTCCGGAGCGCCTGCCGGTCGCCTTCCGCACCCGACCGCGCTGACGTGGGCACGATGTGGACGTCCTTTACACTCCAGTGATTGCATGGGCCGCACGGAGCCGGGTGCAGGCACGGCCAGGCCGGCGGACCCCACCAGGCCTCCAGACGTCCCCCGTTGGAGGCAGCTCGATGAACGACCTGGACCCGCCCGTCCGCCCGGCCTCGACACGGCTGGTCGGACGCGACGGGGACCTCGACTTCATCCACTCCTTCCTCAACAACTCCGAGGTCCACGGGGCGGCACTGCTGCTCTCGGGCGAGGCGGGAGTGGGCAAGACCGCCGTGCTCGACGCCGTGGCGACGGATGCCGCGCGCAACGGCGTCCGGGTGCTGCGCGCGGCCGGGGTGCAGTTCGAGGCGGACATCGGCTACGCCGGACTCAACCAGCTCCTGGTGCCGCTCTTCGACGAGTTCGACGTCCTGGACCCCGTGCACCGCGAGGCGCTGCGGGTCGCGATCGGCATCGGCGGCGGGCCGGCGCCCGACCGGCTCCTGACCTCCACCGCGGTCCTCCTGCTGCTGCGGCTGATATCGGCCCGCACGCCGCTGCTGCTCGTCGTCGACGACCTGCCGTGGCTGGACCGGGCGACCAACGCCGTGCTCGGCTTCGTGGCCCGGCGGCTCATCGGCAGCCGGATCGGCTTCCTCGCCGCCTCCCGCACGGACTCCGAGAGCTTCTTCGAGTCCAGCGGCCTGACCGAACGGCGGCTGGAGCCGCTGGACGACGCCTCCGCCGCCGAACTGCTCGCCCGCACGCACCCCGACGTCTCCCCCGCCGTACGCCGCCGCATCACGGCCGAGGCGCGCGGCAACCCGCTGGCGCTGGTGGAGCTGCCGATGGCGCTCTCCGCCGAACAGCGCACGACCCTGGCCGCGATACCGAGCGTGCTGCCCCTCAGCGAACGGCTCCAGGCGATGTTCGCCTCGCGCGTGGCCGGGCTGTCCTCTCCCACCCGGCTGATGCTGCTGCTCGCGGCCCTCGACGGGACTGGTGACCTGGCCGCCGTCGAGGCCGCCGCATCCGGCCGGGCCGGTGTCGACGACCTCTGCCCCGCCGAGCAAAAGCGGCTGGTGACCATCTCCACCGACAACCGGCGGCTGTCCTTCCGGCATCCGCTGATCGGTTCCGCGGTGGTGGAGCTTGCCCCCGCCGCCGAACGCAGACGCGCCCACCGTGCGCTCGCCGACGTGCTCGGCGACCAGTTGGAGCGACGGGCCTGGCACCTGGGTGAAGCGGCCGTGGGGCCGGACGAGACGGTCGCGGCGCTGCTGGAGGAGGCCGCGCGCCGCCGGCTGCGGCGCGGGGACGCGCTCGGCGCGGTCGCGGCACTGACCCGCGCCGCGGGACTCAGCCCCGCGGCATCCGACGAGAGCCGCCGGCTGGCCGAGGCGGCCTACGTCGGCGTGGACTCCAGCGGCGACCTGGACGACGCCACGCGGCTGCTGGCCGGAGCCCAGGCCCATCCCACCGGACAGCAGTCCCTGCACGCGGCGGCCGCGGCGGCGTTCCTGCTGATCAACCGGGACGGCGACATGGACACCGCCTACCAGCTCCTGGTCGGGGCGATCGAGTCCGGGGGGCACGGTTACGACGCCTCGGACGAGGGCCTCATCGAGGCCCTGCACGTCCTGGTGCTGCTGTGCTGGTACGGCGGTGACCCGAAGCTGTGGCAGCCGCTCCTGAAGTACGTGGAACGGCTGACGCCCGAGCCGCCCGAACTGCTCTGGGTGATCACCCGGACCTTCGGCGACCCGGCGCGCACCGGGGCCGCGGCGCTGCCCCTGCTGTCGCGACTGATCACCACCGTGGGCGACGACCCCACCCGGGTGATCCGTGTCGGCACCGCCGCGGTGTTCGCGGACCGGCTCGGGGACTTCCGGTGGGCCACGCGCCGGCTGGTGGAGCAGGGCCGCGCAGGTGCCGCGCCCGTCCGCCGCCATCTGGGCGCGCTGATGCACCTGGGTCTGGACTACTTCCACCTGGGCCGGTGGGACGACGCGGCCGAGCTGGCCGCCGAGGGGCTCGCGCTGTGCGAGAACCACGACTACCGGTTCTTCGCCTGGTACTTCCAGTACATCCAGGCGGTCGTGGCCGCGGCACAGGGCGACGCGGCCACCAGTGCCGGGCTGACCGAGGAGATCGTCCGCTGGGCGACCCCTCGCGGCACGCACGGCGCCCGGTACTTCGCCTGCCATGCCAGAGCGCTGGCCGCATTGGGCGGCAACGACTTCGAGACCGCGTACCAGCACGCCTGCGCCCTGAGCCCGGCCGGGACCGTGGCCCCCTACGTGCCGATCGCCATGTGGGGTGCGATGGACCTGGTGGAGGCCGCCGTCCGGACCGGACGGGACAAGGAGGCCGCGGCACACGCGGCGGCGATGCGCGCCAGCTCGATGGCCGCGCTGTCGCCCCGTCTGGAACTGTCGGTACTGGCCTGCGAGGCGCTGACCACACCGGGTAAGGCGTCGCTCGCGCTGTTCGAGCAGGCGCTGTCCCTGCCCGATCCGGAGCACCGGCCGTTCGACGTCGCACGCGTGCGGCTCTTTTACGGCGAGCGGCTGCGGCGGCTGCGGGTCGCTGCGGAGGCCCGGGAGCAGCTTTCCCGGGCGCTCGAGGACTTCCAGCGCCTGGGCGCCAAGCCCTGGGCGGCGCGCACCGCGGCGGAGTTGCGGGCCGGCGGGCACTCCGCGTCGGTGGCCGCCAGGCCCGGGCCGGGGGCCCTGACGGCACAGGAACTCCAGATCGCCAGGCTCGCGGCGACCGGACTGACGAACAAGCAGATCGCCGAGCGGCTGTTGCTGTCCCATCGGACCATCGGCACGCACCTGTACCAGATCTACCCCAAACTGGGCATCACTTCGAGGGCCGCACTGCGGGACGCCCTCTCCGATCTGGAGGCGAACAGCGGCGGGTGACCCCGCGGGCCCTGTGCGGCGGGCCTGTCCTCGCCTCAGTCATTCGACGTATGCCGGGCCCACGGCCGCCGAGCAGAGTGGACCGAGGGGCATCCCTGCCGGTGCCCTGTCACCGGTGGCCGCATCCGACGCCGCCTCGCAGCGCGTACGAGAGGGGACGGAATGTCCGGTGCCGCGGACCGCCATCCGGACATCCACTGGCCGTCGGGGTTCTCGCCCGACCAGGCGCACAGCTTCTGCCAGACGCAGGCCGTCGTGCAGGCCCCGCCCGCGCTGGCGTTCGCCCTGCTCACGGATGTGCCGCGGTGGCCGGAGTGGGTGCCGGGCCTCACCGGGGTGCGGGCCGGGCCGCTCGCGCGGAGCTTCGAGGTGTGCTTCCACGGCCACCGGTTCGAGATGTTCACGGGCGAGCACGTGCCGTACACGCGGCTCGGCTGGTCGGGTGTCGGCGCCGGGGTGCAGCTCTACCAGGCGTGGCTGCTCACGCCGGTGGCGGACGGCACCCACGTGGTCACCGAGAACGTGGTCCGCGGGCCGGCCGCCAGATCCCTGACAGCGTCGTCCCCGCTGTGGGCGCAGCGCCTGAACGCACTGTGGACCGACCAGCTCAAGCGGCTCTCGGAGGCGGCTCCGCAGGACGACGGGGTGTAGCGGAGGCCGGGGGCGCCGTCGGAGGACGGCGGTGCGTGAGCGGACGCCCGCAGCGCGCCGCCGGCCGGCACCCGGGGGCGTCGGCCGGTCGAGGGCGTGGTGGGTCAGGCGGCCCGGACGGAGTCCTCGGCGGGCGCGGGGGTGGAGTCGTCGGTGGTGGTCTCGCCGCTCTTGCGTGCCGGCTTGAGGAACAGGGCGAGGACGATCCCGACGGCGAGGGCGGGCGCGATCCAGAGGTAGCCGTCGGCCGTGGCGTGGGCGAAGGCGTCCAGTGCGGTGTCGCGCAGGGCGCCGGGAAGCCGGCCGATGGTGTCGGGGCGGGTGGCGTCGAAGCCGCCGGTGGTCGGCAGTTTGCTCGTACGGTCGGCGAAGCCGGTGTTCAGGAGGGTGCCGAAGACGGCGACTCCGAAAGCGGCTCCGATGGAGCGGGCGAAGGTGACCACGGCGCTGGCGGCGCCGAGGTCTGCGGTGGGCACGCTGTTCTGGACGGTGGTCAGCACGACCATGGGGACCATGCCGATGCCGACACCGGTGATCAGGAAGTAGACGCTCAGCAGGACGGTGTCGGTGGCCGCTCCGATGGTGCCGAGCAGGAGCAGTCCGGCGAGGTTGGCGACCAGGCCCGCGAGCAGGATCGTCCGCAGGCGCCCGACTTGCGCGGCCCAGCGTCCGGCCAGGGACTGACTGACGACGAGTCCGGCGACCAGGGGCAGCATGTGGACGCCGGAGAGGGTGGCCGAGACTCCGTGGACGATCTGGAGGTGGGTCGGCAGGTAGACCAGCACGGCGAACATAGCGGCGTTGGCGAAGAAGGCGATCAGCGAGGAGAACACCACGGTCCGGGAGGCGAACATGGCCGGGGGCAGGACCGGGGCGGCGGCGCGGCGCTCGACCGGCACCAGCAGCACGGCCAGTACGACGGTGGCGGCGATCAGGCCGACGATGGCCGGCGAGCCCCAGCCCCAGCGCTCCCCGAAGGACGTGACGAGGACCAGGCCGGTGGCGATGGCGGCCAGCACGGTGGCGCCGGGGTAGTCGATGCGGGCCCGGGTGCCCCGGCCGGCGGCGGGGAGCGCCCGCGCCGCGATGGCCAGGGCGACGATGCCGACCGGCAGGTTCACCAGGAACGCCCACCGCCAGGACAGCTGGTCGGTGAAGACGCCGCCCAGCAGGGGGCCGACGATGCTGGCGACGCCGTAGACCGAGCCGAACATGCCCTGGTAGCGGCCGCGTTCGCTCGGGGCGACGATGTCGCCGACGAGGGCGAAGGTCAGCACGATCATGCCGCCGCCGCCCACGCCCTGAAGGATGCGGGCACCGACCAGTTCGGGCAGGTTCCGTGCCAGGCCGCAGGCCACGGAGGCGATCAGGAAGACCGAGGTCGAGGCCAGGTACAGCCTCTTGCGGCCGAACATGTCGCCGAGCTTGCCCCACAGGGGTGTGACCGCGGTCGAAGCGAGCAGGTAGGCGGCGCTGACCCATGCGATGTCGTCGAAGCCGTCCAGGTCCTCGGCTATCCGGGGCAACGCGGTCGAGACGATCGTCTGGTCCAGGGCGGCGAGGAGGACCGCCAGGACCAGCGCGCTCATCGCGGCGGCCACCCCTCCCGCCCTGGGTGATGAAGCTGCGGATGCCTTCGACATGGAAGGTGCCTTTCTAGAGGACTCATCAATCTGTCATTACCAGATCTATCTGCCACTAGAATGTAGCACTTACAAGCCAGGCTTCTACTCCTGAGAGGCGCTAGATGTCTCAGGCATCACATTCCGCCACTAGAATCAGTGCGGTGAGAGCTGATGCAGCGCGCAATCTCGAAGCCGTCCTGACCACCGGCGCACGCATGCTCGCCGCCGACCCCGGCGCGAGCATCGCGAGCATCGCCACCGAAGCAGGCGTCGACCGACGCACCGTCTACCGACGCTTCGCCTCCCGCGACGACCTCCTCGCCGCCATCTACGACGCCCGCCTCACCGCCATCGAACACGCCATCCAGGACGCCCGCCTGCGCGAAGCACCCGTCGCCGTCGCCCTGCACCGCTACGTCGAGAACATCATCACCGTCAACCGCACCTGGCCCGTTGACCTCACCCGCATGCTCACCGACGAGAGCGTCCACGCCCGGCGTGACGCGGCCGTCGAGGAGGTCGACGCCTTCCTGCGGCGGGCCACCGACGAAGGCCTGCTGCGGCCGGGGCTGCCCCAGGGCTGGGCTAGCGCGCTGCTGCCCCAGCTCATGCACCTGGTCTCCCGGCAGTTGCCCGAACTGAGCGCGGGCCAGGCGGCGGACGTCGTCGTGGACACCCTCCTCAACGGTCTCGGGACGTCCTGACACACCTGTCGGCGCCGGTCGGTCCCGCTGTGGGTGTTCCGTCGCCGTGAAGCGGATCAGCCGCGGCGGACCCCCTCGATGAAGCGGCCGGCGAGGTCGACGCGTTCGGCGAGGGAGGCGGGTGTCTGCCCGAAGTCCACGAACAGCTCGTGCACACCCGCTTCGGCGGCGGCCCGCGCGTAATCGACGTACTGGGCGAGGGTGCCCGCGGCGGGCATCCGCTCCGGACCGGTACGGGAGTCGGTCAGCCGCGGGTTGACACGGAGCGCCATGCGCAGGGCGGAGGGGTCGCGGTCCGCCTCGGCCGCCGCCTTCTGGATGACCTCCCACATCCCCATCAGATGCGGGAGCGGCATCGCCACGGGCAGCCAGCCGTCGAGCCGCCGTCCGATGCGGCGCAGTCCACCGGGGGTGAACGCGGCGAGCAGCACGGGCGGTGCGGGCTTCTGACGCGGTTTGAGGCCTACGACGGTCTCCGGAATGGTGAACAGCGGTCCCTGGTGCGAGAAGACGTCATTGGCCCAGTACTCCCGCAGGACGTCCAGCGTCTCGTCGAGGCGGGCGCCGCGGCCCTTCCAGGGCACGGAGACCGCGGTGTACTCGTCGGGCATCCAGCCCAGGCCGAGACCCACGATCAGCCGCCCCCGGCTGAGCAGGTCGAGGGTGGTCAGGCTCCGGGCCAGCATCACCGGCGGCAGCCACAGGCCGTTCAGGGTGCTCGTGCCCAGGTGGACCCGTGTGGTGTGGGACGCGGCGAACGTCAGGGCGACCAGCGGGTCCATGTGGTTCTCGTAGGCGCGCGGCATCTCACCGTCGGCGCTCGGGTACGGGGCGCCCGGCACATGCGGGGCGAGGACGCGGTCGCCGGTCCACAGCGAGTCGTATCCCATGTCCTCCGCGGTACGGCAGACGCGCACGATGCCCTCGGGGCAGGCGTCGGGGCCGAAGGTGGGCAGGGCCAGGCCCAGTTTCACAGGTGTCTCCTCAGGGTGTGACCCGCTCCGGGTTCCGGCCCGTCAACGGGATGCCGAGCAGGGTTTCCGTCGCCGCCACCGTCCGCGTCGGCTCCACGGCGTGGACGGTGGCGAATCCCAGCGCGGCCGCGGGCGCCAGGTACTGCTCGGTGTCGTCCACGAACACGCACTCCTCCGCCGGCAGGCCGAGTTCGTCCAGCACGATCCGGAAGATCTCCGGCTCGGGCTTGCGCGTGCCGTGGCCCTCCGACAGCACCAGGGCGTCGTAACGCTCCTCCAACTCGTAGCCCGCGTAAAGGTTCCAGGGGTCGGGGCCGACGGAATTGGAGAGGATGCCGACCCTGACGCCGGCTCGGCGGGCGGCGGCGGCCGCGGCGATCACGGAGGGCTGGGGACGCAGATCGGCGAAGATACGGCCCATCAGGTTGTCCGGCCGGACACCGAGCAGTTCGGCGGCCGCCTCGTTCCACTCGCTCTGGGTGAGCTTGCCGCGCTCGAGTTCCTCGGTGAGCCGGATGCCCCGGGGATCGAGGTAGAGGCCGGTGAGCAGGGTCCCCTCGGCGAGTCCCTCGCGGCGCTCGAAGGCGAGCGCGGCGGGCAGCAGCGGGGTGGTCAGCACACCACCGAAGTCGAGAACGAGGCCCTTGCGGTGCTGGGTCATGCCCACACTGTAGACATGTTTCTCGGTGGTCGATCACATGTGTCGACGAGGGCCGCTCTCGGGGGCGAGGTCCGCGGTCTCGCCCGACAGGAACGGGCGAGTGCACCGCGCGCCCGTTCCGGCCGTCCCGTCCGCAGCGCACTCCAGTGCGGAAAGAGCGTTGGATTCGATTGTCGGCGCATACGTATGAGACTGGCTCACAAGAGCCTTTTTCAGCCATACCGGGTGACGTGAACCCGCCGGGGCATCTAGTCTTCTGCGACAGGTGTGAGTGACCGGCCGGCGACTGGGCCTGCTGTCATGCACGCAGCCGCCCGGCATGTGGCTGCCCGGGACGACGACGTACCCTCGCCTGGCGCCCGGCGTGATCCGCACGCACGGACGCGAGACCGTTCGGGCCGGGCCGGTTCAGCGGTGAAGGGAGTGGGGGCGTGGAGTCGATCGTCGGAACCATGGTCGGTCGTGAAGGCGAGCAGCAGGCGCTGTCGGCGTTCGTGGCGGCCGCCGGGGGCCGCGCGCTCGTGCTGCGCGGTGACGCGGGGGTGGGCAAGAGCGCCCTGCTGGACCACGTCGTCGACCTCGCGGCGGCCGAGAACCACCGGGTGATCAGGGCGGCCGGTGTCGAGGCCGAGTCGGAGCTGCCGTTCGCCGGACTGCACCAGTTCCTGTATCCGCTGCTCAACCACCTCGACAGGCTGGACGACGCGCACCGCAGGGTGTTCGACGTCGTCTTCGGCAGGGCCCAGGACACTCCGCCCTCGGTCATGACGCTCGGGATCGCCGTCCTCGACCTGCTCTCCCTCGCGGCCTCGCGGCAGCCCCTCCTGCTGGTCCTCGACGACGGCCAGTGGCTCGACGCCTCCAGCACCGAGGTGTGCGGCTTCGTCGGACGCCGGCTGACCGGCAGCTCCATCAAGCTCGTCGTCGGCCTGCGCTCCGGTGTGCCCTCCGGCTTCGACACGGCGGCGCTGCCGGAACTGCCGGTCACCACCCTCCCGACGGAGATCGCCGAGCGGCTCCTGGACCTGCGCCACCCCGGGCTCGATCCGCAGATCCGCCGCCTGGTCCTGGACGAGGCACGGGGCAATCCCCTGGCCCTGCTCGAACTGCCGCCCCATGTGCGCGGCGGCCGGGCGGGACGCAGCGCCGCGGAACTGTTCGGCTACACAGGCGTCCCGCTGCCCCTGCGGCTGCAACAGGTGTACGGCGCGCGCATCGAGTCGCTCGACGGGGCGGTGCGCGCCGAACTGCTGCGCGGCGCGCTGGACGGCGTCGGATCGGGCACGGCGGCCGACCGCACTCGCGGGACCCGCTACCGCATGCGCGACGCCGACGAGGCTGCCGCCCTCGGGCTGCTGGAGATCGATCCGCTCAGCGGCGACTTCGTCTTCCGGCACCCCCTGGTGCGGTCCACCGTGGTCCAGACCGCCACCCCCAACGAGCGGCGCGCCGCACACGCGGCCCTCGCCGAGCTGCACCGCGACGACATCGAGCGGCGGGCCACCCACCTGGCGGCCTCGACGGTCGACCCGGACGAGGCGGTGGCCGCGGCGCTGGAGGCGGCCGCGGACTCCGCGACCAGGCGGGGCGGCGCGGTGACCGCCGTCGCCTGGCTGACCCGAGCCGCGGAGCTCAGCGAGAGCCGCGAGGAACGGTCCAGGCGGCTGGGCAGCGCGGCGTACGTCGCCGGACACTCGGGGCGGCTGGACCACGTCCGGCAGCTCGTCCTCTCGGACGCCGGGTCCGGGACCGGCGACTCCCCCTCGTCGGTGGTGGCGTCCGGCTATGTCGCGTTCTTCGAGGACGGGGACGTGCGGTCCTCGCAGCGCCAGGTCTTCGCGGCGATCGAGAGCATGCGGGACAGCGGGGTGGAGGAGCCGAACGAGGTGCTCACCCGCCTGATCGACCTGCTGCTGGCGATCAACCAGTACGCGAGCGACGCCGACGCGTGGGAGCGGTCTCACGAACTGCTGGACTCGCTGGGCGGCCTGGTCCCGTCGCACTCGCGGATCTACCAGGACGCGTGGGGTGACGTGGTGCGTCGCGGCGCCGGGGTGGCGGAGCGGGTGGAACGCGCCTTCGCCGCTCCGGGTGACCTGGAGCCGTGGGATCTCACCCGGCTGGCCGTCGCCGCCTACCACGTGGACACCCTCAGCCGGTACCGACCGCATCTCCAGCGCACCGTGGACCGTGAGGTGGAGACGGGGGCCCTGGCCGACGCCATGACCATGCTGCACCTGATCATGCTCGACCAGATCGCGGTCGGTGAATGGGACGAGGCCGAGCGCACCGGGCAGCGCTGTCTGCGACTGACGACGACACACCGGCACACTCTGTTCGTCCATCACACGCAGGCCTACCTGGGGTTGCTGGCCGCGCTGCGCGGTCAGGTCGAACACGCCCGCCAACTCCAAGCGGCCGTCGACGCCTGGGCCCGCCCCCGCGGCATCGGCTTCCTCACTCAGATCACCGACACCATCGGCACCACCGCCTCCCTCGCCGAAGGCGACCACGAAGCCGCCTACCTCCACGCCATCGGCATCACACCCCCCGGCACCTTCACGCCCTACGCCCACCAGGCCCCGCGCACCCTCCTCGACCTCACCGAAGCAGCCCTGCACACCGGCCGCACCGAGCAAGCCCGCCAACACGCCCTCGCCGCCCACGCCCAAGGGCTCCACCACCTCTCCCCCCGCCTCCCCCTCCTCACCC
>NZ_LJBR01000119.1 GCF_001282115.1 Streptomyces sp. NRRL B-24085 | reverse complement strand
CCCCATCTCCGTCCGGTCCGCTCCCAGCCCCTTGCGCCCCCTGCGGTACGAACTCCGCCGGGCGACGGGGATCAGCACCGGATTCCTCACCGGCGCGGCGGTACTCGTCACGTCCGCCCTCACCGCCGTACTCCTGGCGCGAGTCGGTCACACCCCGCAGGCGCGGCTGCTGGCCGCGTGGCCGAGGGAGCTGCCCCTGCCCCCGGCCGCACTCGGGGCCGGGCTGCTGGGCGCGCTCGCGTTCGGCGACGAGTTCCGCCACCCCGCCCTGGCCGCGGACCGCGGCACCGTCCCCCGCCGGCTGGGACTGCTCACCGCGAAACTCGTGGTCGCCGCCGTCACCGCGCTGGGGCTGGCCTTCCTCACGGTGGGCTGCGACGCCGAAGTGCTCTACCTCGTCTACGGACGGGAACTCACGGAAGTTCCCGCGGACTGGTTGTCACTGAGCGCGAGTTGGTCCGGGCTCGTCGTCGGATGCGCCTGGGCCGGCGTCCTGGCCGCCGGCCTCTTCCGGTCCACGACGGCGGGGCTCGCCGCGGTGGTCGCCGTGCCCGTTCTCGTCGTACCCCTGGTACGCAAGGCGTTGGAAGGGGCGTCGGTGCGAGTGGCGGCGGGGCTTCCCGCGCGGCTGCGCGAGGTCTTCCTTCTGCAGTGGCCCTTCGGTGGAGAGCGTTATCTCACCGGGGTGGTGCGGGTGATCGCCCAACCCGTGGGCGGAGCACTGACGTTGTCCCTGACCGCCCTGCTGTGCGCATATCTGCTCACCACCCTGCGGAGCAGGGTCCGATGACGACCGTCCGTGCGCTTCCGATCCCGAACCTGCGCACAACTTCGCGACGAAAGCGCATTTCTTTCCGATAAGGCGTCAATTGCGACGGGGTGAGCGATCACCCTTTCGTGTGCTTTTCACCAAAGACCTCAAGGGAGTTGGGGGCGGCGCCGACAAAGGATCCGTGAGTACCCTTGCGCACACCATGATGACCGCCGCCCGCTCCGCCGACTCTGGTCTGGCCGGCCCGGGCGATCTCGACCGCTACCCCTACGCCGAGGCCCCGGCCGCAGGCCGCGTCGGAGCCCCCGTCTGGGACGGCTCGGACCCGGAGCTTGGCCGCGTGGGCCGACGGGCCGCGGGCAGCCGCGGGCGCGGACTGCACGGCCAACTCGTCCAGCAGCTCGGCCAGATGATCGTCTCCGGTGACCTGGGAGCCGACCGGCCGCTGGTCCCCGAGGAGATCGGCCAGCGCTTCGAGGTCTCCCGCACCGTCGTCCGCGAGTCGCTCCGCGTTCTGGAGGCCAAGGGCCTGGTCAGTGCCCGCCCGAACGTCGGCACGCGCGTGCGGCCCGTCAGCGACTGGAACCTCCTGGACCCGGACATCATCGAATGGCGGGCTTTCGGGCCGCAGCGTGACGACCAGCGCCGCGAGCTGAGCGAGCTGCGCTGGACGATCGAGCCGCTCGCCGCACGCCTGGCCGCGGGGCACGGCAGGGAGGACGTCCAGCAGCGTCTCGGTGACATGGTCGAGATCATGGGGCACGCCATGAGCCAGGGTGACGCCCTCACCTTCTCCCGTGCAGACGCCGAGTTCCACTCCCTGCTCATCCAGCTCGCGGGCAACCGCATGCTGGAGCACCTCTCCGGGATCGTCTCGGCCGCCCTCCAGGTCTCCGGCGGCCCGGTCACCGGCTGTGACCGGCCTAACGAGTCGTCCTTGGCGCACCACGGCCGGATCGTCGACGCCCTCGCCACCGGTGACGCCGCGGCGGCGGAGGCGGCCATGCGGCAGCTGCTCACCGTTCATCCCGAGGTGGAGCGTGTGGTGCCGGCGCCGCGCGAGCACTGACCGCGCACCGCGGGCGGTGCGGTCGAGGATGCCCTTCCCCTCCTGCGGCATCGTTCGGCCGCCGAACCGTCCCCGTCGGACCCCGCAGGATCCCCAGCGATCCTGCGGGGTCCGACGGTGCGGTGCGGTGACGGTTCCCGGCGCTCTGCTGGTCCGGACGGGCGGGTGACCTCGTCTGCCCATGTCTGACCGTTTTTGTTCGCTTACGGGGTGTGACTCGGGCCACGCAGATTGGGCGTAACGCTCGCGGGAACAGCGCGATGACCTAAGAGGTGACAGCCGCGGAGGGAATACGGACGCCGTTTCAGGCGCTGTGCCTCCTCCCGGCCCCCCGCCCGCGCCGTCGGCCACTCCCAGGCCGGTGGTCGGCTCCTGTCCGCTGTGGACGGGGCCGGAAGCCGTTTCCAACGTTCCGAGAGGTTGTTCGTGTCGGCCAGCACATCCCGTACGCTCCCGCCGGAGATCGCCGAGTCCGTCTCTGTCATGGCTCTCATTGAGCGGGGAAAGGCCGAGGGGCAGATCGCCGGCGATGACGTGCGTCGGGCCTTCGAAGCTGACCAGATCCCGGCCACTCAGTGGAAGAACGTACTGCGCAGCCTCAACCAGATCCTCGAGGAAGAGGGTGTGACGCTGATGGTCAGTGCCGCGGAGCCCAAGCGCACCCGAAAGAGCGTCGCAGCGAAGAGTCCGGCCAAGCGCACCGCCACCAAGACGGTCGCGGCCAAGACGGTGACCACGAAGAAGGCCACCGCCACCGCCACCCCGGCGGCTCCCGCCGCTGAGCCCGCAGTCGAGGGTGAGGCGCCCGCGAAGCCCGCCGCGAAGAAGGCCGTGGCCACCAAGAAGGCGGCCGCGAAGAAGACCGTAGCCACCAAGAAGACGGCGGCGGCCAAGAAGACGACCGCCAAGAAGGACGACGCCGAGGCCATCGAGGAAGAGGTCCTCGAAGAGATCAAGCCCGGCGAAGAGGAAGAGGAGGGGGCCGAGAACAAGGGCTTCGTCCTCTCCGACGACGACGAGGACGACGCGCCGGCCCAGCAGGTCGCCGTGGCCGGTGCCACCGCGGACCCGGTCAAGGACTACCTCAAGCAGATCGGCAAGGTCCCGCTGCTCAACGCCGAGCAGGAGGTCGAACTCGCCAAGCGCATCGAGGCCGGTCTGTTCGCCGAGGACAAGCTCGCCAACGCCGACAAGCTCGCCCCCAAGCTCAAGCGCGAGCTGGAGATCATCGCCGAGGACGGCCGTCGCGCCAAGAACCACCTCCTGGAGGCCAACCTCCGTCTGGTGGTCTCCCTGGCCAAGCGCTACACCGGCCGCGGCATGCTCTTCCTGGACCTCATCCAGGAGGGCAACCTCGGTCTGATCCGCGCGGTCGAGAAGTTCGACTACACCAAGGGCTACAAGTTCTCCACGTACGCCACCTGGTGGATCCGTCAGGCGATCACCCGCGCCATGGCCGACCAGGCCCGCACCATCCGTATCCCGGTGCACATGGTCGAGGTCATCAACAAGCTCGCGCGTGTGCAGCGCCAGATGCTCCAGGACCTGGGCCGCGAGCCCACCCCGGAGGAGCTGGCCAAGGAACTCGACATGACCCCGGAGAAGGTCATCGAGGTCCAGAAGTACGGCCGTGAGCCCATCTCGCTGCACACCCCGCTGGGCGAGGACGGCGACAGCGAGTTCGGTGACCTCATCGAGGACTCCGAGGCCGTCGTCCCGGCCGACGCGGTCAGCTTCACGCTCCTCCAGGAGCAGCTGCACTCGGTCCTCGACACCCTGTCGGAGCGTGAGGCGGGCGTCGTCTCGATGCGTTTCGGTCTCACCGACGGTCAGCCGAAGACCCTCGACGAGATCGGCAAGGTCTACGGCGTCACGCGTGAGCGCATCCGCCAGATCGAGTCGAAGACCATGTCGAAGCTGCGTCACCCGTCGCGTTCGCAGGTGCTGCGCGACTACCTCGACTAGGCCGTAGTCGTACGGAAGGCCCGGTTCCCCTCTTCGGGGCCGGGCCTTCGTGCTGCGCGCGCAGGCGCCCTGCATGACTCTGGGTTTCCGATCACCACCCGGAGTGAGGAGCATGCATGCGTCACCCCATTGCCCGGGCGCTGGCCCGGCCGCTGGTTCTGGCGGCCCTGGCAGCGGCCATACCGCTGGCGTCGGCCGCCCCCGTGGCCGCCGACAGCATCGTCGTCGGGGGATTCCCGGTCGACGTCTCCAAGGCGCCCTGGACGGTGGCCCTGTCCAGCCGTGACCGGTTCGGAGGTACGCGCGCCGGGCAGTTCTGCGGCGGAGTCGCCGTCGACCCCACCACGGTGCTCACCGCGGCCCACTGCATGGGCGAGGACGTCCTCGGGGCCCCGCCCGAGCAGGTGGGGGACTTCCGTGTCATCGCGGGCCGTACGGATCTGCTCTCCACCCAGGGCAAGGAGATCGCCATACGTCAGGCCTGGGTGAATCCCGGCTACGACCCGCAGAGCAACGCCGGGGACTTCGCCGTCATCACCCTCGCTGAGCCGCTGCCGCAGAGCGCGGTCATCGCCATGGCGGCCGCGGGCGATGCCGCGTACGAGCCCGGCACCGAGGCCACGGTGTACGGCTGGGGTGACAGCACGGGCGGCGGCGACTACGCGCGCAGTCTGCGGGCCGCACGCGTGCACGTGCTGGCCGACGCGGGCTGCGAGGCGGCCTATCCGGGAGGCGCCGACGGCACCTTCCGCGCCGACAGCATGCTGTGCGCCGGAGAGGACCGGGGTGGCCGTGACGCCTGCCAGGGCGACAGCGGCGGGCCACTGGTCGCCCGGGGCAAACTGATCGGGCTGGTGTCGTGGGGGAGCGGATGCGGGCGGGCGGGTCGGCCCGGTGTCTATGCCCGTGTGTCCGAGGTCGTGCGAACACTGGGCGGGGACGGTCGCAATGCGGCCGAGGGGAGCCGGGAGAGCGCGTGACAGCGACCGGCGGGTTCGGGCGCCTTGCGCAGCCATGAGGCGCCGTGCGCCCTCGTAGAGCGATGAGCAAGGGCGGCTGCCCCTGGATCAGGGGCAGCCGCCCTTGTGCCGGCCTGTGCCGGAGCTGGCTCGTCGTGGACGCGAAGTGTCAGCGCTCTTCTTCTGAGGCGGATGCGGGAACGGCCGTGAGCCGCTCCGTCTCGTCCTGTATCTCAGCGGCGATCTTCTTGAGTTCCGGCTCGAACTTGCGACCGTGGTGGGCGCAGAAGAGCAGCTCTCCGCCGCTGAGCAGGACGACGCGCACGTACGCCTGGGCGCCGCAGCGGTCGCAGCGGTCAGCGGCCGTCAGCGGGCTCGCGGGGGTCAGAACAGTAGTCACGTCGCCTCTTCTCTAGCTCGACGAGCTGTCGTACCAGGGTCAACATCCAACCAGCCCCAAAACGTTCCCGCTCGAGGCTTCTCCCAGAGAGAAATTTTCCGGACGGCTGGCTGCTGCCGGTTTGGCGGCGAATGTGCCGTATTGCGTGTCTGTGTGTCTTACGGTTTCGCGCTGTCGGTCAGGGGTCGGTCCTCCCGGCTGGCTTGCCGGTTGTTCATGAGGACGTGCCCGGAGCCTAAATGGTTCATGCCCCCAAGGGAACGTGATATGTACTTCACCCCATCGAGGGATCGAACAGGTATGCGACCCTGGACTACTCTGTGTTTCCGCACGAGGGTGGCGTTACAACGGCTCTACCAGGCCTCGGTACCCTCATGGCGGCTACCGAAGCCGCGCCCTTACCCATAAGGGCCCCACCTGAAATTCAGCGAGGAGCGAACCGCGTGACCGCCGAGACGTCCGTGCCGTCCACAGCTCTGCTGGCAGGAGCAGACCGGGACGGTTCCAACTACACCGCGCGGCACCTGCTCGTCCTCGAGGGGCTCGAGGCCGTACGCAAGCGCCCGGGTATGTACATCGGATCGACCGACAGCCGTGGCCTGATGCACTGCCTGTGGGAGATCATCGACAACTCCGTCGACGAGGCCCTGGGCGGGTACTGCGACCACATCGAGGTGATCCTCCACGACGACGCCTCCGTCGAGGTCCGGGACAACGGCCGGGGCATCCCGGTCGACGTCGAGCCCAAGACGGGCCTTTCCGGCGTCGAGGTCGTCATGACCAAGCTGCACGCCGGCGGCAAGTTCGGCGGCGGCTCGTACGCGGCCTCCGGCGGTCTGCACGGCGTGGGCGCCTCCGTGGTGAACGCCCTGTCCGCGCGGCTGGACGTCGAGGTGGACCGTGCCGGCAACACCCACGCGATCAGCTTCCGGCGCGGTGTGCCGGGTGCATTCGCGGGGAACGGCCCCGACGCCAAGTTCGAGGCCACGAGCGGCCTGCGCAAGGCCAAGAAGATCCCCAAGACCCGGACCGGCACGCGCGTGCGCTACTGGGCCGACCGGCAGATCTTCCTCAAGGACGCCAAGCTGTCCCTGGAGAACCTCCACCAGCGGGCCCGCCAGACCGCGTTCCTGGTGCCCGGCCTGACCATCGTCGTCCGTGACGAGTACGGCCTGGGCGAAGGCGGCAGCAAGGGCGAGGAGTCGTTCCGCTTCGACGGCGGCATCAGCGAGTTCTGCGAGTACCTGGCCACCGACAAGCCGGTCAACGACGTCCTCCGCTTCTCCGGCCAGGGCACCTTCAAGGAGACCGTCCCGGTCCTCGACGACCACGGCCAGATGACGCCCACCGAGGTCACCCGCGAACTCGGCGTGGACGTCGCGATGCGCTGGGGCACCGGCTACGACACGACCCTGCGGTCGTTCGTCAACATCATCGCCACACCCAAGGGCGGCACCCATGTCGCCGGCTTCGAGCAGGCCGTCACCAAGACGATGAACGAGGTGCTGCGCGCCAAGAAGCTGCTGCGCGTCGCCGAGGACGACATCGTCAAGGACGACGCCCTGGAGGGCCTGACCGCGGTCGTCACCGTGCGCCTCGCCGAGCCCCAGTTCGAGGGCCAGACCAAGGAGGTGCTCGGCACCTCGGCGGCCCGGCGCATCGTGAACACCGTGATCTCCAAGGAGCTCAAGGCGTTCCTGACGTCCACGAAGCGGGACGCCGCGGCCCAGGCCCGGGTCGTCATGGAGAAGGCGGTCGCCGCCGCACGCACGCGTATCGCGGCCCGGCAGCACAAGGACGCGCAGCGCCGCAAGACGGCTCTGGAGTCCTCCTCGCTGCCCGCCAAGCTCGCCGACTGCCGCAGCGACGACGTCGACCGCAGCGAACTGTTCATCGTCGAGGGCGACTCCGCGCTCGGTACCGCCAAGCTCGCCCGGAACTCCGAGTTCCAGGCGCTGCTGCCCATCCGCGGCAAGATCCTCAATGTCCAGAAGTCGTCCGTCACCGACATGCTCAAGAACGTCGAGTGCGGTGCGATCATCCAGGTCATAGGAGCGGGGTCCGGCCGGACCTTCGACATCGACGCGGCCCGGTACGGCAAGATCATCATGATGACCGACGCCGACGTGGACGGCTCTCACATCCGGTGCCTGCTGCTGACCCTGTTCCAGCGCTACATGCGGCCCATGGTCGAGGCGGGCCGGGTGTTCGCGGCGGTGCCGCCGCTGCACCGCATCGAGCTCGTCCAGCCGAAGAAGGGGCAGGACAAGTACGTCTACACGTACTCGGACCGTGAGCTGCGCGAGAAGCTGCTGGAGTTCCAGAGCAAGGGGGTCCGCTACAAGGACTCCATCCAGCGGTACAAGGGTCTCGGCGAGATGGACGCGGACCAGTTGGCGGAGACGACGATGGACCCGCGGCACCGGACTCTGCGGCGGATCAACCTCGCCGATCTGGAGGCCGCCGAGCAGGTCTTCGACCTGTTGATGGGCAACGACGTGGCGCCCCGGAAGGAGTTCATCTCGGGCTCGGCGGCGACGCTCGACCGGTCGCGTATCGACGCGTAGGGGGCTGGGCCGGGGTCGGCTCTCCGACAGGCCCCGGCTTCACGTCGGGGCCGTTCGCTTGCCCTGGCTTCGGGCCGGGGTGGTTCTCCGGCCGGCTTCCGGCATCCCGTCGGAGGAGTCTGTGCTCCGCGGTCGCACAGCCTGCCCTGAGGCCTTCGTGGTCGGCCGAGGGTGGGTCGCGCCGTCTGCCTCTGGCCCACCCACAGCGGTCGTCTGTTGGCGGCAGCACTCGTGGGCGGTCGGCAACGGTCGTGCACGGCAGGGAGCAGCGAGCAGCGGGCAGCCGACGGTGGTCATGCGCGATGGCCGACAGCGGAGCATGCGTGGTGGCCCAGCAGCAGTCATGCACACGGCCGACGGCGGTCAAGCCCTGCCGGACAGTGGCGATCGGCACCCGGCCTCGCACCCCGGCAGGCTTGACCGCGGCGTTCTCCACCCGTGGGTGGAGTGTCCGCCCGCCTGAGAATCCACCCGTGATCCACCTCGGCTCCGATCTCCCGACCTGCGGATCTCCGTAGCTTCGAAGGTGTCGGCGGCGTCCGCTGCCGGCAGACCCTTCCTCGCTCACGGAGGCTGTGATGTCCGGGCTCGTCGACGCGTTGCTGATCGTGATCGCGGTAATCGTGGTGATCGCCCGGCAGTTCCGGGCGAGCCGGATCGACACCGACCGGCGCTGGTGGCTGCTCCCCGCCGTCCTGGCCGTCGTGGCCCTGCGCGAGCCGGGGCTCGTGGACGCCCATCACCGCACGGCATCGGTCACCCTGCTCGTTGCCGAGCTGCTCACCGGCCTCGCCATAGGGGCCGGCTGGGCGTGGACGAGCCGGATATGGACGGAGCCGGACGGCGCGGTGTGGAGCAGGAGCACCAAGGCCAGCGGAGCCGTGTGGGCCGTCGGCATCGCACTGCGCGTCGGTCTCTTCGCGCTCGGCGCGGCCATCGGTGTCCACCAGGACTCCTCCGCGTTGCTGCTCGCCCTGGCGGCCACCCTGCTCGTGCGTTCCGGGACCCTCGTCCGGCGAGCGCACTCCCTGCGCCCCGCCCCCGCACCCGCTCCGGCGTACGGTGAGCCCAAGGTCCGGTCCACGGGGAAGGAACGTGTGTGACGGCCAATGCCTGGACCCGCTGGCCCTCCCGGGAAGCGCTCGCGCGTGAGGCGACCACGCGTCCTCGGCGCCTGCTCGGCTGGATCACGAGGTCGCTCGTGCTCGCCGTGCTTCTCTGGGGCGCGTTCCACAGCAGCCATGTGCGGGGCTGGGGCGTGCTCGGAGCGGTGGCGGGAATCCTCCTCTGCGCCGCCGTCGCCTGGGCGCTGTTCCGCACCACTCTGGCGCACCGGCTCTGGCCCTCACTGGCGCTCTACGGCGTCCTCCTGGCGATCGCGGTCGCCGCCCAGGCCGCCGACTTCAGGGCCGTCGCCCTCGTCGTCTGGTGCGGCTGCGCCATCACCGCTCTGGAACGGCTGCCCATCGCCGCCGCCCTGCCCGTGACCGTGGTCGCCCTCGCCCTCTACGCCGCCGTCAACGACGACGTGTGGCTGACCACCCTGGCCACGACCGCGGGACTCGCCCTGGCCGGCTACGTCCTGCGGCTGGACGCGGAGGCCCGCGGCAACGCCCAGCGGCTGCTCAACCAGGAGCGGGCCGCGCGGGCGGCCGAGGCGGAGTCGGCGGCACTGGCGGAGCGGGCCCGGATCGCCCGGGAGATCCACGATGTGCTGGCCCACAGTCTCTCGGCCCAGCTCGTCCACCTGGAGGCGGCCCGGTTGCTGATCGAGGGCGGCGCGGACCGGGACCAGATACTCGAAAGGGTGGTGGCCGCCCGGGGCATGGCCCGGGACGGTCTCGCGGAGACCCGGCAGGCGCTCTCGGCTCTGCGGGGGGACATGACCCCGCTGGAGGAGTTCCTGAGCCGGCTCGTCGGGACGGCCGACGGAGCCGAGGCCACCATTTCGGGTGAGCGCAGACCGCTGCCCGTAGAGGCGTCGCAGGCCGTGCGCAGGGTCGCGCAGGAGGCCCTGACCAATGTCCGCAAGCATGCGCCGGGGGCCAAGGTCCGGATGCGGCTGGAGTACGGCGAGGAGCAGGTGACGCTCGTCGTGCGGGACTCGGGAGGTTCGGCGGGCGAACTCACCACCAGCGGCGGGGGGTACGGTCTGCTGGGCATGCGGGAGCGTGCCGAACTGCTGGGCGGTTCGCTGGACGCCGGGCCGGACGACGAAGGGTTCGTGGTGACGTTGAAGGTGCCGGTGTGACGGTGGGGGCGGAGGCGAAGCCCGCGCGGGTGGTGGTCGCGGACGACCAGACCGTGGTGCGAGAAGGCATCGTGATGTTGCTCGGACTGCTGCCCGGTATCGAGGTCGTGGGCGCTGCCGGGGACGGCGAGGAGGCGGTGGGGCTCGTCGCCGAACTCGCCCCGGACGTGGTGCTGATGGACCTGCGCATGCCCCGCTGCGACGGAGTGGAGGCGACCCGGAGGATCCGGACCGAGTATCCGGGGACGCAGGTCGTGGTGCTGACGACGTTCGGGGACGACGAGTCGCTGTTCCCCGCGCTCAAGGCGGGGGCCCGCGGATATCTCACCAAGGACGCGGGAGGCGAGGAGATCGTGCGGGCGGTGCAGAGCGTGCTCTCCGGGGACGCCGGGCTGTCTCCGAGCGTCCAACGACGGCTGCTGGAGCGGCTGTCGGACCCCGAGCCCCCGCAGCCGGTCCCTGCGGAGGCGCCCGACGGGCTCACCGCCCGGGAGGTCGAGGTGCTGGCGCTGATCGCCGAAGGGCTGACCAATCAGGAGATCGCCCGCGAGCTGCATGTCTCCACCGCCACGGTGAAGACCCACATCAACAACCTCTTCGCCAAGACGGGCATCAAGGACCGTGCGCAGGCGGTGCGTTACGCCTATGCGAACGGGCTTGTAAGGCCACCGACGGGAGGAATCACCTGATGGGGTGAAGAGCGCTGGGAAGAAGAGTCGGGGATCTTCCCGTTCTGTCCATCCTTGGGCATGCAGTCAAGCAACGCTCGTCCCCGCGGAAGCGGGGGTGATGCCGAGAGTCCGGCCGAGAACCACGACGGTCACGACGTGACCCGCGCCGACGCGTCCGCCGGGGTCCGGTACGACGACCCCTGGTACGACGAACTCGCCTCCGGCTGGGGCGAGACGGCCGGGGACGGCACCTCCGTGGTCCCGGTCCCGACGGCACGTGAGGCGCGCGAGGAGCGGGCGGCCGCGGCGGCCGACGTCTACCTCGAGGTGCAGCGCAGCGCGGCCTTCCAGGAGGTGCGCAGCAGGTACCGGAGGTTCGTGGTGCCGGCGGGCATCGGGTTCTTCGCCTGGTACGTGGCGTACGTCGTGACGGCGACGAGCGCACCGGGACTGATGGCACGGCCGGTGGCCGGCGCGGTGAACGTGGCGATGCTCGCGGGACTCGGGCAGTTCCTCACCACCTTCCTGCTGACCTGGGCCTACGCCCGGCACGCGAGGCTGCGCCGGGACCGGGCCGCCCTCGAACTGCGGTGGGACACCCAGGAACTGACGCGCACGGCCCGGGGCGGTGCGTCGTCGTGACCGGGGACCACCAGACTCTGGCGCTGCTGCTGTTCAGCGCGTTCGTCGCGGTCACGCTGGGGATCACGACATGGGTGAGCCGCCACCGGCACGGTTCGGCGGAGGAGTTCTATGCGGGCGGGCGTTTGTTCTCGCCGATGGAGAATGGTTTTGCCATCGCGGGCGACTACATGTCGGCCGCGTCCTTCCTGGGCATCTCCGGACTCATCGCGCTCTTCGGGTACGACGGGATGCTCTACTCGGTGGGCTTCCTCGTGGCCTGGCTGGTGGTGCTGTTCCTCGTCGCCGAACTGGTGCGCAACTGCGGGCGGTTCACGCTCGCCGACGTGGTCGCCGCGCGGATGAGCGAGCGTCCGGTGCGGATCGCGGCGGGAACTTCCTCGGTCACCGTGTCCGTTCTCTACCTGGTGGCCCAGATGGTGGGCGCGGGCAGCCTGGTCGCGCTGCTGCTCGGAGGCACCAGCGAGGCGGCCCAGTCCTGGACGGTCATCGCCGTCGGAGCCCTCATGGTGATCTACGTGTCCCTGGGCGGGATGCGGGCGACGACCTGGATCCAGATCGTCAAGGCGGTCCTGCTGCTCGGTGGGACGGTCGCGTTGACGGTGCTCGTGTTGGTGCGCTTCCACGGTGACATCGACCAGTTGCTGCTCACGGCGGCGGAGCGCAGCGGCCACGGCCGGTCGTTCCTGGCACCTGGGCTGAAGTACGGCGGTGACTGGACCGCCCGCCTCGACTTCATCAGCCTGGGGCTCGCGCTCGTGCTCGGCACGGCGGGGCTGCCGCACATCCTGTCCCGTTTCTACACCGTGCCCACGGCACGCGCCGCACGGCGTTCGGTGGTGTGGTCGATCGGGCTCATCGGCGGCTTCTACCTGATGACGATCGTCCTCGGGTTCGGTGCCGCGGCGATCGTGGGACCCGAGACGGTCCGAGGATCGAACGCCGCGGGCAACACCGCGGTCCCCCTCCTGGCCCTCGACCTGGGCGGCGGCGCCGACTCCACGGGAGGAACGGTTCTGTTCGCGATCGTCGCCGCCGTCGCCTTCGCGACGATCCTCGCCGTCGTCGCCGGGATCACTCTCGCCTCGTCCGCCTCCGTCGCGCACGACCTGTACGCCTCGCTACGGCGCCGAAGGGCCAAGCCCCGCAGCGAGGTCGCCGTGGCCAGGACCGCCGCCGTGGGGATCGGAGTGATCGCGATCGCCCTCGGCCTGCTGGCCCGCGACCTCAACGTCGCCTTCCTGGTGGGCCTCGCCTTCGCCGTCGCCGCTTCCGCGAACCTGCCCGTGCTGCTGTACTCGCTGTTCTGGCGCGGGTTCACCACCCGGGGGGCCGTCTGGTCCGTCTACGGCGGACTGATCCCGGCGATGGCCCTGGTGCTGCTGTCACCCGTGGTGTCCGGCAGCCCCGAGTCCCTCTTCCCGGGCGTCGACTTCCAGTACTTCCCGCTGCAGAACCCCGGTCTCGTCTCCATCCCGCTGGGCTTCGTCGCGGGCTGGCTCGGCACGGTCACCTCGGCGGAGATCGCCGACGAGGCCAAGCACGCGGAGACGGAGGTGCGGTCACTCACCGGGGCGGGAGCCGTGTAGGGCGGCGCGACCGGACAGCGCCCTCGTCGTAGGGCACTAGGGCAACCGCTTTCGTCGTACGTGAGCGCCGTAGTACCGGACCGTCGGCGGCGGACCCGTAATACCGGACCTTCGGCGTCGGACCCGTGGTGCCGTCAGGACATCCGCCCGCGGTGTACGGCTATGGCGTCACCCATGCGTACCGGTGCTCGGGGCGTCCCGTGTCGCCGTATCTGAGGGAGAGGCGGAGGCGGCCGGCCTGTTCGAGGTGGCGGAGGTAGCGCTGGGCGGTGGAGCGGCTCAGGCCGGTCTCGACGGCGACCTCGTGGGCGGACAGTGGCTGGCCGGCGTGGTGCAGGACGCGGCAGATGAGGTCCGTCGTCGGCTCCGAGTGGCCGCTGGGCAGGCCCGGGGAGGCCGGAGCCGGGGTGGTGCGCAGGGCGCCGAAGATCCGGTCGACCTGTTCCTGACCGGCGATGCCGTGGCCGCCCACCCGGTCGACAGTGCGGCGCAGAGCGGCATAGGAGTCCAGGCGGGTGCGCAGGGCCGCGAAGGTGAAGGGCTTGACCAGGTAGTGGAGGGCACCCAGGCGCATCGCGGTCTGGACGGTCGTGACGTCCCCGGCCGCCGTGATCATGATGACGTCGGTGCCGTGGCCCTGTTCCCGCATGCGGTGGACGAGTTCGAGACCCGTCTGGTCGGGCAGGTAATGGTCCAGCAGAACCAGGTCGATGGTCCCGCGCTGCACGCTGGCCAGTGCCTGGGCGGCGTTGTGGGCGCGGGCGGCCACCCGGAAACCGGGAACCTTTCCCACGTACTTCGCGTTGATCTCGGCGACGCGGAAGTCGTCGTCCACGACCAGGACGTCAATCATCGGGCCTCTTTCCCTCAAGGCCTGGCGGGCGTCACGCCCGTGTTTCGGCTCCGCTGTTGTAGCGCGCGCAAAACGAGCACAACAGGCTGTTGCAGGCAAAAGAACGGCATGTGCCCAGAAGACTGATGCCGTGGCACAGGCCACATCTACCGTCCCCGGCCATGAGCGCAGACACCAGCCCCGCCATCGAACTGCGGGGCGCGAGCAAGACATTCCGGACCCCGTCGGGGGGTCTGCACACGGCCGTCAGGGGACTCGATCTCACGGTGGGGCGTGGGGAGTTCGTGGCGGTCGTCGGGCCCACGGGCTGTGGCAAGTCGACGACGTTGACGCTGGTCAGCGGGCTGGAGGAGCCCTCCGAGGGGGAGGTCCTGGTCGTCGGTGAGCCGGTCCGCGGAGTCGGTGACAAGGTCGGTTTCGTTTTCCAGCAGGACGCCACCTTCCCCTGGCGCACGGTCCTGTCCAACGTCATGGCCGGCCCGCGCTTCCGCGGGGTGCCGAAGGCGGAGGCCAGGCAGAAGGCGCGGGAATGGCTGGCCCGGGTCGGGCTCGCGGCCTTCGAGGACCGCTATCCCCATCAGCTCTCCGGAGGCCAGCGCAAGCGGGTCGCGCTCGCCGCGACCTTCGTCAACGACCCCGAGATCCTGCTCATGGATGAGCCGTTCTCCGCGCTCGACGTGCAGACCCGGGCCCTGATGTCCGACGAGCTCCTCGAACTGTGGGAGGGCACGGGCGCCTCCGTCGTCTTCGTCACCCACGACCTGGAGGAGTCCATCGCGCTGGCCGACAAGGTCGTCGTGATGACGGCCGGCCCCGCCACGGTCAAGCAGGTCTTCGAGATCGACCTGCCGAGGCCGCGCAAGGTCGAGTCGGTGCGTCTGGAGCCGCGGTTCATCGAGATCTACCGCGAGATCTGGCAGTCCCTCGGCGAAGAGGTCCGCATCACGCGCGAGAGGGGTGCCGCCCATGTCGCCTGACGTCATGCCCGAGGCCCAGGTCGCGCCGACCATGGCAGACCCCGGCAGCAAGACCGACCGCGCGCACTCACGCGCGCGTGCCGCCCGCAGGCGCCGGATCGTCGTCGGCGCGTCCCGCGTGCTGCTCCTGGTGGCCGTCCTGGGCCTGTGGGAAGTGCTCTCCCGGGCCGAGGTCATCGATCCCTTCAACTTCTCCATGCCCTCGAAGATCTGGGACCAGATCTGGACCTGGGTGACGCACGGGACCGCGCTCGGCTCGTTGGGCGAACAGATCTGGTACACGCTGTACGAGGCGCTGCTGGGCTGGGTCGTCGGCGTGGTGGCGGGTGTGGTGTTCGGTATCGCGCTGGGGCGGATCACCTTGCTGGCGGACGTACTTGGTCCATACATCAAGGTGCTCAACTCGATACCGAGGATCGTCCTCGCGCCCATCTTCGTGATCTGGTTCGGACTCGGACCGGCCTCCAAGGTGGCCTCGGCCGTCGTCCTGGTCTTCTTCCCGGTCTTCTTCAACGCCTTCCAGGGCGCTCGCGAGGTCGACCGCAACCTGGTCGCCAACGCCCGCATCCTTGGCGCGAGCGACCGGAGGGTGACGCTCCAGGTCGTCATCCCGTCCGCGACCTCGTGGATCTTCACCAGCCTGCACGTCAGCTTCGGCTTCGCCCTCATCGGCGCGATCGTCGGCGAGTACATCGGCGCCACCAAGGGCATCGGCCTGCTCGTCGCCCAGTCACAGGGCACCTTCAACGCGGCCGGTGTGTACGCCGCGATGGTCATCCTCGCCGTCGTCGCACTCCTCGCCGAAGGGCTGCTCACCTTCGCCGAGCGCCGCATCTTCCGCTGGAAGCCGACGAGTTCCGACGACTGAGCCGTCCACGAGGCCCCGCCCAGCGCCCTCCCAGCTCC
>NZ_LJBR01000118.1 GCF_001282115.1 Streptomyces sp. NRRL B-24085 | reverse complement strand
GTCTGCGGTCGCTCCCGGTGCGGTACACGCTCTCGGGCACGGGCTGGGCGGGCGTGCCCGAGAGCGTGTACCGCACCGGGAGCGACCGCAGACCGCGCATGAACGGCGAGGAGCGCCAGGGCAGTTGGTCGACCGGCAGCGACAACTCCAGCCCGGACAGCCGCTCGAAGAGCCTGCTCACTCCGATCGCCGCCGCACCCCCGGCCAGTTCCCGGGCCGGGCACTGCCGCGGACCGGCACCCCAGGACAGATGGGCCCGCGTGCTGATGGTCGACTCGGGGCAGACCTTCCCCGCGAAGGCCGGGTCGGCGTGCGCGGCACCGACCGACACCCACACCGGATCGCCCGCCGCGATGGTGTAGTCGCCGAGCCGCATGTCCTTCACCGGGAACCGCGGCACGAAGTTGATCAGCGGTGGTTTCTGCATCACCACCCGGTTCATGGTCTCCCTGATCAGACCCGCCGACAGGCTGGCGCTCGCGGGGAGGTTCCCGGTGATGACCTCGACGACCGTGTTGGAGATCAGGATGCCGACGTGGTCCGAGGTCATCCCGAGCAGCATCATCAGCTCGCGCGACAACTCCTCGACGCTCAGGCCGGGATGGGAGGCGAGCAGATAGGAGGGGAAGTCGTCGCCGGGCTCCTTCATCTTCGAAGCGCCGAGCTCCGACAGCGTGGCCAGCAGCCGCTCAAGGGCGGGCCCCGCGTCCGGGCCGGCGTCCAGCACCCGCCACATGTCCATCAGCGCGTCGTCGTGCTGGGAGCCCGGGAAGCCGAGCAGATGACTGGCGACCATCAGCGGCAGCGGCCGGGAGAACTGCGCGGACAGGTCCGCCCAGCCGGTGCGGCCGCCCTGGGTGAACAGCGAGATCAGTTCGTCGGCGTCCCGGGTGATCTGGGCCTTCAGCCGCTTGGCCACCGGATGCCGGGGGTCCTGGAAGGGGCGCAGCGCGGTGTCCCAGGCCACCTTCAGCCCGCGGTAGCCCTCACCGCCCTGGATCAGGACATGGTTGACGTCCAGTGACGGCGCGAGCGGCCAGTCCTCGGGCAGCCGCCCCTCCCGCCGGGCCCGCCAGTTCTCCAGCCCCTTCGGCCAGGCGTGGTCGTCGCGGAGGACCTCGTACGCCTCCTCGTAGCCCAGCACGAGCCAGACGGGGACCCCCAGCAGGTCGACCGGCGCGACCGGACCGTGCGTCCGGCGCAGCCGCTCGTACACGATCGCCGGATCCCGTTCGTAGTCGCGGGTCATGAGCGGTTCGAGGCTCATCGACTCCAGCGACTCGTGGCCGGCCGCCGATCCACTGTTCAGTTGAACCCCCATGGCTTCCTTCCCTCGCTCAGGCGCTACGCCAGAGTAATGTGACCCCCCGCGCTGCCTCCATGGCGGGGGGTGATTACCGACCCGGCGCTCCGGGAAGCCGGCCGACGGCGAACGGCACCGCCCGGGGACGGTGCCGCCGCTGTGCCAAGTCGACTGCTACGGCGTCCACTTGACGTTCGGGTTCACCTTGCCGGTCCAGTTGAAGACGGCCATGTTGTCCCAGCCGTTGCCGCTGTTGGCGATGTCGGCCGGGTCCCAGCCGTTGCCGGTCACCGCGTACCAGGTGGGCTCCCAGTAGAAGACCCCGATCGCGCCGTTGCTGCGGGCCGCGTTCTGCACGGCGGTGAAGTTGTCCGCCTGGCCCTGCCAGGTGAGCGGGTAGCCCGAGCAGCCGGTCGTGATGGAGTTGGCGGTACCGTCGGCGTCGGCCGAGGTGAACGGGTAGGCCGTCTCGGCGATGACGACGTCCTTGCCGTACCGGGACCTCATGTCGGCCACGACACTGCCCATGTTGGCGATCGTGCCGTGCCACGGGCAGTAGTAGGACAGCCCGGTGATGTCCCAGTTGACACCCTTGGCCTTGATGCCGTCGTAGAACCAGCGGGCGTTGGCGTCGCTGTCGGCGTCCGCGGTGTGGATGATGACCCGGGTGCCGCTGTTGCACGCCTTGGTCGCGTTGTAGCCCGACTTGAGCAGCAGACTGAGGTTGGTGAAGTCGTTGTTGACGACCTTGCCCTCGTTCCACAGCATGCCGACGTTGATCTCGTTGCCGATCTGCACGCTGTCCGGGGTGGTGCCCTGCGACTTGAGGCTGTTGCAGACGTCGTACGTGTAGTTGTAGACGTCGGTCTGCAACTGGCTGATGGTGTGCCCGGCCCACGCAGCGGGCTTGTTCTGGTTGCCCGGGTCCGCCCAGGTGTCGGAGTAGTGGAAGTCGACCAGCAGTTGCAGCCCCCTGGCCTTCACCTGCTTCGCGTACGACAGCACCTTGGCCTTGTTGTTGTAGCCGCTGGCCGGGTTGTTCCAGACCCGCAGGCGGACGTAGTTGACGCCGAGGCCCTTGAGGATGTCCAGCGGGTCCCGGGCGGTGCCGCTCGCGTCGTAGTACTTGGCACCGAGGTCGAGGGCGCGCTGGGCGGTCGACACGTCGGCACCGCGCATGGTGAGCGTCCCGGCGGCGGAGGCGCTGGTGGACGTGGTGAGCAGGGATGCGGGCAGGGCGAGGGCCGCCAGGAGCATGGCGGCCCTCATCAGGCGACGCGGACCTTTGACGGTCATCCCGACCTCCTTGTCTGACATGACCATGTGAACCGGATTCCGTGAACGTTCACAGTAGGGAGCGAGGTCGGAGCTGTAAATACATGTGTCCGCAGCATTTCGTGAGGTGAGAGCTGTAGGCGTGGGGGAGTGCGGTTGTGTACGTACACAGGCCTGCTCGGCAGTGTGTCCACCGCTATACGTGTCACGCATGAGGGGTGCGTCCGGAGTGGTAGGTTCCCCGCCATGCGGATGACGCTCGACGAGCGGGTGCGGTCGGCCGTGGCCGCCCTCCTGTACGCGACTGGTGAGTCGCAGACCGAACTGGCCTGCGCCCTGGGCGTGAGCCAGGCACAGGTGAGCCGCCGTCAGTCCGGCACCGCCGCCTGGAGCCTGGCCGACTGCGACGCGGTCGCCGACCACTACGGCATCGACCCGCTGGACCTCCTGGCCGGTCCCACCCGGGCGACCGAGACGCTCCCCGCCCGGCGACGCCGGGTCCCCGGCCGGGTCGTACGCCCCGCGGCCGCTTCGGACGGGGGCACCCGGTGACGGACTTCGACGCGATCGACGCGCTGCTCGCCGGGGCGAAGCAGGAGGTCCCGCTGCCGTCGGCCGAGGAGCGGCGCGCCCTGCGCGAGGAACTGAACGTGTCCCGCGCGCAGTTGGCGAGGGCTCTGAACGTCAGCGCGTCCACGGTGGGGGGCTGGGAGACCGGCAGGGAGCCGAGCGGCGAGGTACGGGAGAAGTACGCGTACTTCCTGGAGGGGGCCCGGACGAAGCTGGCCGCCGCGGACCCCGCAGGCGAGGTGGCGGACGCCGAGGAGGAGACCGGCCTCGACGAGGACGCCCTGCCCGAGCCGCGCCCGTGTGTCCTGTGCGGTCGCCCGGCCCGGCACCAGGTCGAGGGCTTCCCCCAGCACCTGGACCCCGCGGACTGCGGAACCGGCGACACCTCGCCGGCGCCTCAGCCCACGAAGGCGGCCCCGCGCGACGTGAAGGTCGTACCCGTCGGCCGCCGGGTACAGGCGGCCGGCACCCCGGACCTGATCGCCGCCGCCGTGGCGGCCGCGCTCGACCAGCACTCCGGTGACGTGGAGGCGGCGACGGCGGCGCTGGTCAAACGGGCGATCCCGGACGCGATGGCGCTCCTCGACGACAGCCGCAAGGGCGGCCGGTACGACGTCGTCGCCCACCCCTGGCTGCCCGACATCCTGCGCAAGCAGTCCGCGCGCGGCGCCGACCAGATCTGGGAGGCGCGCCCGAAGTGGACCCGGCCCGAACTGCCGCCCGGCGAGCACGAGGTGACCGCCCTCGACGTCAACGGCGCCTACCTGTCCGCGCTCAAGACGCATCTGCCGATCGGCCAACTGGAGCACTCCACCGGCGGCGACCACGACCGGCGCCGGGCCGGCGTCCACCTGATCACCCCGCCCGACTGGGACCACGACGCCTACCTGCCGAACCCGCTCGGCAGCCGGGACGAGCCGGGCCCGCTGTGGGTGACCGAGCCGACCCTGCGTCTGCTGCTGCGCCTCGCGGGCCCCAAGTACGGGCTGTGCGACCCCCCGCAGATCCACGAGTCCTGGACCTCCGGTGCCACCGAGAACCTGCTGGAGAAGTTCCGCATCGCCCTCAAGGACGCCCGTGACCGGGCGATCGCCGAGGACGACGAGGTGACCCTCGAGTACGTGAAGGCCATGTACAGCAAGTTCGTCTCCACGATGGGCGAGTCGAACTACAACCGGGAGCTGTACCGCGCCGACTGGATGCACCTCATCCGCTCCCAGGCCTTCGTGAACCTGTGGTGGAAGGCCCACCGCGCCTACGACGAGGGCCTCATGGTCGTCCGCGCGATGGGAACCGACGAACTGCACGTGACCGGTGACTGGCGTGCGGTGTTCGCCGAGGGGCGCGGTGTCACCGAGGTGAAGGTGAAGGACGTCTACACCGTCGGCGCCGAGCCGCCGAACGGATGAGACCGACGGACGGTAGCCTCTGGATGTTCTGCGGTCTGGGCCGACGAGCATCCTTCGATCAGCGGCGGGCGTAAGGAGACCGGGTGCCGGAGAGGAACATCGAGTTCGGGAAGTACGGGGCTCGGGGCATCAGGGGGCACGAGGCCGTGGCCCGGCAGCTCGACGCGCTCGCCACGTTCATCGCGACCCCCGTCACCACCCGGCGCGGTCTGCTGGCCCGGCTGCACTACCTCACCCGCACCGAGCACGCCCGCGCCGGGGCCCGCGAGGCCGGTCTCACGGTCACCGACCGCACGCTGAGGGCGTGGCTGGAGGAGCGCCGCAGTCCCTCGAAGCGCAACCTGGAGAAGATCGAGAGCGCCTACCGGGCCGTGCGCCGGCAGAACGTGGCGCGGTACCTGCTCGTACGCCTGAACCGTGAAGGCCGCGGCACCCGCGTCGAGTTCCACCCGCTGAACCAGAGCCAGGTGCCCCGTCCGCGCCAACGGGCCGTGGAGTTCCGCACCCTGAACGTCCGTCGGTGGGACCGCGTCGTACGGGCGTGGGCCGCGGGCGACGACGCCGCGCTCGACGAGGCATGGGTCAACGACGTCGTGGTCGATCTCGGCAGCCAGTGGGGAGAGTACGAGTTCGTCACCGCGATCGGGTTCGCCGCCTGAGGTCCCCCTGGGCGGGTCGGAGGACCGGCGTCCGCGTCAGCGGGTGGGGATGCCGAGATCCCCGGCGACCGAGCCCGCGCGGACGAACACCGACACCGGCGAACACCGACACCGGGTACGGCTCGTCGCAGTACTTGTTGCCGGGGACGCCGTGTTCCGTTTCGGGTGCGGGCCCGGTCCGGTCGCGGGGCGGCGCGGGGACGACCGTGTACGGGCCCCTGGCCGTCACCCCGGTGAGCCTCAGGGCGTGCGGAAGCCGCGGAAGGTCACATGCCTGCGGGTCTCGAAGCCGAGCCGTCCGTAGAGCGCGATCGCGGCGGTGTTCTCCTCGGCCACGTGCAGGAAGGGGCGTTCGCCGCGGGCCAGGATGCGTGCGGTGAGCGCGTTCAGCAGGCGGGCGGCGTGGCCCTGTCCGCGCGCCTCGGGCGCCGTGCAGACGGCGCTGATCTCGGCCCAGCCGGGCGGCCGGAGCCGTTCGCCCGCCATGGCGACGAGCCTGCCGCCGGCGCGGATGCCCAGGTAGGTGCCGAGCTCATGGGTGCGCGGCAGGAACGGCCCCGGCCGGGTCCGTTCGACGAGGTCGAGCATCGCGGGCACATCGGCCCTGCCCAGTTCCACCACATCGGTGGGGGCGGGGTCGGAGAGGTCCGAGAGGCCGGTGCCGGGCCGGATCATCTGACGTCCTTCGAGGGCGAAGACCGGCGCCCAGTCCGGCGGCGGGGTGCCCTCGCCGCTGAACAGATCGGCGAAGGCGCCCGGGCCCAGCAGCCGTGCCAGGTCGTCCCAGTCCGCCGCCTCCGGGACGCGGGACACCGCGGCGAAGGTCGCGACGTCCGGCAGATAGGCGGCGGCACGACCGTGCCGGCGGGCCAGGCCCGTATGGCGCTCCCGCAGGGACGACCCCACCGGATCGTCGAGTACGGCCGCATCCCCGCTCGTCATCGTGCTGTGCCTTTCTCGGAGCGACGCCGGCTACGCGGAAATGCTATGCCGCCCTCGGAACTCGCCGCGCCCGCGGGTTACGGCTAGTGCTTACGCACCAGGACCCGGGTGCGGCTGGTCCGCGGGGACCAGGGCAGGTCGGCGACGCAGGACGATGCCCGGCAGGGCGCCGGAAGGAAGGGTTGGAGACGTGCGGATCCCGCACGTTTCCCTTGCTGACGGCGTCTGGAGTGATCGACAGGTGGCTACTCATCTCTACCGGATCGGACGGTGGGCCTTCCGGCGGCGCCGGCTCGTGGGCGGTCTGTGGCTCGGTGCCCTGCTGCTGGCCCTCGCCGCGGCCGCCCTGGCGCCGGCCGGCGAGGACGAGGACCTCGCCATGCCCGGTACCGAGTCGCAGCAGGCGTTCGACCTGCTGGACGAGCGCTTCCCGCAGAGCAACGCCCAAGGCGCCGAAGCCCGTCTGGTGTTCCGGGCTCCGGCCGGACAGCGGGTGACGGCCGAGGCGAACAAGGCGGCCGTGGAGGAGGCCCTGGACACGCTCGACAAGGGCAGGCAGGTGGAGTCGGCCACCGACCCCTACACGACCGGTGCCGTCAGCGAGGACGGCACCATCGCCTACTCCACGATCACCTACACCGCGGACGCCGTCGATCTGACCGAGCCGACGAAGAGCGCCCTCGAGGACGCCGCCGACCGGGCCCGGGACGCAGGGCTGACCGTGGAGATCGGCGGCTCGGCCCTGGACGCGGAGGAGGAGCTGGGCGGGACGACCGAGCTCATCGGCGTGTCGGTGGCGGCCGTGGTGCTGGTCCTCGCCCTCGGCTCGCTGGTCGCCGCCGGGCTGTCGCTGCTGACCGCGTTCGTGGGCGTGGCCATCGCCTTCGGCCTGGTCTCCGCGCTGACCGTGCCGCTGGGCCTGACGTCCACGGTCGCCATCCTGACGCTGATGCTGGGGCTGGCGGTCGGTATCGACTACGCGCTGTTCATCACCTCCCGCTTCCGTGACGAGCGGGCCCGGGGCAGCGAACCGGAGGAGGCCGCCGGCCGGGCGGTGGGCACGGCCGGATCGGCGGTGGTCTTCGCCGGCGCGACGGTCGTCATCGCCCTGGTCGGTCTGGGGGTCGTCGGCATCCCCGAGCTCACCAAGATGGGCCTGGGCGGCGCCGGGGCCGTGGCCCTCGCCGTACTCGTCGCCCTGACCCTGGTCCCCGCGCTGTTCGGCTTCTTCGGTCACCGGGTGCTCTCCCGCACGGTCCGGAAGGCGGGTCGGCGCGGCGGTACGTCCCCGGTGCCCGACACGACCGCTCGGGCCGGGCTCGGCACCCGCTGGGCGCGGTTCGTGCTGCGCCGGCCGGTGGCCGTGCTGATGGTCGCCGGGCTCGGACTCGGCGCGGTGGCCCTGCCGGCGCTGAGCCTCGAACTCGGGCTGCCCGGAGACGAGTCCAAGTCGGTGGAGACCACCCAGCGCCGCGCCTACGACCTGCTGTCGGAAGGGTTCGGCCCCGGATTCAACGGCCCGTTGACCGTGGTCGTCGACATGTCGAAGGCCAAGGACCCCCGGTCCACCACGGACCTGGTCACCCGGACCGTAGGGGCGGTGGACGGGGTGGCGTCCGTCGGCGAGCCGGTGCTCGACCGGGCGAAGGACACGGCCGTACTCACCGCCGTCCCGCGGACCGCGCCGAACAGCGCTGAGACGAAGGACCTGGTGCACGCGATCAGGGACGCGGTACCGGGCGTCGAGGCCGCCACGGGCGCCGCCGTCCTAGTGACCGGCACCACCGCGCTGAACATCGACATATCCGAGGCCATGTCCGACGCCCTCATCCCCTATCTGAGCGTGGTCATCGGTCTCGCGGTGCTCCTGCTGACGGTGGTCTTCCGTTCGTTCCTGGTCCCGGTCAAGGCGGCCCTCGGCTTCCTGCTGTCGGTGGGAGCGGCCTTCGGTGTCCTCGTCGCCGTCTTCCAGTGGGGCTGGGCGGCGGACCTGATCGGCATCGAGCAGACCGGACCCGTCATGTCCCTGATGCCGATCCTCATCATCGGCATCGTGTTCGGCCTCGCCATGGACTACGAGGTCTTCCTCTTCACCCGCGTGCGGGAGGCCTACGTCCACGGCGCGTCCCCCGGCGAGGCGATCGTCCACGGGTTCCGGCACAGCGGACGGGTGGTGGCCGCGGCGGCGGTCATCATGGTGAGCGTGTTCGCCGGGTTCATCGGGATGAACAACCCGACCATCCAGACCATGGGCGTCGGCCTGGCCGCCGCGGTCGCCTTCGACGCCTTCGTGGTCCGGATGGCGATCGCCCCCGCGGTCCTGGCCCTGCTCGGCCGCCGGGCCTGGTGGCTGCCCCGTATCCTGAACCGCGTGCTGCCGAACGTGGACATCGAGGGTGAGGCACTGAACGGGCGCGTCCCGGCCCCCGCGGCCTCGGCGGCCGGGCCCGACGCGGCGGTACGGCGACTCCCCGTCGGCCGGGACTGAGCCGGCCATGACGCACACGGGCGGCGGTGGCCCGCGACCACGCGGCAGGTGGTGGCGGGAGGGAGCGGTCACGGCGACGGCGTTCGCGATCTGTCTGCTCGGGGGAGTCGTGCAGGACGGCAGCATGCTGTTCCCGCCGTCCGCCGCCGCCTATCTCGTCTCCGTGGTGTCCTGTGCCGTGCTTCCGGTACGGCACCGGGCGCCCCGGACGGCCATGGCGGTCACCACCGGGAGCGCCGTACTGGGGCCGTTCCTCGGCCTGCTGCTCAGCCCCCTCATCGCGGCCCCCGCCGTGATCACCGCCTACTCCTACTCGCTCACCGCGCGCACCGAACGGCGCGCGGTGAGCGCGGTGGTGCTCGTCTCCGTGGCGCTGCTGGTCGCCTCGACCCCCTTGTTCGGGGCCCTGTCGTGGCGGGACGCGAGCAGGGTGGGTGCGGTGGCGGCGTTCCCGCTGGTGGCCGGCGTCCTGGGGCACTCGGTGCGGAACCGGCGGGCCTACCTGGCGGCCATGGAGGAGCGGGCCCTGCGGGCCGAGCAGAGCCGGGACAGCGAGGCGCGTCGCAGGGTGGCCGAGGAACGGGTGCGCATCGCCCGGGAACTGCACGACCTGGTGGCCCATCAGATCACCCTGGCCAACGCGCAGGCCACGGTCGCCGCGCACCTCTTCGACACCCGCCCGGAGCAGACCCGCAAAAGCCTCCACGAACTCGTCGCGACCACCAGCGACGCGCTCGACGACCTGCGGGCCACGGTCGGGCTGCTCCGCCAGTCGGGGGACGCGTCCGCGCCCGCCGAACCGGCGCCCGGGCTGTCCCGGCTGCCCACCCTCCTGGAGTCCTTCCGCCGTGCGGGGCTGGAGGTGTCGGTCCATGAGGAGGGCACGGCCAGGCCGCTGCCGCCGGGTGCGGACCTCACCGCCTACCGCATCCTCCAGGAGGCCCTGACCAACGTGACCAAACACGCCGGGACCGGCACCGCCCGGGTGGGCCTCGTCTGGAGCCATGACTGGGTGACGATCACCGTCGCCGACGACGGACGAGGCGCCCGTACGACGGGGGCGGCGTCCGCTGCGCCTACCGGCCGGACCGGGTCCACGGTGGCCGACCGGTCGCCCGGGTACGGTCTGATCGGGATGCGGGAACGCGCCACCGCGGTCGGGGGACACCTCTCCGCGGGCAGGCGCCCGGAAGGCGGCTTCCTCGTCTCCGCCCGGCTGCCGCTCCCGCACGCCAAGGACACCCAGCCCGCGGCGGAAGCGGCAACGGCCGTCGAGGGGCGGACGCCCGACGAGGTCAGCGACGACGGAAGGACGGAGGAGGCGCGGTGACGCTCAGGGTGCTGCTCGCCGACGACCAGGCGCTGCTGCGCAGTGCCTTCCGGATGCTTCTGGACTCCGCCGACGACATCACCGTGGTCGGTGAGGCCGCCGACGGACGGGAGGCGGTGCGGCTCACCCGTGAGCTGCGCCCGGACGTGGTGGTCATGGACATCCGCATGCCGGAGGTGGACGGCCTCACCGCCACGTCACAGATCTGCGCCGACCCCGAACTGCGGGCCAGCCGCATCCTGATCCTGACCACCTACGAGACCGACGAGTACGTCGCCCAAGCTCTGCGCGCCGGGGCCGGCGGCTTCATCGGCAAGGGCATCGGGGCCGAGGACCTGCTCACCGCCGTACGGACGATCGCCGACGGCGACACCCTGCTGTCGCCCGCCGCGACCCGCTCCCTGGTCGCCCGCTTCCTCGCCACACCCGAGGACGCCCCCGCGCACCACCCGGAACGGCTCGCCGTGCTCACCCCGCGTGAACGCGAGATGGTGGCCCTGGTCGCGACCGGCCTGTCCAACCAGGAGATCGCCGAGCGGATGTTCCTCAGCCCTTTCACCGTCCGCGCCCACGTGCAGCGCGCCATGACGAAACTCGACGCCCGCGACCGGGCCCAACTCGTCGTCATCGCCTACCGCACGGGCCTGGTCCAGGCCGCTCCCAACGGCGGCACCGACCACCGGGCGTAATTCGCGTGCTCCTGCGAGCAGATCCTCAGGTCAGGTTCAGGCCACCGTCGAGCACGATGACCTCACCGGTCAGATAGCCGCTGGCGATCACCGACGCCACCAGGTCGGCCACGTCGGCGGGCCGGGCCGGGCGGTGCATCGGCGCGCGGTCCCGCCACAGTTCGTGCGCCTGCGTCCAGTCCTTCGTCATCGGCGTGTCCACGAGGCCGGGGGCCACCGCGTTCACCCGTACGTCCGGCCCGAGTGCGGCCGCGAGCAGCCGGGTCACGTGGTTCAGCGCCGCCTTGCTCGCCGCGTACGGCACTGAGGACCCTTTGGGCCGTACGCCGGCGTGGCTGGTGACGTTGACGATGCTGCCGCCTCCCGGGGACCGCCGCAGCGCCGGGAGGGCCGCGGTGCACAGCAGCCAGGGCGCGATGAGGTTGACCTCCAGCAGCCGCCGCCAGTCCTCCGCGGTGGCCGCCGCGAGGTCCGCGTGCGGGATCGGCCGGCTGATGCCCGCGTTGTTCACCAGCACGTCGAGCCGCCCGAAGTGGTCCAGCGCCCTTCCGACCAGCCCCCGGGCCTCCTCCTCGACGCCGAGATCCGCCTGGAGATAGTGGCCGCCGAGCTCCTCCGCCAGCGCCCGTCCGGCCTCCGCGCTGCGCCGCGAGTGCACGACGACCCGGGTCCCGTCCGCCGCGAGCCGCCGTGCGACGGCCTCGCCGATCCCCGACGTGGACCCGGTGACCAGGGCGACGGGCCGGTCTCCCGCTTCGATGCTCATGACAGTGGATCTTGTCACGACCCGTCTGTGGACGTCCCGGGGTCAGGCCGACCGTCCGCGTCCCCAGGCGGCCAGCGGCCGGAGCGCGGCGTTGAGGCGTTCGCCGTCCTCGGTCAGCGAGTACTCGACGCGGGGCGGCACCTCGTCGTAGGAGACGCGGTGCACCACGCCGTCCGACTCCAGCTCCCGCAGATGGGAGGCGAGCACCTTCTCGGTGATCCCCGGAAGCAGCCGGCGCAGCTCGCCGAAGCGGCGGCGAGGGTGCTCGTGCAGTGCCCAGAGGATCAGCACCTTCCACTTGCCGCCGATCACCTCCATCGCGGTGTCGATCCCGCAGATGTGTCCGTCCGGCGCACCGGGCCGGTTCGACGTCGCCATGCCCCACCCCTCCGACCTGCTCGCTCACCCCGGGGTAACCACCCACTCCGAAGTGCGTACTTGATCAGCCACCGGGCTGTGACCAGCCTGATCGGCATGACACAGAACACCGTTGAGAAGACCTCCGTCTCCCTGCTGGGCCTCGGGGCGATGGGCACCGCACTGGCCCGTACCTGGCTGGCCGCCGGCCATCCCCTCACCGTCTGGAACCGAACTCCGGCCCGCAGCATGCCCCTTGCCGCCGAGGGCGCGACGATCGCGGACAGCGCCGCCGCGGCCGTCGCCGCGAACTCCCTGGTCATTGTCTGTCTGTTGGACGACACCTCGGTCGAGGAGGCGCTGGCCGGTACCGACCTGGCCGGCCGGGACCTGGTCAACCTGACCACGGGCACCCCCGCCCAGGCCCGCGCCCGCGCGGCGTGGGCCGAGGAGCGCGGCGCCCGCTACCTGGACGGCGGGATCATGGCCGTCCCGCCGATGATCGGAGTCCCGGAGGCCGGCGGATACGTCCTCTACAGCGGCTCCCAGGACCTGTTCGACCGGCACCGGGAGACGCTGGCGGTGCCGGTCGGCACCCTGTTCGTCGGCCGGGACGCGGGCTTCGCGGCGCTGCACGACGTGGCCCTGCTCAGCGCCATGTACGGCATGTTCGCCGGGACCGCACACGCCTTCGCACTGATCCGCAAGGAGGACATCGACCCCGCCTCCTTCGCCCCGCTGCTGGCCGACTGGCTCACCGCGATGGCCCCGGCCGTGCACCGGACCGCCGACCAGCTCCGGAGCGGCGACTACACGCAGGGTGTCGTCTCCAGCCTCGCCATGCAGGTGGCCGGGACCCCGACCTTCCTGAGCACCGCTGAGGAGCAGGGCGTCAGCCCGGAACTCCTCAGCCCCTACTTCGCGTTGATGCGCCGCCGGCTGGCCGAGGGCAGCGGGGAGGAGGACCTGACGGGCGTGGTCGACCTGCTGATCCGCTGACGGCCGCCGACCGCCCGGGCCGTTGCCGTCCGGCCGTGCGGGTGCGCCCCGGCCCACCGCGCGGCCGGCGCCGCGTCACGGCTTGATGCCCACCCCGGCCCACGCGCTGACCTCGGCGTCGGTGAGCTCCGGGCCAGTGCCCTGGAGGTCGTCGGGGCGCCAGCGGTGGGTCAGGGAGATGCCGGGCTCGAGCAGGTCGAGTCCCTTGAAGAAGCGGGCGACCTCCGTCTGGCTGCGGACCTGGGCCCGGGTGCCGGCGGCGGCGTAGATGCCGACGAGCTTCTCCCACAGCTCCGGCGCGAAGTCGCCCGTGCAGTGGCTCACGGCCAGCGCGCTGCCCGACGGCAGGGCGTCCAGGAGGCGCGAGACGATGCCGTACGGGTCCCAGTCGTCCGGCACGAAGTGCAGGATGGCGTTGAGGGACAGGGCCACGGGCCGGTTCAGGTCGAGGGTCCTGGCCAGTTCGGGGGAGCTGAGGATCGCCTCGGGGTCGGTGAAGTCGCCCTGGACGTACGCCGTGCGGCCCTCGGGCGTGTTGCGCATCAGGCGCTCGGCGTACTTGAGGACCAAGGGGTCGTTGTCGGCGTAGACCACCCGGGCCTCGGGCGCCACGGACTGGGCGACCTGGTGCAGGTTCGGCTCGGTGGGGATGCCGGTGCCGATGTCCAGCCACTGGCGGACGCCGTACTCCCGCGCCAGGACCCGGGTGGCCCGGTGCATGAAGGAGCGGATCTCGCGAGCGCACGTGAAGATGCCGGGGTAGGTGGTCGCGACGGTCTCGGCCGCCTGCTTGTCGACGTCGAAGTGGTCCTTGCCGCCGAGGTAGTAGTCGTACATGCGGGCGGAGTGGGGCCGGCTGGTGTCGATCTCCCGCGCGGCGTGGGAGTTGGTCATCCTGTCCCTTTCAGGTGGTGTGCGTGGGGGTGTCGGGCAGGTCGCTGCCGGGGCAGGTCCGGCTCGGGTCGTGGTTCAGCCGGCCGTGAGGTGGTCGGCGAGACCCCGCTTGACGCCCGCGACGAACGCGGCGATCTCCTGCGGGGTGTAGATCAGCGCGGGGCCGGCCGGATCGGTCGACTGCCGCAGCGCCACCCGGCCGTCGGCCAGGAGCTTGGTCTGCACGCACTGGCCGCCGTTGGGTCCGCTCCACGGGGACTCCCAGCCCTGCTCGCCGAGCTCGGCGGCCGGCATCCCGTTGTAGACGTGACAGTCGGTGCTGGTCATGAGTACTCCTTGCGCATGCGGTTCAGGAGTGTCTTGCTGTCCGCGTCCGAGGTGAGCAGGGACATGCGGTTGTGCGCCTCCAGGTGCGCCGCCACGTCGGAGCGCTGGTCCAGGTACATCGCGCCGGAGAGGACCTCGGTGTAGACGATGTCCGGCAGTTCCGGCTCCTCGAAGCGGAAGTAGGTGAACGGGGCGCACGCGCCCACGTGCGCGCCGGCCGTGAAGGGCACGACGTCGACGCTGACGTGCTCCAGCTCCGAGACCTCCAGGAGCCGTTCGATCTGCTCCCGCATGACCTCGGGGCCGCCGACCACCCGGTGCAGTACGGCCTCTTCCATCACCACCCACAGCGTGGGCGCGTCGGGTCTCTCCAGCAGGCTCTGGCGGCGCAGCCGCAGGTCCACCCGCCGGGAGAGGTCCTCGTCGGCCTCGTGGGGAAAACCGCCGCGCAGGACTCCGCGCGCGTAGGCGTGGGTCTGCAACAGCCCCGTGACGTAGTGGGGTTCGTAGGTGCGCAGGGTTGTGGCGCCGGCCTCCAGGCTGACGTAGGCGCTGAACCAGTTCGGCAGGACGTCCCGGTACGTGTGCCACCAGCCGGGCTCGTTGGCCCGCTCGGCGAGGACGACGAACTCGTCGATCTCCTGCCGGTCGGCCCCGTAGGTCTCCAGCAGCTTCTCCACGTAGAGCGGCTTGAGGGCGACCTCGGCCTTCTCCAGGCGGCGGATGGTCAGGGACGTCACCCGCAGCGCCTTGGCGGCGTCCTCCAGCGAGGCCCCCGCGCCCTGCCGGCGCTCCTGCAGCCGTCGGCCGAGGATCATGCGCAGCACGGTGGGGGCACTGGTGCCACCGGTGCCCGTACGGCCTTCGCTCACGTCCTGACCTCCTGAGGGGCTGTCACCGGCACGAGTCTGACAGCGACTTGTTGACGCGACCAGTTGGATATCGGCTTTCTGAAATTATCAGGGAGCTGGTTGCAGGTTGAACTTGGGTGCGAGCATAGTTACTTGTGTGAACCGTGCCGCCGAACGCGCGCACAGTGACGTCAACCGCCCCTACCCTCGGGCTGGTTGGCAAGCCCCTGCCCCCGAAGCGTCTCGCCCGGCCGCGCCGCCGCCCCCACGGAAGGCCAACACCGTGTCCCCCCACACGACCTCGTCCCCTCAGTTGTTAGACGCCGTGGACCAGGAACGAACCCACTGGATCGAACTCCCCGCGCACCGCTCCAGCGTCGGGGTCGCCCGCCGCTCCGTCGGGAACCGGCTCAAGTCCTGGAGCCTGCCGGGCGAACTGCGCTCGGACGCCGTCCTGCTGCTGTCCGAACTGGCCACCAACGCCGTGTGCCACACCCTCAGCGCCCGCATCCTGTGCGGCATCGGACTGGTCACCGACGGCATTCTGCGGCTGGAGGTGCACGACCACGACCGTTCGGGTCCCACGCTCCGCCGCTGCCGGGCGGGCCTCGACGACGAGGGCGGACGCGGACTGTTCCTGGTGGAGGAACTCGCCGACACCTGGGGGGTGGACCGGTCGAGACTCACCGGCGGCAACGCCGTCTGGGCGAACCTGATGGCCTGAACTAGTCCTTGTAAGGCGTGAGTTCGGCGAGCAGCAGGGTCCGGTCGTCCGCGCCGGCCGGATCGGAGGGGGCGTGCAGCAGCCGTCGGCACAGGGAGGGGAGCGGATCGTGGTCGACGGCCGCCGTGTCGAGGGCCTGGGCGAGACGGGCGATCTCGTGGTCTATGTCGGCGTCCCGGGACTCGACCAGGCCGTCGCTGTAGAGCACGAGCAGCGCCGGGTCGTCGATGTGCAGCACGGTCGGCTCGTAGGTGCCCGCCGCGAGGCCGAGTGGCAGGCCCGCGCCGGCCAGCGTCACCGGAGCCGTGTGTCCGTCCGGCCCGCGCAGCAGCGGGGGCGGGTGTCCGGCGCCCACCAGGGTGCAGGTGCGGTTGCGGGGGTCCCACTCGGCGTAGATGCAGGTCGCGAAGGAGGCGCCCGGGGTGTCGCTGGCGAGCGCGTCGAGCCGTCGTACGAGATCGGCCGCCGGGATGTCGAGGCCGGCCAGCGTACGGACGGCGGTGCGCAGTTGGATCATCGCCACCGCGGACTCCGGGCCGTGCCCCATGGCGTCCCCGACGATCAGGCTGACCCGGTCGTCCGGCCGTCTCAGCACGTCGAACCAGTCGCCGCCGATGATCGAGCCCTGTCCGGCGGGCAGCGAGCCGTGGGCGATGCGGCAGCCCACGCCCTCCTGGATCGCGCCCGGCAGCAGGCTGTTGCGGATGGCCAGGGCGGTGCGCCGCTCGTGCTCGTAGCGGCGTGCGTTGTCCAGGGCGACCGAGGCCCGTGCGGCCAGCGACTCCACCGCCGCGACCTCGGCGGTCAGGAACGGCCCGCGGTCCGGTCCGCGGGAGCAGGCCACGAAGCCGATCGCCCCGCCCCGCAGTCGCAGCGGCACCACGAGGAAGGAGCGGGTCTTGAGTAGTTCGCCGATGCGCGCGTCCTCGTCGGCGGAGGCGGCGAGCCGCTCGGCGGTGTGGTCGTCGACCGCGTCCAGCAACTGGGCGTGCCCGTCGACCAGCGCGCGGGCGTACGGCGTCTCGCGGGGAAAGACGAGGACCTCGCCGACCGGCAGGGTGCGTTCCCACGACTCGGGCGCGTCCGTGCCCACGCGCAGGGCCAGCCGACGCGCCTCGACCTGGGCGGGGTCCCCGCCGGCGTACGTGGTCTCCTCGCGGCGCCACCGCTCCAGCAGGTACAGCGACGCCGCGTCGCAGAAGCCGGGCGTCAGCGCGTGCACGACATGGCTGCCGGTCAGCCCCAGGTCGAGCTCGGAGCCGATGACGTCGGCGGCGGGGGAGAAGACCGAGCGGCGGGGCTGTGGCATGGCGGTGGGGGTGTCGTCGGAGCGGCTGTGCGGTTCGTTCCGCAGGGTCGTGGTGCCTTTCCGGGTGGGGGTCCGGGCGCCCGGCGCGATGGATCGCCGGACCTCGCAGGGCAACTATATGATGGAGCGTCAAGTAGCTTGGCGGGAAGGGACGTTCTGGTGACCGACAGGGATGCTCTGCCGCCAGGGACCGATCCGGACAAGGCGAGCGTAGCCCGGATGTACGACGCCCTGCTGGGCGGGGAGCACAACTTCGCCATCGACCGGGAGGCGGTCGCGGCCGTCACGGCCATCGACCCCCAGGTGCGGGCGCTGGCCCGGGCCAACCGCGCCTTCCTCGGCCGGGCCGTGCGGTTCCTGGCCGAGGCCGGGGTGCGCCAGTTCATCGACCTGGGCTCGGGGATCCCGACGCAGGGCAACGTCCACGAGGTGGCCCAGTCCGCGCATCCGGAGTCGCGGGTGGTCTACGTCGACAAGGACCCGGTGGCCGTCGCCCACAGCACCACCCTGCTCGCCGACAACCCGCGCGCCGACATCGTCGACGCCGACATCCGGCGGCCGGCCGACGTCCTGTCCGCACCGCAGGTGCGCAAGCTGATCGACTTCGACCAGCCGGTCGCCGTGCTCATGGTCGCGATCCTGCACTTCGTCACGCCCGAGGAGAACCCGGCCGGCATCGTCGCCGCCTTCCGCGACGCCCTGCCCGAGGGAAGCTGGCTGGCCCTGTCCCACGCCACCAACCAGGACCGCCCCGACACGGCCGCCGCGGTCACCCAGCTCTACCGCTCCCGGGCCACCTTGCCCGTCACGGCCCGCACCCACGACGAGATCCAGGCTCTGTTCGCCGGGTTCGACCTGGCGGAACCCGGCCTGGTCCACGTCCCGTTGTGGCGCCCGGACGAGGGCGAGGACGTCCCGGAGAACCCGTCGGAGTACTGGGTGTACGCGGGCGTCGGCCGCAAGAGCGGGTGACGGGGCGGGAGAACCGCTGACGGCGCGGCAGCGTCCCGACGGCACGTTGCGCCACAAACCACCGCGGGCCGCGCACGTTCCGCGCTCGTTCCGCAGTTCACATTCTTGAACATTGCTCACGTGGGTGTACAGCCGAGCCGCCGTTGTGTCACGCTCGGTCAACTCCCTTGCCCCGTAATCATGTTGGAGGCGCGAGCATGACTGTTTCCCGCCGTACCGTGCTGGCCACGGCGACCGGAGTCGCGATGACCGGCGCGACCGCGACCGGCGCCACCGCGACACCTGCTGTGGCCGCACCGAGCCTGCGCACTCTCCGCGAGGCCGCCGACTACGCCGTCGAGAAGCTCCGCACGGTCGCGCCGACCGTGACCGCCTTCCCCGTCGGGACGAAGTTCGAGAAGTGGACCTACTCGCAGAACGGCGACTGGGTCGGCGGCTTCTGGCCCGGCACCCTGTGGATGGCCTGGCTGTACAGCAAGGACGACGACTTCCGCACCCTGGCCCTGGCCTCGGCACGGAAACTGGCCCCCCGCCGCTTCGACACCGGCACCCACGACCTCGGTTTCCTCTTCTACCCGTCCTGGGTCACCGCCTGGCGGCTGACCGGGGACGACAGCTGGCGCACGGGCGCCGTGGAGGCGGCCGACTCCCTCATCCGGCGCTACAACCCGCGCGGGCGCTTCCTGCGCGCCTGGGGTGCGCTGGACGATCCGCAGAACGCCGGCCGCGTCATCATCGACACGATGATGAACCTCGACCTGCTGGCCTTCGCGACCCGCGAGACGGGCAGGTCCACGTACCTGGACATCGCCGTGGAGCACGCGAGGACCGCCCGGCGGGTCTTCCCGCGCCCCGACGGCTCCACCCCGCACGTCTACGACTTCGACCCGGACAGCGGTGCCCCCGTCGGCCCGGCCACCGTCCAGGGATACAGCCCCACCTCCTGCTGGTCGCGCGGCCAGGCCTGGGGCGTCTACGGCTTCACCACCATGTACCGGCGCACCGGCGACCCGCAGTTCCTGGACACCGCCCGCAGACTCGCCGACTTCGCGGTGCGGGCGCTCGGCCCGGACCACGTCCCGGTGTGGGACTATCGGGCGCCGCAGCAGCCGTACGACATCAAGGACGCGTCGGCCGGTGCCATCCTGGCCTGCGGTCTGCTCGACCTGGCCGCGGCCAGTGGCAGGAGCGCGTACCGGACCGTGGCGCTACGGCTGCTCACCGCGCTGGCGGAGACCTGCCTGACCAGGAACTCGGCCCGGGCGGACGCGGTCGTCGCCCGCTGCACCCGCAACCGGCCCGCCGAGGACGGCGTCGAGATCTCGCTGCCGTACGCCGACTACTACCTGCTCGAGGGCATTTTGCGGGTGCTGCTGCCGCAGGACGTCGACCGGGCGATCGACCTGTCCATGCTGCCCATGACCTCCTGACGGCGGCTCTCACCCCGCGATGGAGTCGAGCTGTTCCGCCGCCGGACGCAACGCCCACAGGTCACCACCCGGCGGCGCCTCCAGCGACGGAACCGCCCTCCGCGCCTGCGCGTCCCCCGCGTCCGCGGCCGCGTGCATGACGTCGGTCGCCGCGTACCGGTGGAACTCCAGCTCCGGATGGGGCCAGGCGGCGGCACCCGTTGCGGCGGGCAGCAGGTAGTCCACCGCCTTGGACAGGCCCTGCCCGTCCGGGCCCTGCCAGGCCCACAGATCGACGCCGACGTGTCGCCCGATGGCGGCGAGCCTGGTGTAGGCGACCAGGTCGAAGGTCGAGTAGTGCCAGCTCCGGGTGCGGGTCAGCTCCTGGGGCTGGCTGCCGTCGGCCGCGATCTGCGGTGCGATGCGCCTGCTCCGGGCGTCCAGGACCGTGCGGCGGGCCAGGGCCCGGTCACCGGTCGCGTGGGCCAGGCCGGCGAGCAGCAGGTCGTAGAAGGTGCCGTGGTTGTTGGTCGCGGCGCTCTCCTGCTTGCCGAAGTCGCTGTTCTGGAGCCAGTCGAGGAAGGCGCCGTTCCAGCGCGCCATGCCGGTGCGGTCCTTCCCGCTCCATCCCGGAGCGCCGGTGTCCAGCAGGGCGAGCGCGTCCAGGACGCTGGTGTACGACTGGGAGAAGTCGATGATGCCGATGGCCCGGCCGTCGTACTTGCAGGGGATGAACTGCGCGTGGTCCAGGTTGGGGTTCATGCGCGTGGCCGGGTCGAGGAACCACGTGCGCAGCACCTGCCCGGCCTTGCGTGCGTACTTCTGCTCGCCGGTGTAGTACCAGGCGAGGGAGAGGTCGTAGGCGGAGTCGAAGGTCTTCTCGACGTCCTGGCGGTCGGTGCCGGAGTCGACCTCGGGGTTGCGCTCGCCGTCCCGCTGGACGTACGGGCAGCCCCACGGGTTGTCGGCGGTGGGGCTGCGGGAGGGCCACCAGTACGGGGCCTGGCTGAGGTAGTCGTGGATGTCGCCGCCGGGGGCGGGGCGCGGCTTGTCGACGACGGTCCAGGGGCCCTGGTCCAGCCACTTGTCGGCGCGGGCCGTCAACGACCGCACAGCGCCCCGGAGTTGCCGGTCACCGTGATCGAGCCTGGCTTTCGTCTGCTGCATCCGGATGCCGTCGAGGACGGTGGTGTGCGGGGGCGCGGTCCGTGCCGACGCCGGGGCGCTGAGCCCGGTGATGAACGCGGCGAGAACGGTCAGCAGGACGAGGGGCAGGCGGTGGCGCGCGCTCATCGGTCCCCTCCGTTCAGCCGGCGCTGGGCCTCGTACAGGTTGCGTGGGCGCACCGCGCCCGGACTGCCGTACAGCTCCAGGCGCGTGTGCAGGTCGCCGGTGAAGTCCGGCACGTCGGTCTGGTCGAACTCCCTGACCTCGTCGATCCCGACGGTCGCGGAGTACGGCGCCAGCCCGTCGATCCGTACCAGCCCCGCGCGGCCGTTGGTGACACGGATGTTCCAGTGGGTGAACCGGGCGCCGAACAGGGGCCCCGCGCTCGCGTCACCGCCGTGGCGGCCGTTGTTGTTGACGGTGATGTCGGTGCGGACGTTGGCGAAGGGCAGGCCGCGGTGGCTGTCGAAGGTGCCCATCCGCATGTCGCCGCGCGACCAGACGTTGTACGACGACAGCCCCTCGACGTTGATGCCGTGCAGTTGGGTGCCCGCGGGCGCGGGGCTGGTGCGCTCCTCGATCGTGAAGTCCTCGACGAGGTTGTCGTGCGAGCCCTCGCGGCAGAAGTAGGGGTGATGGGAGCCGCGGCCCGCCACGCGGGTGCGCCGCAGGGTGCACGCGGACGCGGCCACCAGGCCGAAGCCGTTGTCGACATGACGGACCGTCACGTCGTCCACCCAGCAGTCGTAGGCGCACTGGAGCACGACGCCGTTGTGGCCCCGGTCGAGCAGGTGCGGCTGCTGCGGGACGTCGGGCGCCTCCAGGGTCAGGCCCTCGACGCCCGAGCCGGTCAACTCCTCGACGTGCGTGGTCAGTTGCGGGGTCCACTCGGGGCGCAGGTCGAGCGGGAGCGGGCGTTCCAGGGTGACCTTCCGGCCGTGGACGCGGGTGACGCGGACGGGCCACTCGTAGGGCACGTACGACGTCAGCTTCGTCTTGTCGTCCCAGAAGTAGGCCTCGGTCCCGGGCCCGCCGCCGCACATGTGCTCCAGGAGGGTGTGGTCCGCGTCGTCCGAGAGCCGGAGGAGGACCAGGGCGCCGGGACGCAGCGAGGAGGCGTCGGCGACCGTCACCGTCCAGGAACCCTGCCGTGCGGGGGCGACCGCGGTGAGCGGCCGCCACTCGTCGCGCCGGTTGCCCGTCCAGCCCTCGAACGGCCACGCCCTGGCCCGGACCGCTGCGACGAGCGACTCCCAACGGGCCCGGGGCGCAAGCCAGATGAGGCCGCCGGCCCAGGACCACGACGACTTGTCCCCGCCGTAGCGCGAACCGTACGGCCCGATGAGCTCGGTGAGGTTCCTGGGCGCGAACAAGGTCGTACGACCGCTGCCGGCGCCCCTGAGGACGACGTTCGAGCGGTCCACGCGGATCACGTCGTCGATGCGGAACGTGCCCGGCGGGATGGTGACCGTGCCACCGCCGGCCCTTCCGGCAGCGGCGATGGCACGGTTGATCGCGGGGGCGGAGTCGGTCGTCCCGTCCGCCACGGCGCCGAAGTCGCGTACGTCGGCGACGACTCGGCGGCGTGGCAGGCGTACCGCTCCGCCGTGGCAGCCGGCCCGTCCGACGTACGGGATCTGCGGATGGGTGAAGGGGGTGCGCCTGAACTCCCGCCACAGAGGCGCCGCCTCGACCGCCGATGCCGGGCCGGCGCCCACAGCGACGGCGACGGCGCTTCCCAGTAGGGAGCGTCTACTCATGCGCATGACATTCGGGTCCCTCATGGCGGATCGCCCTTCCCGTGAGTGTTCATGGATGAGAACGTCGTTCATAAGTGCGTTGAGCGGTGAGAATGCCATGACGTCGTGGCGCGCGAAAGAGGTCGGGCAGGGATTGCTGGGTCATGTCCCTGAAACAGCGCACACGCGAAGCCCCGCCGACAGCGTGCTTGTCGGCGGGGCCCGGTGGGGTGAACTAGCGTCGGCCGCCGCCGATGGCGACGAACCCGGTGACCTTCGAGCCGGTGGCGTTGTCGTAGACGACCTCGCCGCCGGACTTCTTCCAGATCCGGAGGTGGAAGGTGTCCGGATCATCGGTGGCGGTGACGCGGAAGCCGTATCCGCTCCTGCCGCCGACCGTGCCGGAGCCCTGGTACACGGCCTGCGAGCCGGTGACCACGAGCCAGTCGGAGCCGGTTGAACGGAACTTCAGCCCGGCCCTGCCGAAGTCGAAGGAGACCTGACCTACGGGCGCAACCGCTCCGGGCAGGTAGGCCGCCGCGAACGAGAAGGCGGCCTTGCCCGTCAGGCCCGGCTCGGCGGGGTAGGCGCCGGCCCGGGAGGTGAGGACACCGGCGCCGAGCGCGGGACCGGCCGAGCGGTCGTAGACGATCAGCTCGGGAAGCGTCCTGCCGTCCGAGGCGCCGTCGTCGTCGGTGACGGTGATCACCGGACGGTGGATCCCCGCCTCGGCGTAGGTGTGCTCGGCGCGGCAGCCGGCGGCGGTGACTGTGCCGGACTGCGGCCCGGTCCCGTCCTTCCAGTCGACCGCACAGGTGTGGGTGTCGCTCGCGCCCGGGTCGGTGAACTCGGCTGTGACGACCGCGCGCCCGCCTGCCGGCAGCGGGGACCGCGGTCCCGAGGCCGAGACCAGGGCGGGCGCCGCGTTGGCCACCGTCACCCTCGCGCTGTCCCTGCTGCGGCCCCCTGTGAGGGTGACCGTGTAGGTGCCGTCGTCGGTGCAGGTGAGCGTGGTCTTCGCGGCCCCGGCGTCGGCGAAGGCGCAGGGCGCCCCTTCCTCGACGGTCCAACTCGGCGTGCCCGCGCCGGAGATCGTGCCGTTCAGCCCGATCGCGTCGCCTTCCTCGCCGCTGCCGTCCGGACCGGCGCGGACGACGGTCACCGGGTCGATGCCGGTCAGGGTGGGCACGACCTTCTTGATCAGGCCGTCGGAGTCGAACTCCAGCTTGTCGAGGGTCGTTTCGCGATGGGTGCCGTCACCGCCGGGGATCGCGAACCGGTGGTAGGCGATGTACCAGTCGTCGGTGCCCGGAACCTGGACGACCGAGTGGTGCCCGGGACCCTTGATGCCGAGGGACAGGTCCTTCTCCAGGATCACGCCCCGCCTGGTCCACGGTCCGGTGGGGGAGGGGCCGGTGGCGTAGGCGACGCGGTAGTTCTCGTCGCGGGTGTCGTTCTCCGACCACATGAAGTAGTAGGTGCCGGCCCGCTTGACGACGAACGAGCCCTCGTTGTAGCCGCTGGGCGTGATGTCCTTCGTCCTCGTGAGGTCGACGGAGGTCATGTCGGCGTTCAGGGGCGCCACATACGCGTGCCCGTTGCCCCAGTAGAGGTACGACTGCCCGTCGTCGTCGGTGAACACGGCCGGGTCGATCATCTGGCCGCTGAACTGGCCTGCCTTGAGCAGTGGTTGACCCAGCGCGTCCTTGAACGGACCGGTCGGCGAGTCGGACACCGCTACACCGATGTTGGCGTCGGCGCAGAAGTAGAAGTAGTACTTCCCGTCCTTCTCGGCGATCGTCGGCGCCCAGGCCCTGCTGTCCGCCCACGAGACGTCGGGACCGAGGTCGAGGATGACGCCGTGGTCCTTCCAGTGGACCAGGTCGGTGGAGGAGTACGCCTTGAACCGCGTGCCGCTCCAGCCCTCGAAGCCGTCGGTCGTCGGATAGAGGTAGAAGGTGTCGCCGAAGCGCACGATGTTCGGGTCGGCGTTGAGCCCCGGAAGCACCGGGCTCCTCATGACCAGTGCCGAGACCGTCCAGGTGCGCTTCTTGCCGTCGGACCCGGTCACCTCGTACGTCACCGGCTTGCTGAAGTCCCGCACGCTGCCGGAGGCGGGGCTGATCGCCGCTCCGTGCGCGAGGGTGAACTCCGGTGCCAGCGCGGTGAGATCGGTGCCCTCCCTCATCGGCAGCGTGACCTTCCCGGCCGCGTTGTCGACGAGGGCGTCGACCTTCAGCTCCGGGTGCGTGGCCTTGGCGATGCCCGCGGTGTTGCCGCTGAGCTCCATGACCTCCGCGGCCGTGAGGGCCCGCCCGTAGACGCGGAAGTCGTCGACCTCACCGCCGAAGTAGGGGTCGGCCGAGTACAGGGACCTGCCGATGTAGCCGCTGTAGTCCTTGTTCGCGTCGTACAGCTCGGACGGCTTGACGCCGGTCGTCGTACGGGCCGCCTCGACGCCGTCGACGTAGAGGACCAGCGTGCCGGTCACCCCGTCGAGGGTGACGGTGACGTGCCGCCACTCGCCGGGCGTGAGCCGCGATCCGGCCGTCAGCTTCGACTCCGCCGACCAACTCGCTTTGGTGATGGCCGAGTAGAGGCTGTTGCCGCCGTTGGAGGGCGTGGCGAACAGGTACTTGTCGCTGTCCGGACCGAGCCCGAACAGCCACTGGAAGCTGCTGCCGCCCTTCCACTTGGCGAAGGTCGACACCGTCACGCTGTCGGCGCCCTTCAGCACACCGTTCGGGATCCTGACGTACGGCGACCCGGTCGCGTCTCCCGACATCTTGAAGGACCCGCCCCGCACGCCGGTGCCGAAGGCGGCCGCACCGGCATAGGTGCCGTGGTAACCGTGGCCGCTGGAGTCGACCGCGATGTTCCCGCCCGTCTCGTCGAAGCCGTAGTGCAGGAGCAGGTCGGCCGGGACGTCGGGGCCCGCCTCGGAGACCGTCACCTCGGCCCGGACCGGGATCGCGGCGCCGTCCGGCAGGCTGCCGGTGACCTGGAAGGCGCCCGCCTGGGCGTACTTCGACGCCGGGACGTCCTCCCAGGTGACCGCGACGGGACGCCTGACGCCGTCGGCGTAGGTGGCGACTACGGTGGCCGGCAGCACCGGTGCCTCGCCGATCCGCGTCTTCACGGAGATGTCCTCGACGCTCTCGACGAGCCGGTCCGGCTGGTAGGCGCGCAGCAGGCGGTCGTACTCGGCCTGGGTGACGGGCAGGACGGTGCCGTGGCGCGGCCTGGCCGGCAGGTCGTAGTCGGCGACCGGGGTCCAGTTGCCCGAGTCGAGGTCGGTCGTCTCGAAGGGGAGGTATCCGCGGCCGCCGAACTCGTCGAGGAACGCGTACCACTTGTCCTCGGTGTTCGACTTGAAGACCAGCGGCCCCTCGGCCGCGTTCATGGCACCCTTGCCGATGCCCTCGGCGACCGGGGTCCATGATCCGAGGATGGAGTCGGTCTTCTCCTCGAAGATGAACTTGCTGTTGGGAGTGGAGGAGGTGTTGTTCCGCTCGTCCTTCGACAGGCGGTAGTAGGTGCCGTCGTGCTGGATCATCGTGGAGTCGATGACCGAGTAGCCGCGGTCGATCCAGACCCTGGGCTCGCTGAACGTGTAGAAGTCGCGGGTGGTCGCGTACATCATGCGGTTGTACGTGTCGCCGGAGTGCGCCTCGTTGTCGTACAGCTTCGACGCCCAGAAGATGACGTACTCGCCGAGCTTCGCGTCGTAGAACGCCTCCGGCGCCCAGGTGTTGCCCGCGCTGTCCGGGGAGATTTTGACCAGCCGCTGGTTCGTCCAGTGGACGAGGTCGGTGGACTCCCAGACCATGATGGACCTGCTGCCGCTGCGCTGGGCGCCGTCCCAGTCGCCGTTGCCGTAGATCCGCAGGTCGGTGGCGATCTGGTAGAACTTGTCGCCCTCCGGGGAGCGGATGATGAACGGGTCGCGCAGGCCCTTCTCGCCGAGCGTGGAGGTCAGGACCGGCTTGCCGTCGTTCAACTCCCGCCACTTCAGCGGGTCGTCGCCCTTGCTGAGCGCCGCGTAGAGCTGCTCGCCGTCCGAGGTGCCCTCACCGGTGAAGTAGCTGAACATGTAGCCCTTGAGGGCCTGCTCCGCGGGGAGTTCGGGGACCTTCGCCGTGAGGACGCGGGTTGTCTTCGCGTCGCCCTTGGTGACGGTGGCGGTCAGCTCGACGGTGGTGGGACCGCCACCGTGCGCGGGGCGGTGGACCACGCCGTCGTCCCCGATGACGCGCTCGTCGGCGGAGGACCAGGAGACGGCGGTGCCGTAGTCGCCCGCGGCGGGGAGGGTGAGGTTGCCGCGTACGTCGTCGAGGTTGTGCACGGCGAGCCCCTGGGCGGCCTGCCGGACGGCCGACTCGTCGTCGAATTCCGGCAGTACCGTGACCTCGAAGCTCTTGGTGTCGGTCACCGGGCCCTTCTTGAGGGTCGCCGTGAGCGTGGCGTGGCCCTCCGGCTGACCGGCCGCGGGGCGGGTCACCTTGCCGGCGCCGCTCACCACGCCCGTGTTGTCGCTTGTCCAGGTGAGGGTGGACCCGCCGGCCGCTCCGGTCCTCGGCAGGTCCAGGTCGGCCGTGACCGCGCCGGTGTCGCCGAGGCTCAGCGCGGCCTTGTCGTCGGCGACGCCCTGGACGGCGACGGGGAGGGAGAGCTGCTCGACCTCGGAGGCCGCGAGGGCCCGGTCGTATACGCGGAAGTCGCGGATGCGGCCCTTGAAGAGCTTGTCGCCGGAGTACACCGACCTGCCGATGTAGTTGGCGGTGGTGGCGCCGGACCCGATGGAGCCGGGGGTCAGGGTAACCGCCGTGTTGCGGCCGATTTCGACTCCGTCCTCGTACAGGACGCCGGTGGTGCCGGTCTGGGTGTAGGTGAGCTGCTTCCACACCGCGCGCGTGAGGTTGTGCGCGTCGGAGGGCTTCGTGGTCTGCTCGGTCGACCAGTTGCCGCTCGCGATCGAGGTGCGCAGAGGGTTGCCGGTGGCGAACAGGTACCCGTTGCCGTTGCCGCCGGTGGAGTTGCCGAAGCCGTAGAGGAAGTAGGGCGTGCTCTGGGCGGAGTCGATCAGCACGTCCGTGGAGACCGTGATGGAGTCCATGCCCTTCATCACGTCGTCCGGCACCTTGATGTAGGTGTCGGAGCCGTTGAAGGCGAGCCCGCGTGCGGGGTCCGACCAGTCGGCGGTGCCGTTCACCGTGCCGTCGCGGCCGTGGCCGGAGGCGTCGGTGACGGTGGTGCCGGAGGCGCCGTCCAGCTTGTACCAGAGGGCCAGCCCGTCGGTGACGTCCGCCGTCCCCGCCGCCTGGGCGGGGACCAGGGGCGCGGCGAGGCCCAGGAGCAGTGACGCGGTGGTCAGAGCGGCGAGGCGGCCCGCCCGGCGTCTCGTGCGGGCGCGCGGACGTGCGAGGTACGTCATGTGGGGTTCCCTGCTGAGGCGTGGAGGCGTGGAGGCGTGGAGGCGTGGAGGCGTGGAGGCGTGGAGCGTGGAGCGTGGAGCGTGGGGGTGTGGCGGGGCCTCGGCCTTGGGCACCCTGCCGTTTCGGCTGTGTGACGTCGTGTTGCGAGAGTGTCAGCCGGGTCCCAGGGCAGCGTCAAGAGGTTTCGAACGATGTCCGACCAGTCGAACGCCTGGCTCCCGGCTTCTCAACGGTCGGCATGCTCCGACAAGTTGGGGGCATCCGAGGGGCACGGGGCGTCAATGACCACAGTCATCCGAAGGGATGGACACCCATGCTGGCCATCATCTCCGCGGTCCTGTTCTTCATCTCGTTTCTGATCAACGCGGCGGACATATCGACCAACGACACCTTCACGTCGACGAACATCATGCTGCTCGGCCTGATGGTGCTCGCGCTGCACCTGGCCGGCATCGGCAGCGGGTGGAACGTGCGGGGCCGCAGGTCGTGAGCCTTGTCAGAGACGGGGCGGCCTCCGACGAGGGGCCGCCCCGTTCCGGCGTGCGGGCGCGACCGGCCCGGCGTACTGGATGTGTGTCACGGGCCCTGGAGCCAGGCCCGGGTGCCGAACGAGGCACACGCCCGTGAGGCCACCGCAGCCGCGGCGCGCAGGGCCTCCGCGAAGCGGTGAGGGGTCAAGGGCCCCTGTGCGGCGAGGTGATGGGTGAGTGCACCGTGGAGGACGTCGCCCGCGCCCAGTGTGTCCGCGACCCGGACCGGGGGCACGGCCACGGAGCCTCCGCCGCCCGGGCCCGCCCACTCGATGGGCCGCCCTCCGCGACTGACCGCCGACCACGCCACCCCGTGGTCCGCGAGGAACCGCAGGACATCGGCCGGGGTTCGCGTGCCGGGCGGCCGGAACGCGTCCGAGCAGACGGCCACGTCGACCAGCGGCAGCAGTCGCTCCGTGCCGGCCTTCCAGCTGCCCCCGTCCAGAACGGTCCGCCGGCCGGCGGCACGGGCGAGGGCGGCGGTCGCCGTCGCCAGCTCCATGTGGTGGCCGTCGAGCTCGACGATGTCGCAGGCGGCCACCAGTGCGCCGAGGTCGTCCGGTGGCGTGAGCCGGTGCCCGCTCGCGTTGGTCGACGCGACGGCACGGTCCCCAGTCGACTCGGTGACGAGGATGGAGGACACGGTGGGCGGCGCGACGCGGCCGGCCGCCAAGTCCGAGACCTGTACGCCATGTTCGTGCAGATCGGCCGCGGCCGCGACTCCCAGCGGATGGGAGCCGATCCCGGTCAGCAGCCTGGCCGTGCCACCCAGGTGGCTGAAGGTCACGGCCGCGTTCGCCGCCGGCCCGCCCGCCGCCACCACCTGCTGACGAGCCGTCAACTTCTCGTCGGGACCCGGTACGTGGTCCACGAGCTGAACGACGTCGAGCGTGCACAGGCCGACGAACAGCCCTCCAGGACGTCGGCTGTTCGTCGGCTCCACCCTCTGTCACCCCTTCCGGCTCGCGGCCCTCGGCGCCTCAGCCCGCCGCCCTCTTCACCAGCTCACCGATCCGCTCCTCGTCGGCCGCGGTCAGCTTCGTGAGCGCGAAGGCGGTCGGCCACATCGTGCCCTCGTCGAGGTTCGCCTTGTCGTTGAAGCCGAAGGTCGCGTACCGCGCGTTGAACTTCTGGGCGCTCTGGAAGAAGCAGACGACCTTGCCGTCCTTGGCGTAGGCGGGCATCCCGTACCAGAGCTTGGGCGCAAGGTCCGGGGCGCTCGCCTTGACGACGGCGTGGATCCGCTCGGCCATGACCCGGTCCGTGTCCTGCATCTCGGCGATCTTCGCGACCACGGCGGCCTCGTCCTCCGCCGCCTTGTCGGCACGCGAACCGCGCCGCGCCGACGCCTTGACCTCCTGGGCGCGCTCCTTCATCGCGGCGCGCTCCTCGTCGGTGAACGTCTCGGTCCTCTTGGCGGTCGCGGTCGTACGCCGAGCGGTCCTCTGGGTGTCCTTCATGACGGTTCCTCCTGGTCCACGAGCGGATGGGTACATCTTCATCGAGTGGTGGGGGGTATTGCAGCGTTGGCGGCCGATGGCCGATGGCCGATGGCCGATGGCCGATGGCCGCTGGCCCCCCGGGCCGCTGGCCCCCCGGGCCCCTGG
>NZ_LJBR01000117.1 GCF_001282115.1 Streptomyces sp. NRRL B-24085 | reverse complement strand
CTCCCACCCCCGGCCCCACCCTCTCGGACGAGGAGAAGCAGGTCGTCGGGAACTGCGGTACGCAGTAGGCAAGCCGTGAGAGGCCCTGTCACACGATGAGCAGCAGTACTTCGAACACGTCGACGCACCACACGTCCACGATCGGCGCGATCGGCGCACCGAGCCGCCGCAACACCGAGCTGGCGCTGCTGGTGTTCGCCGTCCTCATCCCGGTCTTCGCCTACGCCAACGTGGGCCTGGCCATCGACGACCAGGTCCCGGCCGGCCTGCTGAGCTACGGCCTGGGACTCGGTCTGCTGGCCGGCGTCGCCCATCTCGTCGTACGCAAGTTCGCGCCGTACGCGGACCCGCTGATGCTGCCGCTGGCCACCCTGCTCAACGGCCTCGGGCTCGTCGCGATCTGGCGGCTCGACCAGTCGAAGCTGCTCCAGCAGATCGGCCAGGCCGGCGGCAAGGCCACCAACCAGCTCATCTACACGGCGATGGGCATCGCCCTGTTCGCCGTCGTCCTGGTCTTCCTCAAGGACCACCGGGTCCTGCAGCGCTACACCTACATCTCGATGGTCGGCGCGCTGGTCCTGCTGCTCCTCCCGCTGGTCCCGGGCCTCGGCGCCAACATCACCTACGGCGCCAAGATCTGGATCAAGGTCGGCAGCTTCACCATCCAGCCCGGAGAGTTCGCCAAGATCGTCCTCGCGATCTTCTTCGCCGGGTACCTCATGGTCAAGCGCGACGCCCTGGCCCTCGCCAGCCGCCGCTTCATGGGCCTGTACCTGCCGCGCGGCCGCGACCTCGGCCCGATCATCGTCGTCTGGATGATCTCGATCCTCATCCTGGTCTTCGAGACCGACCTCGGCACCTCGCTGCTGTTCTTCGGAATGTTCATCATCATGCTGTACGTCGCCACCGAGCGGACCAGCTGGATCGTCTTCGGTCTGCTGATGTCCGCGGCCGGCGCCGTCGGCGTGGCCAGCTTCGAACCGCACGTGCAGACCCGTGTCCAGGCCTGGCTCGACCCGATGCGCGAGTACACCCTCAGCCGCAACCCCAACGGCGACGGCATGGTCCACTCCGAGCAGGCCATGCAGGCCCTGTGGGCCTTCGGCTCCGGCGGCACCCTCGGCACCGGCTGGGGCCAGGGCCACTCCGAGCTCATCCGCTTCGCCGCCAACTCCGACTTCATCCTCGCCACCTTCGGCGAGGAACTGGGCCTGGCCGGCCTCATGGCGATCCTGCTGATCTACGGCCTGATCGTGGAGCGCGGCGTACGCACCGCCCTCGCCGCCCGCGACCCCTTCGGCAAGCTGCTCGCCATCGGCCTGTCCGGCGCCTTCGCCCTCCAGGTCTTCGTGGTGGCCGGCGGTGTGATGGGCCTGATCCCGCTGACCGGTATGACGATGCCCTTCCTGGCGTACGGCGGTTCCTCCGTCATCGCCAACTGGGCCCTCATCGGCATCCTGATCAGGATCAGCGACACCGCACGCCGTCCGGCGCCCGCCCCCGCCCCCAGCCCCGACGCCGAGATGACCCAGGTGGTCCGCCCGTCATGAACAAGCCCCTGCGCCGGATCGCGATCTTCTGCGGCCTGCTGGTCCTCGCCCTCCTCATCCGCGACAACTGGCTCCAGTACGTCAAGGCCGACAGTCTCCGTGAGGACCCCGACAACCGCCGGGTACTGATCGCGCGGTACGCCACGCCCCGCGGCGACATCATCGTCGACGGCAAGTCCATCACCGGGCACGCGGAGACGACGTCGGGCGACTTCAAGTACAAGCGCACCTACAAGGACGGCGCCATGTGGGCGCCGGTCACCGGCTTCGTCTCACAGGCCTACGGCGCCACCCAGCTCGAGTCCATCGAGGACGGCATCCTCACCGGCAACGACGACCGGCTGTTCTTCCGCAACACCCTCGACATGCTCACCGGCAAGCCGAAGGAGGGCGGCAACGTCGTCACCACCCTCAACGCCGCCGCGCAGAAGGCCGCCTACAACGGTCTGAAGAAGCAGGGCGGCAAGGGCGCCGTCGCCGCCATCGAGCCCTCCACCGGCAAGATCCTGGCGCTGGCCTCCTACCCGTCGTACGACCCCTCCACGATCGCCGGCGGCAGCGACTCCGACGCCGAGGCGTGGAAGAAGCTCGACAAGAAGAACAACCCCGACGACCCCTCCCTCAACCGGGCGCTGCGCGAGGTCTACCCGCCCGGCTCCACCTTCAAGGTCGTCACCGCGGCCGCCGCGCTAGAGAACGGCCTGTACAAGTCGGCCGACGAGAAGACCGACTCCCCGCTGCCGTGGACCATGCCGGGGACCACGACCCAGCTGAAGAACGAGGGCAACATCCCCTGCAAGAACGCCACCCTGCGGGTCGCGCTCCAGTACTCCTGCAACACCGTCTTCGGCAAGATCGGCTCCGACCTCGGCAACGACAAGATGCTCGACGAGGCCAAGAAGTTCGGCTTCACCGAGGAGCAGTTCACCCCGGTCCGCTCCAGCGCCTCGGTCTTCTCCGACGACATGAACCCCTCGCAGACCGCGCTGTCCTCCATCGGCCAGTACAACACCGCCGCCACCCCGCTCCAGATGGCCATGGTCGCCTCGGCCGTCGCCAACAACGGCACGCTGATGAAGCCGTACATGGTCGACTCGCTCCAGGCCCCGAACCTGGACACCCTGGAGAAGACCGAGCCGGAGAAGATGAGCGAGCCGCTGTCGGCGGAGAACGCCCAGATCCTCCAGTCGATGATGGAGACGGTCGTTGACAAGGGCACCGGCACCACGGCCCAGATCGACGGCGTCACCGTCGGCGGCAAGACCGGTACCGCCCAGCACGGCGAGAACAACAGCAAGAACCCGTACGCCTGGTTCATCTCGTACGCCAAGGTCGGCGACAGCGCGCCGGTCGCCGTGGCCGTCGTCGTCCAGGACGACAACGCGGTCCGCGAGAACATCTCCGGCAGCGGTCTCGCGGCGCCCATCGCCAAGAGCGTCATGGAGGCGGTCATCGACTCCAAGAAGTGACCCCGCTCACGTCACCTCCACATCGGTGCACGTTGCGATACCGGTCCTGTATCGGGTGACGCACTTGGCCAGGTCACACAAAGCTAGCCGGGTACGGTAGGCCCGGAGTGCAGCCTCCGACGGCACACACGTGCCGGTCGGGACCGACGGAGAGGGCTGGTAGGAAGCTATGGAAGAGCCGCGTCGCCTCGGCGGCCGGTACGAGCTGGGCCAGGTGCTCGGCCGTGGTGGCATGGCGGAGGTCTACCTCGCCATGGACACGCGCCTCGGCCGCACGGTGGCGGTGAAGACGCTGCGCGCGGACCTCGCGCGCGACCCGTCCTTCCAGGCCCGGTTCCGCCGGGAGGCCCAGTCGGCCGCCTCGCTCAACCATCCCGCGATCGTGGCGGTCTACGACACGGGCGAGGACTACATCGACGGGGTCTCGATCCCGTACATCGTCATGGAGTACGTCGACGGCTCCACGCTCCGTGAGCTGCTGCACTCCGGCCGCAAGCTGCTGCCGGAGCGCTCCCTGGAGATGACCATCGGGATCCTCCAGGCGCTGGAGTACTCCCACCGCAGCGGGATCGTCCACCGGGACATCAAGCCGGCCAACGTCATGCTCACGCGCAACGGCCAGGTCAAGGTGATGGACTTCGGCATCGCCCGCGCCATGGGCGACTCCGGCATGACGATGACCCAGACCTCCGCGGTCATCGGCACCGCCCAGTACCTCTCTCCGGAGCAGGCCAAGGGCGAGCAGGTCGACGCCAGGTCGGACCTCTACTCCACCGGCTGCCTCCTCTACGAACTGCTGACGGTCCGGCCGCCCTTCGTGGGCGACTCCCCGGTGGCCGTCGCGTACCAGCACGTACGCGAGGAGGCACAGCCCCCGTCGGTCTTCGACCCCGAGATCACGCCCGAGATGGACGCCATCGTCCTGCGGGCCCTGGTCAAGGACCCGAACTACCGCTACCAGTCGGCCGACGAGATGCGCGCCGACATCGAGGCCTGCCTCGACGGCCAGCCGGTCGCGGCCACCGCGGCCATGGGCTCGGTGGGCTACGGCGGCTACCCCGACGACCAGCCGACGACGGCCCTGCGCTCCGACGCCGGCGCCACCACCATGCTGCCCCCCATGAACCCGGACGACGGCGGCTACGGCTACGACGACCGCCCCGACCGGCGCCGCCAGAAGAAGTCGAACACCTCGACGATCCTGCTGGTGGTGGCGGGCATCCTGGTGCTCGTCGGCGCGATCCTCATCGGCAAGTGGATCTTCAGCGGCGGCGGCGCGGGCAACGACCAGGTGACCGTGCCGAACCTCGTCAACCAGCCCCAGGCCGACGCGGCGAAACAGCTGAGCAACGTCGACCTGAAGCTGGGCGAGGTCACCGAGAAGCCCTGCGAGAACACCGCCAAGGGCAACATCTGCGAGCAGAACCCGACGGGCGGCACCAAGGTCGACAAGAACACCGCCGTCAGCATCGTGGTGTCCACCGGAGCGCCGAAGGTCGCCGTCCCCAGCGTCCTCGGCCAGGACGTCGACAAGGCCACGGAGACACTGCAGGGCGACCAGTACCAGTTCGTCGTCAAGACCAAGAAGCAGGTGTCCACCGAGGAGCCGGGCACCGTCCTGGATCAGGACCCGAAACTGGGCGCGGAGGTGGAGAAGGGCTCCACCGTCACCCTCACCATCGCCAAGGCCGAGGAGAAGGCCACGGTCCCGGACGTCACCGGCCGCTCCTGCGACGAGGCCAAGGCGCAGATGCAGGCGAACAACCTCGTCGGCAACTGCACCGAGGTCGAGACCGACGACACCAACCAGATCGGCAAGGTCATCACGACCGCGCCGCAGGCCGGCACCCAGGCCGACAAGAACTCGACGGTCAACATCCAGATCGGCAAGGCGGCGGACAAGACCGAGGTCCCGAGCGTCGTGGGCCGCACGGTCGCCCAGGCCCGCCAGATCCTCAACAACGCCGGCTTCAACAACATCCAGTTCGCCAACGGCAGCGACCAGAGCGACAACGCCCTCGTGGCCCAGCAGGACCCCCAGGGCGGCAGCGAGGTCGGCGACCCCGGCAACACCCAGATCAACCTGACCACGGTGAGCGTCGGAGGCGGCAACAACAACGGCGGAGGCAACGGCGGCGGCTTCTTCGGGGGCGGCACCGGCTGACGACACCCGCACCCACGACGAAGAGCCGGACCCTGTGCAGGGTCCGGCTCTTCGTGTCCTCCCATCCGACAAGTCGTTGATCGGATGGGGTGACGTGTCGAACGTGCCCCGACAACAGACGGAAGGGCACAACATGATCAACGAATCGGCACTGCTGGAGTCCAAGACCCTGCGCGACAGCGTGCTGGAGCGGACCGACGTACTCGACAGGGTCAAAGCGCTGTCGCTCCTGCCGGACGGGATGCATGTGACCACGGCCATGGTGGCGGCGTACTTCGAGGTCACCGTGGAAGCACTCCGAGCTCTCGTCAAGGACCACCGGACGGAACTGGAGGCCAGCGGCTACCACGTTTTGACAGGTTCGCGACTGAGTGACTTCAAGTCACTCAGTGGGATCCAGTCACGCACCGCGTCCCTCGCCCTCTTCTCCCGCCGAGCCGTCCTCAACGTCGCCATGCTCCTCCGCGACAGCGAAGTCGCACGTCAGGTGCGTGTGTACCTCCTCGACATGGAGTACCTGGCCCGCACCCAGCCTGTGGATAACTCTGTCCACAAGGGCATCGACTCCCTCGACGACCGCATCGACCAACGCATCACCCACATCCTCGGCAAGACCGTCGTACCGATGTTCAACGCCCTGATCGAAACATCGGGCGAGCACCGCAAGGAGCTGGTCGCCCTGCGCGCGGGAGTCCAGCGCATCGAACGACGCCTCCACCAGCACCACACCCGCCTCCGACGACTCGAAGGCGTACGGGACGACCGGCCCACCGTCGGGGTCATGGCCGCCATGGACGCCATGAACGGCCGCACCTTCGAACACCACATCGCCAAGCTGCTGCGCCGGGACGGATGCACCAACGTGACCGTGCAGGGCGGCCACGGAGACCGGGGTATCGACGTCAGCGGGCTCACGGCCGATGGACGACGCCTCGTCGTCCAGTGCAAGCGGTTCGCGCCCTACCTCAACATCACCAGCCCCGACATGCAGAGGTTCGTCGGAGCGGCCAAAGTTCTCCACAGCGCGGAGGTGGCGCTCTTCGTGGCCACCTGCCCCTTCACCTCGGAGGCCCTGAACATCGCCGCCGAGACCGGGATCACCGTCGTACACCGTGGGCTGCTGGAGCAGTGGAGCGCCGGGGAACCGCTGGAAGTTCTGGAGTAGGAGCCACCCACGCGAAGAGGCCCGAAGCCGCAAGAGGAAGTTGCGGCTTCGGGCCTTCGCCATGCTAGGTGACTGAGCTCCCTCAAGGCGCTCAGTCAGCGCAGTTCCTTCGGCAGGGTGCGCTCGCTGTCCACCTTTTCCGTGCGCACCAGTTCCCCCCACACCACGTACCGGTAGCGCGAGGTGTACACCGGCGTGCAGGTCGTCAGGGTGATGTAGTGGCCGGCCTTCTTCCTGCCGGACTCCTCGGGGATCCGGCCGAGGACCTTGACGTTGTACTTCGAGGTCTCGGGCAGGACGGCGTAGACCTTGTAGACGAACCACTCGTCCTTGGTCTCGAAGACGATCGGGTCGCCCTTCTTGATCTTGTCGATGTTGTGGAACTTCGCGCCGTGGCCGTCGCGGTGGGCGGCGAGGGAGAAGTTGCCGGTCTTGCCGCTGGTGGGCAGCGTGGCCTTGACGGGGTCGGTGTAGTAGCCGGCGACACCGTCGTTGAGGATCTTCGACGAGGTGCCCTTCTCGACCAGGACCTCACCGTTCCGCATCGCGGGGACGTGCAGGAAGCCGATGCCGTTCCTGGTGTCCAGCGCGCCGGGACCGGTGTCCCGGTCCTGCATCCAGCTGTCACGCACCTTGTCGGCTTCCTTGTGGGCCGCACGGTCGGCGACGACGTTCGTCCACCACAGCGAGTAGACGACGAACAGGCCGAGCACCAGGCCGGCCGTGATGAGGAGTTCACCGAAGACGCTGACCGCCATGGCGATCCGGCCGGTGCCGCGGCGGCGCGGCACGGAGGTGCCGGTGTGCTGCTCTTGCTCGGTGGTCGCTGCCACTTGTCATCTGCCCTTACTGGACGAGCGCATCCGGCTTGCCCTTGCTGCGCGGCCGTTCCTCGACCATCTTGCCCCAGACGATCAACCGGTACTTGCTGGTGAACTCCGGCGTGCAGGTGGTGAGGGTGATGTAGCGGCCGGCCGTGGTGAAACCGGATCCCTTGGGGATGGGGTCGATCACGCTCGTGTTGCTCGGAGACGTCACCGGCAGCGTCGACGTCATCTTGTAGACGAAGTACTCGTCCTGCGTCTCGACGACGATCGCGTCACCCGGGCTGAGCTTGTTGATGTAGCGGAAGGGCTCGCCGTGCGTGTTGCGGTGCCCGGCGAGCGCGAAGTTGCCGCTCTTGGCGTCGGGCATCGCCGTCTTCAACCTGCCCTCGCTGTAGTGCCCGACCATCCCCTTGTCCAGGACCTTCTTGTTGCTGACGCCCTCGGCTATCGGCACCACGACGTCCAGCTTGGGGATGTGCAGCAGGGCGAAGCCCTGGCCCGGCTCGAAGGTGCCCGGCGCGCCCTTCCCGCTCGCCCAGTCGTTCTGGAGGCTGCTCGCCTCCTTGTCCGCCTGTGCGTGAGCCCGGACATTGGTCCACCAGAGCTGGTAGCTGACGAACAGAAGCATCAGCACACCGGTGGTGATGAACATCTCGCCGATCGCACGGCTCGCGACGACGGCCGCGCCGGGTTTGCGGGCCTTCGCCTGTCTGCGGGCCTCGACCCGGGAGAGCGGCCTGCCGCCGGACGACTCCGTCCCCGGCTGCGTATCGGGCTGCGTCTCGGGGCCGGCCGCGCCGCCATGACGCCCGTGACGGCGCTTGGCGGCCTTTCTGCGGGCCGCACGGCCGCCCTGTGGGGATCCAGTGGTGGATGTGACGGAAGAGGCCGCAGAAGCGGATATGGGCGGCGGGGGATCGGGTATCCGCAGCGCCACCGTCTCGTCGTCGGCCGGGGGCACGTACGGCGCCGACGCCCCGCCCGACGACTCCTCGGGATACGCGGCCCCGGCGTACGGCTCCTCGGCACGGGTCTCCCCGACGGGTGCAGCCCCGCCGAAGGACTGACCGCCGTAGGGATCGCCGCCGTAGGACTGGTACGACGCGTCGCCGTACAAGTCCTCGCGCTCGGGGCGCAGGGCCGTCACGCCGTGGCCCTGCCCACCACCGGGGCGAGCCCCGCCGACCTCGCCACCGCGCCCTGGTCCCCGCACTCCACCAGCCAGTTGGCCAGCATCAGGTGACCGTGTTCCGTCAGCACCGACTCCGGGTGGAACTGCACACCCTCGACCGGCAGTTCACGGTGCCTCAGCCCCATGACGATCCCGTCCTGCGTCCGCGCGGTGACCTCCAGCTCGGCCGGGACCGTCGCCGGCTCGGCGGCCAGCGAGTGGTAGCGGGTCGCCGTGAACGGCGTCGGCAGACCGGCGAAGACGCCCTTGCCCTCGTGCTCCACGAGCGAGGTCTTGCCGTGCAGCAGCTCCGGGGCACGGTCCACGACACCGCCGTACGCCACCTGCATCGACTGCATGCCCAGGCAGACACCGAAGACGGGCACCCCGGTCGTGGCGCAGTGGCGCACCATCTCGACGCAGACCCCGGCCTCCTCCGGCGTCCCGGGGCCAGGCGAGAGGAGGACGCCGTCGAAACCGTCCTGGGCGTGCGCCGTCGACACCTCGTCGTTGCGCAGCACCTCGCACTCCGCACCGAGCTGGTACAGGTACTGGACCAGGTTGAAGACGAAGCTGTCGTAGTTGTCGACGACGAGAATGCGCGCGCTCACTGGTTGTCCACCGTCACATCGTTGAAGGGCAGCAGCGGTTCGGCCCACGGGAACACGTACTGGAACAGGACGTAGACCACAGCAACGACCAGCACGAGTGAGAGCAGCGCCTTCACCCACGCGTTCCCCGGCAGATGCCGCCAGATCCAGCCGTACATGCCGTCCCTTCCGTCGCACCACGGCACCACACACACGCCGTACCGCACCAGACTAACGGCGCAGGGCAACAGGCTTGCCGTCCTCCACAGGCTGTGTGGAGTCCAGGTGGGCCCACACGATCAGCCGGTGGCTGTGTCCCCACTCCGGATCGCACGTGGTCAGCGTGAGATAGCGGCCAGGACGCGTGTACCCGGATTTACGTGGCACAGGATCGATCACCTCAATGTCCGTGGGAACGGTTTTGTAGGGCCCTTTGTCGATCCGATACGTGAACCAGGTGGTTCCGTCGGTCAGGACCACCGCGTCACCGCGCCGCAGCCTCGGAAAGTCCTTGAAGGGATCGCCGTAGGTGCGCCGGTGACCGGCGACCGAGAAGTTGCCCCGCTGCCCCAGCCGCGCGGTCTCCGCGTAGTGCCCGAGGCCCTTCTTCAGGGTGCCCACCCCGGTGCCCTCGAGCACCGGCTTGTTCCACGTGAAACCGAGCCGCGGGATGTACATGATCGCGAAGGGCTTCCCGCTCCGGTACGGCGCCGGCTCCGCGGGAGCGGCGGACGGGCCGGCCGTCGTCCTCGGCTGCCGCACACTCCCCTGCGCCCACTGGTCCTGCAACTGGTCGATCTGGTCGTCCATGACGGTGTCGGCCTTCACACCGGTCCAGAACAGCACATAGGCGACGAACAACACGATCAGGGCGCCGGTGGTGATGCACAGCTCGCTGACGGTCCTGACGACGACACGCACCGGCAGCTCCCCCGGGACCTACTCCACTGGCTTGGCGTACTGCAGATCCACTGTGCCCGAGTAGCCGGGAAGAGTCACCGTGCCGTCGTCGGCGACATTCCATCCCAGGCCGTAGACGTTGACGTAGACCATGTAGTTCTGGATGGCCTTCGAGTCCGCGAGCGCCTGCTTCAGCCGGTCGGGGTCACCGACCGCCTGGATCTTGTACGGCGGGGAGTAGACGCGGCCCTGGAGGATCAGGGTGTTGCCGACGCAGCGCACGGCACTGGTGGAGATCAGCCGCTGGTCCATGACCTTGATGCCCCGGGCGCCGCCCTTCCACAGGGCGTTGACCACGGCCTGGAGGTCCTGCTGATGGATGACCAGGTAGTCGGGTTGCGGCTCGGGATAGCCGGGGAGCTTGGCGGTGGCGTTCGGCGGGGCGTCGTCGAGCGTGACCGTGACCGCCTTCCCCTTCAGCTTCTGGGTGCCCGCCCGGTCCTCCAGAGCGGCCAGCTTCTCGTCCTCGGCCTTGGTGCTGCCGTCGTCGCGCTCGGCCAGCGACTCGACGTCCCGGCGCAGCGAGCCGTTCGACTCGTCGAGCTCGCCGTTGTTGCGGCTGCGTTCCTGGATGAGGTCCGAGAGCTTCAGCAGGGAGGCGTCCGTGCGGATGTCGGTGCCCTTGGCCGTATTGAAACTCGTGAAGAAAATGAGCCCCGCGAGAGCGAAGACCCCTGCCGTGAGCACGCGCACCGGCCGGAAACCCCGCCTGCGGACAGGACTGGAACCGGACTGGGGGGAGTCGGCAGAATTGCTCAACGTACCCTTATCTCCTTCGGCGCTGCGGAAGCACTACGCTAACGGACGCCCGGGGGAGCACTCAGTGTCCCCTTGTACGCTGCCCCGAGCCCGACCAGTTACCTGCGCGGCCACGCAGCGCATCGACAGGAGAGACCCTCGTGCCGAAGTCACGTATCCGCAAGAAGGCCGACTACACGCCGCCGCCGGCGAAGCAGGCGACCGCCATCAAGCTGAACAGCCGCGCCTGGGTGGCGCCTGTGATGCTGGCCATGTTCCTCATCGGGCTCGCCTGGATCGTCGTCTTCTATGTGACCGACGGCTCCCTGCCCGTCGACGCCCTGGACAACTGGAACATCGTGGTGGGCTTCGGCTTCATCGCGGCCGGATTCGCCGTCTCCACCCAGTGGAAGTAGCTCTCCCCAGGGCTATCCGCTGAGTTATCCACAGCCCGGTTGAATTTCCACAACCAGCTGGGGAAAAGACGACGATCTGTGGATAACCCATCGGACGTTGACGCCGGTACGACCATCGCACCCGTCACCGCAAGCCTGTTCGCCCCCTGCCTGACCTGCGTAAACACGGGTCAGCGACAGGGGGCACAACAGTTCCCGCACTGTATGCACAAGATCCGGCACACGCTGTGGACAAGGCCCGCTCAGAGGGGGTCCGGGGGCCCGGTCAGGTGAGCTGGGCGGTTCTGATCACGGTGAGGACCACGACGGCCAGCAGCACCAGCGCACAGGTGCCGTACTGCACCAGCGCGCGCCGCTCACGCGGGGCGTGGACCATGCCGTAACCCGTGATCAGTCCGGCGACGAGGCCGCCGATGTGGGCCTGCCAGGAGATGCTGCTCCAGCCGAAGGTGAAGATCAGGTTGATCACCAGGAGCGCGATGATCGGCCGCAGGTCGTAGTTCAGCTTGCGCATCAGGACGGCGGTGGCGCCGAAGAGACCGAAGATCGCACCCGATGCGCCGAAGGTCTGTGTGACCGGGGTCGCCAGCAGATAGGCCAGGGCGCTTCCCGCGAGACCGGAGACGAAGTAGAGCGCGAGGTAGCGGGCGCGTCCCAGGGCCGCTTCGAGGGGGCCGCCGAGCCACCACAGGCTCAGCATGTTGAAGCCGATGTGCCAGATCTGCTCGTGCACGAACATCGAGGTGACCAGGCGGTAGTACTCCCCGCCTGCGACACCCTCGGTGGGTGAGAACGGCGCCGGCGGCCACGCGCCGATCAGTGCCAGGTCCCGCAGGAGCGACGGCTGCATCTGGATGGCGAGGTACATCGCCACGTTGACCGCGATCAGGATCTTCGTGAACAGGCGGGGATCGGCCGTGACGGTGCCGCCCGCGATGGTGCGGGGCCGGGCGGCGGCCGGAGCCGGTCCGCTGCCGCCTCCGTCGCGCACGCACTCGGGGCACTGGAAGCCGACGGAGGCGCTGACCATGCACTCGGGGCAGATCGGGCGCTCGCAGCGGGTGCAGCGGATGCCGGTCTCACGGTCCGGGTGCCGGTAGCAGCCAGGCAGGTTCTGGGCCTGCGGTGTGCTGCCCGCCTCCTGATTCATGCCATCCCCCATGTCGCCTGGGTCGTCGTGCCCGCGTGCACCGCCCCGCTCATCCTTACGGTTGAGCGGGGCGTTTGGTTCCCTGCGCGGTGGTTGCCCGGCTCAGCCCTGGCGGGTCTCCACGACGACCTGCTCGATGACGACGTCGTTCACCGGGCGGTCGTTGGGGCGGGTGGTCTTGACGCCGGCGATGGCGTCGACGACCTTCTGGCTGGCCGGGTCGGTGACCTCGCCGAAGATGGTGTGCTTGCGGTTCAGCCAGGCCGTCGGGGAGACGGTGATGAAGAACTGCGAGCCGTTGGTGCCGGGGCCGGCGTTGGCCATGGCGAGGAGGTAGGGCTTGTCGAAGCCGAGGTCGGGGTGGAACTCGTCCTCGAACTCGTAGCCCGGGCCGCCGATGCCGGTGCCGAGCGGGTCGCCGCCCTGGATCATGAAGCCGCTGATGACGCGGTGGAAGATCGTGCCGTCGTAGAGCCTCTTGGTGGACTTCTCGCCGGTGCCGGGGTGCGTCCACTCGCGCTCGCCCTGGGCGAGTTCGACGAAGTTCCTGACCGTCTTCGGGGCGTGGTTCGGCAGGAGCCGGACTTCGATGTCGCCGTGGTTGGTCTTCAGGGTGGCGTAAAGCTGCTCGGCCACGATCTGCCTTCCGTTGTCTTCCTGTGCCCGACCGATCCTCGCACGGATCCGGCCGAGGAGGGTCCGGGCAGGGGCGCGGAGCGGCGATCCGTGGCATTGTCGTCGACAAGCTCCTGTTGCCACGTATTCATCCGTTATTGATCCGGATGCCCGCCCTCAGGTGCCGGGCTGTGCTCCGGCAGGCATGATCCGTAAAAGGGTGGAAAGTCGAATTACCGTACGCCACCGAGGAGGAGGATCCCGTGACCCGCATCGACAGCGTGCGCGCCGCGACCGGCTCGGCGAAGGACAGCGTGCTGCACGCCGCGGAAGTGGTGGCGCCCTACGCCGACACGGCCAAGGACAAGGCCTCGCACTACGCGACGGAGGCACGCGTACGGCTCGCGCCGAAGGTCTCGCAGGCGGCCGAGCAGGCACGTGTCCAGTACGGCGCCCATGTCGCGCCGCGCCTGGAGCAGGCTCGTACGCATGTTCCGCCGAAGGTCGACCAGGCAGCCCACGAGGCTGCCGTGCGCACCCGTAAGGCCGCTCGGCAGGCCGCCGACTATTCCCGCCCGAGGATCGAGCAGGCCGTCGCCGCGGCCGGCCCGGTCCGTGAGGAGGCCGCCGCGCGCAGCGTGGCCGCTCTGGCCGCGCTGCGCGGTCAGATCTCGCCCAAGGAGGTCCAGAAGCTGGTCCGCAAGCACGAGCGGCGGGCCCGTGCAGGACGGCTCGCCAGGGCGCTGGCGGTCGCGGGCCTCGTCGCGGGCGGTGCCTACGCCGCGTGGAAGTGGTGGGACAAGCAGGCCAACCCTGACTGGCTGGTCGAGCCGCCCGCCGCGACCGAGGTCCCGGAGACGGGTCGGCTGACGTCCGTGGACGGCACCGGGCAGTCCGTCCTGGACCCGGAGGTCCAGGCGAAGGAGGCCGAGGAGGACGCCGCGAAGCACGACGAAGGGCGCTGACGCCGGTTCCGGCGTGTACCACCGGTGGGGCGGAGATTCTCCGCCCCACCGTCGTGTTCACCCGAGGGGGTGGCCGGACCGGTGGGACGCGGCTCCCGTGCGCCACAGTCGCGGGGACACCTCCTCGCACCGGACGGACCGCCGCTCTGATGAAGCCCTCGCGCCGCGGGCCGCTCGCCCTGACCGTCGTCCTGCTGTTTCTGGTCTCGGCCTGCACCACCCGCGCCGACGAGCCCGCGGCGGTCACCCCGTACGGCGCGTACGTCGGCTACGAGCCAGCCGACGTGGCGCGGCTCGACGCCCTGGGCGCCTGGCTCGGCGGGCGTCCGCCCCGGGTCGGGCACGTGTACCTGCCCGGCGACCGCTGGAGCAACATCGAGGGGTCGCCGGGCTATCTTGCCTCCTGGGCGTCCTGGCGGCGCTCCGACCCGCGGCGCCTGTTCGTCCTGAACGTGCCCCTGCTGGAGCGCACGGAGGCGCACCTTCCCGACGGCACGGTCCGCGACGAGCTCCGGCGTGGGGCGGCCGGTGACTACGACGGCCATTTCCGTGCCCTGGCCCGGCGGCTGACGGCTCTCGGCGTCCCGGACACGGTCCTCGTCCTCGGCTGGGAGATGAACGGCACCACGTACACCCACCGCTGCGCCCCGGACCCGGCCGCCTGGAAGGCGTACTGGACGCGCATCGTGCGGGCGATGCGTTCGGTGCCCGGTCAGCGCTTCCGTTTCGAGTTCACGCCCAACCGCGGCCGCGACGCGATCCCGTGGCCGCGCTGCTACCCGGGTGACGAGGTCGTCGACATCATCGGCATGGACGCCTACGACGCCCCGCGCGGCCTGCGCTTCGCCGATCAGGTGAGCGAGCCGTACGGTCTGGCCGCCCATGTCCGCTTCGCCCGCGCCCACCGCAAACCGTTCTCCTACCAGGAGTGGGGTCTGTACGAGAACGGCGACGACCCGGTCTACCTGCGCGGCATGCTCACCTGGTTCGCCCGGCAGCGTCCCCTGTACCAGACGATCACCGACTACTGCCCGCACGGCGTGTGGGGCTGCCGGGCCCATCCGAGGTCCTCCGCGGTGTACCGCTCGCTGATGCGGTAGGCCGGTGGACGGGCCGCCGCGTCCCCGGCCGGGCACGAAAAACCCCTCCGCCCGCGTATCCGCAGGTCGGAGGGGTCTCCTGAAGTGGAGCCTAGGGGAGTCGAACCCCTGACATCTGCCATGCAAAGACAGCGCTCTACCAACTGAGCTAAGGCCCCGGGAAGAGGGACGTCCGCCGGAAGAACCACTTGCCGGTGGGCGCCGCAGACCAGAGTACCGGGTCATCCCCGGTATTCCGCAAAAAGATTGGGGGTCCCCGCGAACGACCACTCTCCGTAAGATGCTCGGCGTGGTTCGCTGTCGCGAACCACGGTTTTTTGGGGAAGCGATGGGGAGACGCACATGGACGCCGCACAGCAGGAAGCGACCGCAAGAGCGCGGGAACTGCAGCGGAACTGGTACGGGGAGCCGCTGGGGGCGCTCTTCCGTAAGCTCATAGACGACCTGGGCCTCAACCAGGCTCGTCTCGCGGGGGTGCTGGGACTGTCCGCTCCGATGCTGTCGCAGCTCATGAGCGGTCAGCGGGCGAAGATCGGCAATCCGGCCGTGGTCCAGCGGGTGCAGCTGCTGCAGGACCTGGCGGGGCAGGTCGCGGACGGCAGCGTGAGCGCGGCCGAGGCGACCGAGCGCATGGACGAGATCAAGAAGTCGCAGGGGGGCTCGGTGCTCAGCAACACCACGACCACGACCAGCAGTTCGGGTGCGCCGACGGTCAAGCGGGTCGTCCGTGAGATCCAGTCGCTGCTGCGCTCGGTGGCCGCCGCCGGGGACATCATCGACGCGGCCGACACCCTCGCCCCGACCCACCCGGAGCTGGCAGAGTTCCTCCGGGTCTACGGCGCCGGCCGCACCTCCGACGCGGTCACGCACTACCAGTCGCACCAGAACTGAGACGTCCGTCCGGTCGCCGAAGGGGGTTCGGCAGTCGGGCAGGGCGGCGGCGCTCGACACGCGGGGGTGTGTCGGCCGCCGAGGAGACGAGCAGCACGGGGGCTGGAACACGGGGCCGTATCTCTCATCCGGGAGGCCACGAGGGGTCGTATCGCTCATCGAGGGGGAAGCAACGGGGGTAGCCGCAGGGGGAGGAGCGACGCGCAGTCATGGGTGAGGTCTTCGCCGGCCGGTACGAACTGGCCGATCCGATCGGACGCGGCGGCGTCGGTGCCGTCTGGCGTGCCTGGGACCACCGGCGGCGCAGGTATGTGGCCGCCAAGGTGCTGTTGCAGAGCGACGCCCACTCCCTGCTGCGCTTCGTCCGCGAACAGGCCCTGCGGATCGACCACCCCCATGTCCTCGCGCCCGCGAGCTGGGCCGCCGACGACGACAAGGTCCTGTTCACCATGGACCTGGTCGGCGGTGGCTCGCTGGTCCACCTGGTCGGGGACTACGGTCCCCTGCCGCCCGCGTTCGTCTGCACCCTGCTCGACCAGCTCCTCGCGGGGCTGGCCGCGGTGCACGCGGAAGGTGTCGTGCACCGCGACATCAAACCGGCCAACATCCTGCTCGAGGCCACCGGCACCGCCCGTCCGCGGCTGCGGCTGTCCGACTTCGGCATCGCCATGCGGCTGGGCGAACCGCGCCTGACCGAGACCAACCTCGTGGTGGGCACGCCGGGTTATCTCGCCCCCGAGCAGATGCTGGGCGCGGAACCGGACTTCCCCGCCGACCTGTTCGCCGTCGGCCTGGTCGCGCTGTACCTCCTGGAGGGCGCCAAGCCCGACGCCAAGGCGCTCATCGAGTACTTCACCGCCCACGGCACCCCGGGCGCGCCCCAGAGCGTCCCCGACCCGCTGTGGCAGGTCGTGGCTTCCCTCCTCCAGCCGGACCCCCAGGCCCGCTTCCGCACCGCCACGGGGGCCCGCAAGGCTCTTGCAGCCGCCAGAGAACTCCTGCCTGACCCCGGCCCCGACGACGAGACCATCGAGATCTTCGACCAACTCGGCCCTCTGCCGCCCGGGTTCGGCCCCCAGGGACCGCTCAAGCAGGCTCCGGGGGTGGACCCGAACAGGACACGGAACGGCGGGTCCGGGACGGGAGGAGGGGCTCGGTTCGGGACGGGGGGAGAAGCCCGGTTGTGGAC
>NZ_LJBR01000116.1 GCF_001282115.1 Streptomyces sp. NRRL B-24085 | reverse complement strand
GCACAAATCTCCGAGCACCCGTCCCCCCACACCTGCGACAATCACCCCCATGACCACGCTCAAGTCGAAGCTGCAGGAAGACCTCAACGCCGCGATCAAGGGGCGCGACGAGCTGCGCTCCTCGACGCTCCGTATGACGCTCGCCGCGATCACCAACGAGGAGGTCGCCGGCAAGGAGAAGCGGGAGCTCTCCGACGCCGAGGTGCTGAAGGTGATCGCCAAGGAGGCGAAGAAGCGCCGTGAGGCCGCGGACGCCTTCGCCCAGGGCGGTCGCGCCGAGTCCGCCGAGCGGGAGAAGGCGGAGGGCGGGGTCCTCGCCGAGTACCTGCCCAAGCAGCTCAGCGACGAGGAGCTGAACGACATCGTGGCCCAGGCCGTCGAGGAGGCCAGGGCGGCCGGTGCCGAGGGGCCGCGGGCCATGGGTGCCGTCATGAAGATCGTGAACCCGAAGGTGGCCGGCCTGGCCGAGGGCGGCCGCGTCGCCGCCGCGGTGAAGAAGCGCCTGGCCGGCTGAGCCCGGAACCCGCCAGTCGTTCCAGTCGTACGAGAGCCCGGCCCCGCGTGTTCCGCGGGGCCGGGCTCTCTCCACTACGTGGGCCTGCCGGCGTCAGCCGCGCCCGCCGCCGCCTCCGTTGCCGTTCCCGTTGGTCGTGCCCTGGATGAAGTTCTCCGGGATCGAGAAGCTCGGCGTGGGGAAGGTGGTGTTTCCGTCGTCTCCGCCGTTGTTCCCGCCGTTGTCGTTCCCGGCGTTGTTGCCGCCGTTGTCGTTCCCGCGGTTGCCGCCGTCGTCCCCGTTGTCGCCGTCGTCGCCCTTGTCGTCGCCGTTGTCCTGCGGCCGGTTCGGGATGTAGACGAGGTTGAACTGGGGGGATTCCTTGCCCTCCAGCGCGCCGGTCATCATGTCGCGCCAGATCGGGCCGGGCACCTTGCCGCCGAAGACCTTCGCGTATCCGACGCCGCCGATGCTGATGTTCTGCATCTTGCGCTTGTGCGCGGGGTCGCCGACCCAGACCGCGCCGGCCATGTTCGGGGTGTAGCCCACGAACCAGGCCGCGTAGCGCTCGTCGGTCGTACCGGTCTTGCCGGCGCTGGCGCGGCCGCCGCCGAGGCCCGCCTCCGAGCCCGTGCCGTCCTCGACCACGCCCTTCAGCAGGGTGTTGATGGTGTCCGCGGTGGTCTCCGACATCGCCCGCGAGCAGGTCGACTTCGGCACCCGCAGGGACTTCGACTTCTCACCGACCCGCTGGGTGATCGACTCGATGGCCACCGGGGTGCAGTACATCCCGCGCGAGGCGAAGGTCGCGTATGCGTTCGCCATGGTCAGCGGGGACATCTCCTGGGTGCCCAGGGCGATCGACGGGGCCTGCTGGATCTTGCCGCCGTCCGCGCGCTCGACGCCCATCTTCGCGGCCATCTCCGTCACCGGGCAGATGCCGATGTCGCTGATCAACGACACGTAGTAGGTGTTGACCGACTTGGCGGTCGCCTCCCTCATGTCGTACGGGCCGACCTCGGTCTCGTTCTCGTTGGCGACCGGGACGCCCTTCTCGTCCCACACCTTGCCGTTGCAGGCCTGGACCGGAGCCGGGTAGTCCATCTCGTACGGCGAGGGGTACACCTTCGTCGCTGGCATCCCGCCCTCGATGGCGGCCGCGGCCACGATCGGCTTGAACGTCGAACCGGGCTGGTAGCCCGCACCGCCGCCCATGGACTGGTTGACCGAGAGGTTGATCGTCGTCTCGTTCTTCTTGACGTTGATGCCGTACGGCCGCGACTGGCCCATCGCCAGGATCTTGCCGGTGCCGGGCTGCACGATGGTGGCCGCGGTGGCCACGTCGTCGTCCTGGTAGACGTGCTCCTTGATGGACCGCTGGGCCGACCTCTGGGCCTGCGGGTCCATCGTGGTGCGGATCGTCAGACCGCCCTGGTTCCAGACCTTGGCCCGGGCCTCCTTGGTCTTGCCGAAGACCGGGTCGGTCAGGAAGACCTCACGGACGTAGTCGCAGAAGAAGCCGGCGCCCTTGACCGCGGTGATGCAGCCGTTCTTCGGCTTGCTGACCTTGAGGCCCAGCGGCTGCTCCTTGGCCTTGTCGGCGTCCGCCTGGGAGACGTCACCGACCTCGGCCATGCGCTGGAGCACGGTGTTGCGCCGCTTGGTCGCCTCGGCCTCGTCGTTGACCGGGTCGTAGCGGCTCGGGGACTGGACGATGCCCGCGAGCAGGGCCGACTGCTCCAGGTTGAGGTCCTTGGCGTGGCGGGAGAAGTAGCGCTGGGCGGCGGCCTCGACGCCGTACGCCTGCTGGCCGAAGAAGGTGATGTTCAGGTAGTTCTCGAGGATCTTCTTCTTGCCGAGTTCCTCTTCGAGCTGGATCGCGTACTTCAGCTCGCGGATCTTGCGGCCGATGGTCTGCTGGGTGGCCTCGGCGACCTTCGTCGGGTCGTCACCGGCCTCCTCCACCGCGACGTTCTTCACGAGCTGCTGCGTCAGCGTGGAGGCGCCCTGGGCGACCCCGCCGCTCTGGGCGTTCTTGTTGAGCGCGCGCAGGACGCCCTTCAGGTCGACCGCGCCGTGCTGGTAGAAGCGCGAGTCCTCGATCGCGACGATCGCCTTCTGCATGTACGGCGAGATGTCCTTGAGGTCGACCACCGTACGGTCGCGGGAGTACACCGTGGCGATGGTGCCGCCCTCGCTGTCGAGGATCGTGGTGCGCTGGCTCAGCGGCGGGGTCTTCAGGTTGGCCGGGAGTTCGTCGAAACTCTCCACCGACCCCTTGGCCGCGAGCCCCAGCGCGCCGGCCGCGGGCAGCGCGATGCCGGCCATCACCGCTCCCGCGAGGACACTGACACCGAGGAACTTGGCGGCCTGCTGCGTGGGCGACAGACCGCCGCCCGAGCGCTTCTTCGACATAGGGGGCAGCCTAATCCGTACTCATGAGCGTTCAGAGGGAGCCCGTGTCACGGCATGGCGACGGAAGGGGGCACGGCCGCGTCGGAGCGGGCATGGCGACAGGAGCGCCCTACCTTCTCATTCGCCGGACACGCGCACAGGCGTTGGCCTAAGCTGCTCTCAACTGTCACAGCAGTAGGGCCACGTATCAATACGTCCGGCGACCCCGAATCGTTCCGGATGTTCCCCGACTTTTTTGGTGGGGACGTGTCCGAATCCGCCTCGTGTGTCATCAGGTGCCCGTTGTGACGCAAGACAAGTGTCCTGGTTTGCCGGGATAGTCATGTATGTCGCGGGCTCACTCCCCCGGGTGATCTGCCGCTTACGCATAGTCCGTTCGGGCCATTCAAGATTGGGCCCGAAGGGGGTGTTGCGCTGTGCCTGCCTTCCGTAACGTCCTCAACTGGCGGCGGTGAATATGCCGCTGCCGCCGTGGGGGAGCCTCGATTCGGGAGAGGACGGCGCCGGTATGGGCTGGGTAGTCGACTGGAGTGCGCAGGCGGCCTGCCGCACTACCGATCCGGACGAACTGTTCGTTCAGGGAGCAGCGCAGAACAGGGCGAAGGCGGTGTGCACCGGATGTCCGGTGCGCACGGAGTGCCTCGCCGACGCGCTGGACAACCGCGTCGAGTTCGGCGTGTGGGGAGGCATGACAGAGCGCGAGCGCCGCGCCCTGCTGCGCCGGCGGCCGACGGTCACGTCGTGGCGCAGGCTGCTGGAGACGGCGCGCGTCGAGTACGAGCGGGGGGTCGGCATCCTGCCCCTCGAGGACGACGAGATCTACGAGAACTACGCGGCGGTCAGCTGAGGGGACAGCCCTCGGAGCACGGCAGGGCTCGGTTCGGCGCGGGTTCGGTATGCGCCGGTCGTCGTGTCGTGACCGCGACGGCTGCGGCTCACGGTCCGGTCGGATCCACGCTGCGGTCGAGTCCACGGTCTGGTCTGGTCCACGGTCTGGTCTGGTCCATGGTCCGCTCGCGTCCAGGGTCCCGTCGGGCCGGTCCACGCCTCGGATCAGTCCACGGCAGCCTCGGGCAGCTCCGGCCGTCCGGCCGCGAGCCGGTCGCCGATGTCCCGCAACCCCGCGAGGTCGTGTACGTCCCCGGGCAGCGCGGCCACTTCGGCCACCGCCACCTCGGGGTGGAGCGCGGTGAAGCGGTCACGCGTGCGCTGCTCGCGGGAGAGCAGTTGCATACGGTCGGCGTGCAGCCTCAGCAGGCCCGCGGTGAGCTGGTCGACGGACCGGTCAGCCGGACGGTCGGACCGCTTCGTCTCCGCGTGCTTCGAATTATCCGTGTGCCTCGGGTTCTCCGTGCGCTTCGAGCCTGCGTTCTCCGGGTCGGCGGGGGAGCCTTCGTCGGGAGCAGGGGCCTCGGAAGCGGGAGATTCTGAACTGCCGTACGTGTCGGGAGAGTTACGAAGTCCAGCTTTCCCACCCTCCTGATCGACAATGCGGGGCTCTTCAAGATTTTCCGCGGCGGCGAGCGCCCGCTCGGCCGAGAGCTGGTCGGCGCCGCTGCCGTGCACCCGGTTGAGCACCAGACCGGCGAGCGGCATGCGCTCGGCGGCCAGCCGCTCCACGAAGTACGCGGCCTCGCGCAGAGCGTCCCGCTCCGGGGCCGCGACCACCAGGAACGCCGTCCCGGGCGCCTGGAGCAGCTTGTAGGTGGCGTCCGCGCGGGTGCGGAACCCGCCGAAGGTGGTGTCCATCGCGGCCACGAACGTCTGGACGTCCTTGAGGAGTTGGCCGCCCAGCAACTTGCCGAGGGTGCCGGTCATCATCGACATCCCGACGTTCAGGAACTTCATCCCGGCCCGGCCGCCGAGCTTGGCCGGGGCGGTGAGCAGCCGGATGAGCCGTCCGTCGAGGAAGGAGCCGAGCCGCTTCGGCGCGTCCAGGAAGTCGAGGGCGGAGCGCGAGGGGGGCGTGTCGACGACGATCAGGTCCCACTCGTCCCGGGCCCGCAACTGCCCGAGCTTTTCCATCGCCATGTACTCCTGCGTGCCCGCGAAGCCCGCCGAGAGCGACTGGTAGAAGGGGTTGTTCAGGATCGCGGCGGCCCGCTCGGGGTCCGCGTGCGCCTCGACGATCTCGTCGAAGGTGCGCTTCATGTCGAGCATCATCGCGTGCAGCTCGCCGCTCGCGGAGTCGTCGAGGCCCTTCACCCGGCGCGGGACGTTGTCCAGCGAGTCGATGCCCATGGACTGGGCGAGCCGGCGGGCCGGGTCGATGGTGAGGACGACGACCTTGCGGCCCCGCTCGGCGGCCCGCAGACCCAGGGCCGCCGCGGTCGTGGTCTTGCCCACGCCGCCCGAGCCGCAGCACACCACGATGCGGGTGCCCGGATCGTCGATCAGCGGATCGAGATCGAGCACGGGGGCGGGAGACAGCCGGCGGTGCCGGTCCTGCCGGTCGGCGTCCGGGCTCATGACATCCCCTGCTTCCGCAGCTCGGTGGCCAGTTCGTACAGACCCGCCAGGTCCATGCCCTCGGTCAGCAAGGGCAGTTCGTGCAGCGGCAGGCCCAGTTCGCCGAGGACCGAGCGCTGTTCGTGCTCCAGGTCGTACCGCTCGGCGTACTCCTCGGCCTGCCGGATCAGCGGGTCGACCAGCTTCTCGGCGTTGCCCCCGCGGCGGGCGCCGCCGAGTCCTGCCGAGGACAGCGCCTTCGCCACCGCTGAACGCTGTGTGGTCCGTACGAGTTCCAGGTCGGTGCCGTCCAACACCTCCGGGCGCACCATGTTCACCACGATCCGGCCGACCGGGAGGCGGGCGGCCCGCAGTTCGGCGATGCCGTCCGCGGTCTCCTGGACCGGCATCTCCTCCAGGAGCGTCACCAGGTGGACGGCCGTCTCCTTCGACTTCAGCACCCGCATCACGGCCTGCGCCTGATTGTGTATCGGGCCGATCTTGGCGAGTCCCGCGACTTCGTCGTTGACGTTCAGGAAGCGGGTGATACGGCCGGTGGGGGGCGCGTCCATCACGACGTAGTCGTAGACGAAGCGGCCCGACTTGTCCTTGCGGCGGACCGCCTCGCACGCCTTGCCCGTCAGGAGGACGTCCCTGAGGCCGGGCGCGATGGTGGTCGCGAAGTCGATGGCGCCGAGCTTCTTCAGGGCGCGTCCCGCCCCGCCGAGTTTGTAGAACATCTGGAGGTAGTCCAGAAGGGCCAGTTCGGGGTCGATGGCCAGTGCGTACACCTCCCCGCCCCCCGGAGCGACGGCGATCTTCCGCTCCTCGTAGGGCAGCGCCTCCGTTTCGAAGAGCTGCGCGATTCCCTGGCGACCCTCCACCTCGACGAGAAGCGTCCGCTTCCCCTCGGTGGCGAGGGCCAGCGCGAGGGCTGCGGCGACCGTCGTCTTTCCGGTCCCGCCCTTGCCGCTGACGACCTGGAGCCTGCTCACGTATTCGAGCGTAACCAGTCGACGGGGAACCTAAGCAGGAGGCTGTGGACAACGCGGGCGCCGGCTGTGGGCGCAGCGGCTGAAAAGCCCGCGGTGAGCAGCGGCTAAAGTCGGCCGCATGACCAAGAAGTGGGAATACGCGACCGTGCCGCTGCTCGTCCACGCCACGAAGCAGATTCTGGACACCTGGGGCGAGGACGGCTGGGAGCTCGTGCAGGTCGTGCCCGGGCCGAACAACCCCGAGCAGCTCGTGGCGTACCTGAAGCGGGAGAAGACGGCGTGAGCGGGGCGGTCGAGGCGCGGCTCGCGGAGCTGGGACTGACACTGCCGGAGGTCGTGCCGCCGCTGGCCGCGTACCAGCCGGCCGTGCAGTCGGGGGTGTACGTGTACACCTCGGGGCAGCTCCCCATGGTCGAGGGCAAGCTTCCGGTCACCGGGAAGGTGGGCGCGGAGGTCACCGCCGAGGAGGCGAAGGCACTGGCCCGCACGTGTGCGCTGAACGCGCTGGCGGCGGTGAAGTCGGTGGCCGGTGACCTGGACCGGATCGCGCGAGTGGTGAAGGTCGTGGGGTTCGTGGCGTCGGCCTCGGACTTCACGGGGCAGCCGGGTGTGATCAACGGCGCGAGCGAACTCCTGGGCGAGGTGCTCGGCGACAAGGGCGTGCACGCGCGCAGCGCGGTGGGCGTGGCGGTACTGCCGCTGGACGCGCCGGTCGAGGTCGAGGTCCAGGTGGAGCTGGCGTCGGCGTGACACCGGCGGGTCCGGTGGGGGCGGGCGTCTTGCGCCCACGCGGCGGAGCCGCACATGGAGACAGCCCGCGCCCCTGATGCCTGCGGCGGCCCGCCGCGGTCCGGTGAGGGCTTGGGTTGCGCATCAGATCCGGTGGGTGGGTCGGTGCCGCCGTGCGCGTCTGCACGAGCGTCCACATGGCCCACCCCGGGGCGCGGGGAACTGCGCGACCAGCCACGACGGGCCCGCAGTCGCCCGGCAACCGAACGCGGCCTGGTCTCGAACATCCGCCCGGCAGGAGTTAGCCTCCGGCCATGGCAAACGGGCAGTGGTACCCAGCGGAATGGCCGGACCGTATCCGCGCGCTCGCGGACGGCGCGCTCGTGCCGGCCGTGCCCAGGCGCGCCGCCACCGTGATGCTGCTGAAGGACGGCCCGGCCGGGACCGTCGTGCACATGTTGCGCAGGCGGTCCTCCATGGCGTTCGCCGGTGGCGCGTACGCCTACCCCGGCGGTGGCGTGGACCCCCGTGACGACGAGCACCAGATCCACTGGGCGGGCCCCACGCGCGCGTGGTGGGCGGCTCGGCTCGGGGTGGACGAGACCACGGCCCAGGCGATCGTCTGCGCGGCCGTGCGGGAGACGTACGAGGAGGCCGGAGTCCTGCTCGCCGGGCCGACGGCCGAGTCGGTGGTCGGAGACACCACGGGCGCGGACTGGGAGGCGGACCGGGCCGCCCTGGTGGCCCGGGAGCTGTCCTTCGCCGAGTTCCTGGAGCGCCGGGGGCTCGTGCTGCGGTCGGATCTCCTCGGGGCCTGGACACGCTGGATCACCCCCGAGTTCGAACCCCGCCGCTACGACACGTGGTTCTTCGTCGCCGCGCTCCCGGAGGGGCAGCGCACCCGCAACGCCTCGACCGAGGCCGACCGCACGGTGTGGATCCGTCCCCAGGACGCGGCCGACGGCTACGACAAGGGCGAGCTGCTGATGATGCCGCCCACCATCGCCACACTGCGGCAGCTCACCGGGTACGGCACCGCCGCCGACGCGCTCGCCGCCGCGCCCGGCCGTGACCTGACCCCCGTGCTCGCGCAGGCCCGGCTGGTGGACGGCGAGATCGTGCTCTCGTGGCCGGGCCACGACGAGTTCACCAAGCACATCCCGACCGGTGGAGCCCCCGCATGACCGACGCCGCAGCCCTCCCCGGCCAGCCACGGGGCGGGGTCCTCTCGGGCCCCGCCACGGCACGAGCCGTCAACGTCCTGGCGCCCAACGCCTCCGCGATGACCCTGGACGGCACCAACACCTGGATCCTGTCGGAGCCGGACTCCGAGCTGGCGGTCGTGGTCGACCCGGGTCCCCTCGACGAGGGGCATCTGCGGGCCGTCGTCGGCACCGCCGAGGCCGCCGGCAAGCGCGTCGCGCTCACGCTGCTCACCCACGGCCACCCCGACCACGCCGAGGGCGCCGCCCGTTTCGCCGCCCTGACCGGGACCAAGGTGCGCGCCCTGGACCCCGGGCTGCGCCTGGGGGACGAAGGGCTCGCCGCGGGAGACGTGGTGCGTGTCGGCGGGCTGGAGCTGAGGGTGGTTCCGACGCCTGGGCACACCGCCGACTCGCTGTGCTTCCATCTCCCGGCCGATCAGGCCGTCGTGACCGGTGACACCATCCTGGGGCGCGGTACGACCGTCGTGGCCCACCCGGACGGCCGCCTGGGGGACTATCTGGACTCCCTGCGGCGGCTGAGGTCCCTGACGGTCGACGACGGCGTCCACACCGTCCTGCCGGGCCACGGGCCCGTCCTGGAGGACGCCCAGGGCGCCGTGGAGTTCTACCTCGCCCACCGGGCCCACCGGCTCGCCCAGGTCGAGACGGCCGTCGAGGACGGCTACCGGACGCCCGAAGCCGTCGTGGAGCACGTGTACGCGGACGTGGACCGGTCGCTGTGGCCGGCCGCCGAGCTGTCGGTGCGGGCCCAGCTCGAGTACCTGGAGGAGCACGGGCTCATCTAGGGGCCTTCACGCCGTGCACGCGCGCGTACTCCTCCGCCAGCCAGGGCCCCAGATCGTCGACGTACGCGCGCAGTACGGCCGGGTCGGCGGCCGGGGTACGCCCCAGGACGGCCGCCGCCCGCAGCTGCTCGGCGCGCTCGGGGTAATACGCGGCGAAGACCTGCGCCATCTCCGCCAGATCGCTCGTCCAGCCGTTCCAGCGGGGCATGACCAGGGTGAACGCGGTGCGGACCAGGTGCCGGGACATGAAACGGACCAGGCGGGTCCGGGTCTCGTCCGAGTCCGCCGCCTCGATCCGTTCGCGCCAGCGGGGGAGCAGGAGGGCCAGGTCGCCGTTGGTCTCGCGGGCCAGGAGGGAGTCGGGGCGGTAGCGGGGGAGGTACTCCGCCAGGTCGTCGCCGAGCAGCGGGGTGCACAGACAGGCCACGAACCATCCCAGGTCGTGGCGCTCCAGGTCGCTCAGCAGGAGATCCCGGCTGTACAGCAGCGTTCCGACGCCGTCGATCTGCGGGAACTCCGTGTCCAGCGCCTCCCCGAGCTCCCGTACGTCCTCCCGGTCCGCGTCGGTCGGTTCGTCCCGCAGGGCGAGCAGGAGGTCGAGGTCGCTGCGGCCCACGCGCGCGGTGCCGCGCGGAACCGAGCCGTAGAGGTACGCGCTGTGCAGCCTCGGCCCGAACAGGTCCAGCACCCGGTCGCGGGCGGCCGCGACGACCGGACGGAACGGTTCCGGGATCCGCCCGAGGGAGCCCTCGCGCTCGATGTACCCCTGGGCGTCGAGTCCCTTGGCGGCGAGAGGAGGAGCTGTTTCGGCGGCCATGGGATCACTGTGCCCGGGGGCGGGCCCGGGAACAGCTCATTTACGGCCCTGGGCGGCCCGTGTGGGGCCGAACGTGGTCACTGGAGGGAAACGGGGCGTGCGGGGAGCGGCGTGCCGCGGGAGCGGCAGCAGTGGCGATCATGAGCGTCACCGGGACCGGCTCCCGGCCCCGGTGACACGACAAGGGCCCCGCCACACGGCAGGGCCCTTCGATGTCGTACGACGGTCTGTGCTCAGCGCGAGCGCTTCGCGAGCCTCTCGACGTCCAGGAGGATCACCGCGCGGGCCTCCAGGCGCAGCCAGCCGCGCTGGGCGAAGTCGGCGAGGGCCTTGTTGACCGTCTCGCGGGAGGCGCCGACGAGCTGGGCCAGCTCCTCCTGGGTGAGGTCGTGGACGACGTGGATGCCCTCCTCGGACTGCACGCCGAAGCGGCGGGAGAGGTCGAGCAGCGCGCGGGCCACCCGGCCCGGCACGTCCGAGAACACCAGGTCGGACATCTGGTCGTTGGTCCTGCGCAGACGCCGCGCGATGGCGCGCAGCAGCGCCGAGGCCACCTCGGGGCGCGCGCTCAGCCAGGGCTGGAGGTCGCCGTGGCCGAGGCCGAGCAGCTTGACCTCGGTCAGCGCGGTGGCGGTCGCCGTGCGCGGGCCCGGGTCGAAGAGCGACAGCTCGCCGATGAGTTCGCCGGGGCCGAGAACGGCCAGCATGTTCTCGCGGCCGTCGGGGGAGGTCCGGTGGAGCTTCACCTTGCCCTCTGTGACCGCGTACAGCCGGTCACCCGGGTCGCCCTCATGGAACAGGGAGTCGCCACGCGCGAGAGTCACCTCACTCATGGAGGCGCGCAGTTCCGCGGACTGCTCGTCGTCGAGTGCCGCGAAGAGCGGGTTGCGCCGCAGAACGTCGTCCACGAGTTCTCTCCTTGTCGACCTGCTCAGGGGATCTTGTTCCCCCTTGGTACCAGGGGAACCCGGTGCCCATTTTGCCGGACGGTCCAAACAGTGTGATCTGTCACAAGGATGCCGCACACATGTCCCGGGGTAAGCGGCAGGGGTCCAATTGGGGGCCGGTCTCCTGGGTCCGGGGCGGATGTCAGTGCCGGGCTCTAGGCTGGCCGGGTGTCCAAAACGCCGGTGAGAGCACAGGCCGAGGGGGCTGGGCGGGTGGTTGCACGTCGCGATTCCGCTGTGGGCGAACAGGACGCCGGGGGCGGAAAGAAAACGGCAAAAGCGGCAGGGAAGGCTCCGGTGGAGAAGAGGGCTTCGGCGAAGAAGACGGCCAAGAAGGCCGCTCGCGTGCGGAAGGCGGCCCCCGTGAAGGAGGCGGCCGCCGCACCGGGAAAGGCGGCGGCCGCGGTGAAGAAGGCGTCGGCCCCGAAGACGGTCGCCGCGAAGCCGCCGGGGAACGAGTCGCGGACCGCCCTCGTCCGCCGCGCCCGGCGCATCAACCGCGAGCTCGCGGAGGTGTTCCCGTACGCCCACCCCGAGTTGGACTTCGAGAACCCCTTCCAGCTGATCGTGGCGACGGTCCTGTCCGCGCAGACCACCGACCTGAGGGTGAATCAGACGACGCCCGCGCTGTTCGCCAAGTACCCGACCCCCGAGGACCTGGCCGCGGCCAACCCCGAGGAGGTCGAGGAGATCCTCCGGCCGACCGGGTTCTTCCGGGCCAAGACCAAGTCGGTGATAGGGCTGTCCAAGGCCCTGGTGGAGAACTTCGGCGGCGAGGTGCCGGGACGCCTCGAGGATCTCGTCACGCTGCCCGGCGTCGGCCGCAAGACCGCCTTCGTCGTCCTGGGGAACGCCTTCGGGCGGCCCGGGATCACCGTCGACACGCACTTCATGCGGCTGGTCAGGCGCTGGCGGTGGACCGACGAGACCGACCCCGACAAGATCGAGGCCGCCGTCTCCGCGCTCTTCCCGAAGAGCGACTGGACGGACCTGTCGCACCACGTCATCTGGCACGGCCGCCGTATCTGCCACGCCCGCAAGCCCGCCTGCGGCGCCTGCCCCATCGCCCCGCTCTGCCCGGCCTACGGCGAGGGCGAGACGGACCCGGAGAAGGCGCGAAAGCTCCTCAAGTACGAGAAGGGCGGCTTCCCGGGCCAGCGGCTGAACCCCCCGCAGGCCTATCTGGACGCGGGCGGCAAGGCCGCGCCGCCACTGGGGGCCACCGGGTGAGGGCAGGGACGGCGAGCCGGGCCACGGCGCTGAGCCCCGGTGGCCCTGGTGCCCGGGTGGAACGATCTAGGGCCCGTCAGGCGTTGGGCAGGGCAGGACGACGGGGGTGGCGATGACACGGGCGAGTCATACGGAGGACGTGACGCTCAGCAAGGACGGCCTTCCGGGCTGGCTGGACCCGGTGGTCCACGCGGCGGAGACGGTCGAGCCGCTCCAGCTCAGCCGCTTCCTGCCGCCGGCGAACGGCGCGGGACGGCAGTCGGCGGTGCTGGTCCTGTTCGGCGAGGGCGAGCGCGGGCCCGAGCTGCTGCTCATGGAGCGGGCGAGTTCGCTCAGGTCGCACGCCGGGCAGCCGTCGTTCCCCGGCGGCGCGCTCGACCCGGAGGACGGTGACCCGAAGGGCGACGGGCCGCTCAGGGCCGCCCTGCGCGAGGCCGAGGAGGAGACCGGCCTCGACCCGTCGGGCGTCCAGCTCTTCGGCGTGCTGCCCAAGCTGTACATCCCGGTCAGCGGCTTCGTGGTGACCCCGGTGCTGGGCTGGTGGCGCGAGCCGACCCCGGTCGGGGTCGTCGATCCGAACGAGACGGCCCGTGTCTTCACGGTCCCCGTGGCGGATCTCACGGATCCGGACAACCGTGCGACAACCGTCCACCCCAGCGGGCACCGAGGTCCGGCATTCCTGGTCGAATCGGCCCTGGTCTGGGGCTTCACCGCCGGAATCATCGACCGGATCCTGCACTACGCGGGCTGGGAGCGCCCCTGGGACCGCGAGAAGCAGGTCCCGCTCGACTGGCGCGCATGACAGGGTGGCGTCCGTGCTGTGTCTTCCCGGGGACAGCCCCCGGCGGCCGACCTGTGGTGAACGCGAAGTGATGAGGCGAGGCTCGAACCGGTGAACGTGCTGGACATCCTGTTGCTGGTCGCCGCCGTGTGGTTCGCGATCGTCGGCTACCGCCAGGGCTTTGTCGTGGGCATCCTGTCGGTGATCGGTTTCCTGGGCGGCGGCCTCGTCGCCGTCTACGTCCTGCCCGTCGTCTGGGACGCGCTGACCGACCACGCGGAGGTCGGCACGGTCGCCGCCGTCGTCGGCGTGGTCGTCGTCATCGTCTGCGCCTCCGTCGGCCAGGCCCTGACCACCCACCTCGGCAACAAGCTGCGCCGGTACATCACCTGGTCCCCGGCCCGCGCGGTCGACGCCACCGGCGGCGCCCTCGTCAACGTCCTCGCGATGCTCCTGGTCGCCTGGCTGATCGGCGCCATGCTCGCGCAGACCACGATGCCCACGGTCGGCAAGGAAGTCCGCGGCTCCAAGGTGCTCCTCGGCGTGCAGGAGGCGCTGCCCGCCGACGCCGACACCTGGTTCAGGGACTTCACCTCGGTCCTCGCGGACAACGGCTTCCCGCAGGTCTTCAGCCCGTTCTCCGACGAGCCGATCAAGGAGGTCCAGCCGCCCGACCCGAAGCTCGCCAACAGCGCGGTCGCCGTCCGTGCCCAGCGCTCCATCGTCAAGGTCATGGGCACCGCGCAGAGCTGCGGCAAGGTCCTGGAGGGCACCGGCTTCGTCTTCGGCGACCGACGCGTGATGACCAACGCGCACGTCGTCGGCGGCGTCGACGAGCCCACGGTCCAGATAGGCGGCGAGGGCAAGAAGTACGACGCCACGGTCGTCCTCTACGACTGGCAGCGCGACATCGCCGTCCTGGACGTGCCCGACCTGGACGCGCCGGCCCTCCGGTTCACGTCCGAGGACGCCGCCAGCGGGGACAGCGCGATCGTCGCGGGCTTCCCGGAGAACGGCTCGTACGACGTCCGCTCCGCGCGCGTACGCGGGCGCATCGACGCCCACGGACCGGACATCTACCACCGCGGCACCGTGAACCGCGACGTCTACTCCCTCTACGCGACCGTCCGCCAGGGCAACTCCGGCGGCCCGCTGCTCACCCCGGAGGGCAAGGTGTACGGCGTGGTCTTCGCGAAGTCGCTCGACAACGCCGACACCGGGTACGCGCTCACCGCGGACGAGATCCAGGAGGACATCGCCAAGGGGCGTACCGCGAACCAGCAGGTGGACAGCGACAGCTGCGCGCTCTGAAGGGCCTGGTGGGACGGCCGCGTCAGCCGCGCGGGTGACGCAGGCGTACCGAGACCCAGCGGGCCCGGCGGCGCAGGATGCGCGGAATGCCCACCCTCAGGTCGGTGCCGCCCGGCAGTTGCGGGGCACCGCCCTGATGGTGGGAGCTCAGGGCAGCGCCCGAGCGTCGATTGCGTGCTGCGTCACTGTAGTCGTGCGTCCAGCCCATACCCGTTCGTGTGCCCCCGCCCCAAGGTCGATAACCGCCC
>NZ_LJBR01000115.1 GCF_001282115.1 Streptomyces sp. NRRL B-24085 | reverse complement strand
GAGGAGACCCCCACCGCCTCCTCCCGTGACTACGCGGTCGTCCACTACAAGCGCACCGACGGCGACTACGACAACTGGGGCCTGTACGCCTGGGGCGACCTCGCCGACGGCGAGTCCACCACCTGGCCCGCGAGCCACCCCTTCGTCGGCCGGGACGCCTACGGTGCCTTCGCCTACGTCAAGCTGAAGCCCGGCGCCTCGAACGTCGGCTTCCTCGTCATCGACAAGGACGGGAACAAGGACGTCTCCGCCGACCGCACGATCGACGTCACCAGGACCGGCGAGGTCTGGATCGAGCAGGGCAAGGCGGACGTCCGCACCGAGAGGCCGGACTACCCGGCGCAGGACAAAACCAAGGCGGTCATCCACTACCACCGCGCCGACGGGAACTACGACGGCTGGGGCCTGCACGTCTGGACGGGCGCCGCGAACCCCACCGACTGGTCGAAGCCGCTGGCGCCGGTGCGGACGGACGCCTACGGCGCGGTCTTCGAGGTACCCCTGAACGAGGGGGCCACGAGCCTCAGTTACATCATCCACAAGGGCGACGAGAAGGACCTGCCCACCGACCAGTCCCTGGACCTGACGGCCAAGGGCCACGAGGTGTGGCTGCTGAACGGCCAGGAGGAGTACCTGCTCCCGCAGCCCGCCGGGTCCGCCGCCGCGCTGGACCTGACCACCTCCAAGGCGGTCTGGATCGACCGGGACACGGTCGCCTGGAACGGCTCGGAGGCGGCCGCCTCAACCCAGCTCCTGTACTCCCGCGACGGCTCGATCGCCGTCGACGGCGGAGCCCTGACCAGCGATGACGAGCGGTGGCTGCGGCTCGCCAGAACCACCCTCACCGACGCGCAGAAGGCCAGGTTCCCGCACCTGAAGGACTACACGGCCTGGTCGGTCGACCCGCGTGACGCCGATCGTGTGAAGGAAGCCCTCGGCGGACAGCTCGTCGCCTCCCAGCGGGCCGCGAACGGTGCCGTGCTGGCGGCGACCGGTGTCCAGATCGCGGGCGTCCTCGACGACCTGTACCCGAAGGCGACCAAGGCCCACCTGGGCCCGACCTTCAGCAAGGGGCGTCCCACGCTCGCGGTGTGGGCGCCGACCGCGCAGTCCGTACGGCTCGAACTCGACGGCTCCACGGTCGCCATGCGACGCAACGCCGGCACCGGCGTCTGGTCCGTCACCGGCCCCAAGTCCTGGAAGGGCAAGCCCTATCGGTACGTCGTGAAGGTCTGGGCGCCCAGCGTGGGCAAGGTCGTCACCAACAAGGTCACCGACCCCTACTCGGTCGCCCTCACCACCGACTCCGAGCGCAGCCTCGTCGTCGACCTCGACGACCGGTCCCTCGCCCCGAGCGGCTGGACGTCGTACACCAAGCCGAAGGCCGTTCCCCTGAAGGACGCCGAGATCCAGGAGCTGCACATCCGGGACTTCTCCGTCGCGGACCGGACGGCGGACCACCCCGGTACGTATCTCGCGTTCACCGACAAGGACAGCGACGGCTCCGAGCACCTGAAGGAGCTGGCGAAGGCGGGCACCTCGTACGTGCACCTGCTGCCCGCGTTCGACATCGCGACCATCCCCGAGAAGAAGGCCGACCAGGCGAGCACCGACTGCGATCTCGCCTCCTACCCGGCCGACTCCGACCGGCAGCAGGAGTGCGTGGCGAAGACCGCCGCGAAGGACGCCTACAACTGGGGCTACGACCCGTACCACTACACGGTCCCCGAGGGCTCCTACGCGACCGACCCGAACGGCACGGCCCGCACGGTCGAGTTCCGCAAGATGGTCAAGTCCCTCAACGACGACGGCCTGAGGGTCGTCATGGACGTCGTCTACAACCACACCGCGGCGAGCGGACAGGCCGCAACCAGCGTCCTCGACCGGATCGTCCCCGGCTACTACCAGCGGCTCCTCGCCGACGGCTCGGTCGCCAACAGCACCTGCTGCGCCAACACCGCGACCGAGAACGCCATGATGGGCAAGCTGGTCGTGGACTCGATCGTCACCTGGGCCAGGGAGTACAAGGTCGACGGCTTCCGCTTCGACCTCATGGGCCACCACCCCAAGGCCAACATCCTGGCCGTGCGCAAGGCCCTCGACGCCCTGACCCTCAAGAAGGACGGCGTCGACGGGAAGAAGATCATCCTCTACGGCGAGGGCTGGAACTTCGGCGAGGTCGCCGACGACGCCCGCTTCGTGCAGGCCACGCAGAAGAACATGGCCGGCACCGGCATCGCGACCTTCTCCGACCGCGCCCGTGACGCCGTGCGCGGTGGCGGCCCCTTCGACGAGGACCCCGGCGTCCAGGGCTTCGCGTCCGGGCTGTACACCGACCCCAACTCCTCGAAGAACAACGGCACTCCGGAGCAGCAGAAGGCCCGCCTCCTGCACTACCAGGACCTCATCAAGGTGGGCCTGTCCGGCAACCTCGCCCGGTACCGCTTCACCGACACCGACGGCAAGGAGGTCACCGGCGCCCAGGTCGACTACAACGGACAGCCCGCCGGATACGCGGACGCGCCCGGCGACGCCCTCGCCTACGCCGACGCGCACGACAACGAGTCGCTGTTCGACGCGCTGACCTACAAGCTGCCCGCCGGCACCAGCGCCTCCGACCGGGCCAGGATGCAGGTCCTCGCCATGGCCACGGCCGCCCTCTCGCAGGGACCGGCGCTCTCCCAGGCCGGCACCGACCTGCTGCGCTCCAAGTCCCTGGACCGCAACTCCTACGACAGCGGCGACTGGTTCAACGCGATCCACTGGAACTGCCAGGACGGCAACGGCTTCGGCCGCGGCCTGCCCATGGCCGCCGACAACGCCTCCAAGTGGCCGTACGCGAAGCCCCTGCTGGGCTCGGTGAAGGTCGGCTGCACCCAGATCGAGGGGGCGTCGGCCGCGTACCGGGACCTGCTGAGGATCCGTACGACCGAGAAGGCGTTCTCGCTCGGCACGGCGGACCAGGTGCAGTCCCGGCTGTCCTTCCCGCTGTCCGGGAAGGACGAGACGCCGGGGGTGATCACCATGGAACTCGGTGACCTGGTCGTCGTCTTCAACGCGACACCGAAAGCCCAGGACCAGCGGGTCACCGCCCTGGCCGGAAGCACCTACCGGCTGCACCCCGTGCAGGCGGCGGGGGCGGACTCCACCGTCAAGGGCGCGTCCTACGACAAGGAATCCGGTTCCTTCGCCGTCCCGGCCAGGACCGTGGCTGTTTTCATCCGCCATCCCTAGCCGAAGGCATTACGGTGGTGGAGCAGACCCCGAACCCCGGTCTGCTCCACCAGTGTTGCCCGAGGGGTGACGGATGGACGCAAAAGGCAAGCTGACCGGCACGACCGTGCTGGTCGTGGACGACATGGAGGCCAGCCGGTACGCCGTGGGCACCGTGCTGAGCCGTGCCGGGCACCGGGTCGTCCCGGTCGCCACCGGCGGCGAGGCCCTCGCCGAACTCGACACCCGGCTGCTCAAGGGCACTCTGCCGGACGTGGCGCTCGTCGACGTGGGGCTGCCCGACATGAGCGGCTTCGACCTGTGCCGCCTGTTCAAGGAACGCCCGCACACGGCCGGGATGCCCGTCGTGCACTTCTCCGCCGCGGCCTCGCCCCCGGCCGACTTCTGCCAGGGCCTGGACGCGGGCGTCGAGGCCTATCTGAAGGTGCCCGCCGAGCCCCTGGAGATCGAGGCGGTGGTCCGGGCCGCCGTACGCAACGCGCAACTGCGGGCCGGTGACCAGGCGCTCGTACGACGGCTCACCCTGCTCTCCGAGACGATCGTCACCATCCAGTCGGCCCGCACCCTCCAGGAACTGTCCGAGGCGGCCGCCGAGGGCGTCTCACGGCTCACCGGAACCCCCGCCGCGGTCTTCGTCCTCGACCAGGACGACCAGCTCTACCGCGGCCTGTCCCGCGACCGCATCCCGGTCGCGCTGCCGGACGAGGACGCCGACCGGGCCGTCGCGGGGCTGCTGCGCCGGCTCGCCCGGGGGCAGGACGGAGTGCAGCTCACCACCGTGCCGGCGCCGCTGTGGCCCGCCGGGTTCTTCCGGCCCGGCGTCGAGCACGACGCCCGCCTCGCGTTCGTCGTCACCCAGGACGGCCGCGCCCCGGTGTGCCTCGCGGCGCCCGCCCGCGGGATGCGCAGGGTGGGCCTGGAGGGCGAGGCCCTGCTGGCCCAGCTCGCGCAGGCCACCGCGCTGGCCGCCGAGCCGCTGCTCATGTACAAGGTCGAGCGGCACGTCGCCCTCACCCTCCAGCACAGCTTCCTGCCCCAGCCGCACCGGCTGCCGGAGCTGCCGGGCATCGACGTCGTGGTCCGGTACGTCCCGGCCTCCCGGCAGACCGAGATCGGCGGCGACTTCTACGCCGCGCTGCGCGTCGACGAGGGCGTGCTGACCGCGGTCGGCGACGTGGTCGGGCACTCCCTGGACGCGGCGACCGTCATGGTCGAGCTCCGGCACGCGCTGCGCGCCTACGCCGTCGACGAGAGCGACCCGGCCGTGCTCGCCGAGCGCCTCGACCGGACCCTGCGGCGCTACCACCCCGACACCACGGCCACCGTCTGCCTGGCCCTGATCGACCCGGATACCGGGCGCACCCGGATCGCCAACGCCGGTCACATCCCGCCGCTGATCGTGCGGGACGACGGCACCGCCGACTACGCGCAGGCGGCCGGCCCGCTGCTCGGGGTCGGCCTGCCCCACCCGCCGGCCACCGAGCTGCTCCTCGAACCCACCGACCGGCTGCTCATGGTCACCGACGGGCTCATCGAGACCCGGGGCACCGACCTCACGGCCTCCCTGGAACAGCTGCGCGCGGCCTCCTCGGGCGCCCTGCCCGGGCTGGACGCGCTGTGCGACACCCTCCTGGACACCTTCGGCCACGACCGGGAGGACGACATCGCCATGCTGGCGCTGCGGCTAGGCTGACCTGTGTCTGCCTAGAACAGGAGTGCCCATGCCGCAGATCACCGTCGAACGCTCCCCCTACCTCGACCACGTCGACTGGGAGGAGTTCGCCCTGGCGCTGCACCAGGTCGTCGTCGACACGGCGGACGCGAAGCTTGAGGCGTGCAAGACCCGGGTGCTGCGCAGCGAGGACGAGGCGGTCGGCGGCGAGAAGGAGAACCACGCGATCGTGAACGTCACGGTCGCGCTGCTCGCCGGACGGTCCGAGGAGACCAAGGCGAAGCTCACCGAGGCCGTCGTGGAACTGCTGCGCAAGCACGTGGGCCCCGCGGACGGCCTCACCGTGCACCTCTCCGCCGAGGCACGCGACCTGGACCCCTCCTACACCAAGGCCGTGCTCTAGGAGGCCAGGGTGATCAGCCGGGCCGCCAGATCGGTGAACGGGCCGTCGTGCGGCTCGTCCTTGAGCATGCGGCGCAGCAGCGCGGTCATCTCCTCGTCGTAGGCCGCCGCGACCGCGGCCAGCGCGGCGAAGTCGTGGACGAGCTGGATCTCCAGCTCGCCGCGCGGGACACGGCGGCCGTCCAGCCAGATCAGGGCCGTCGACTCGACGAGCGAGATCCAGGAGCGGATGAGCAGTTCCAGCCGGGCGGGCGGATCCGTCACCCGCAGGTGCGACAGGATCTGCTCGTAGGCGACCTGCCGTACGGAGTCGATGAGCGCGTTCGTCGCCGACGAGCCGACCGCTGGGCCGCCGCGCATCAACGCCGAGAATCCCGGGCCGTGTTCGTCCACGAAATCGAAGAACCGCCGCATCACGCGCAGCAGTCGGCCGCCCAGCGAACCCTCGTGCGGCTCCTCGAAGCGGCTCGCCAGATCCTGGGCCGCCCGCTTCAACGCGGCCTCGTACAGGCTGAGTTTGCCGGGGAAGTAGTGGTAGACCAGCGGTCGCGAGATACCGGCCGCCGACGCTATCTCGTCGATGGACACCTCGTCGGGCGAGCGGCGGGCGAACAGTTCGAGGGCGACGCCGATCAACTGCTGACGCCGTTCCTCGACTCCCATTCTTCGACGGACCCCGGTTGTCATGCGAACACCTTACCGATCGGATCCGGCCTGGAACGGGCTGGTCCGACCAGCGGTGTTCACATCACCCTCACCCGCTGTCCGCGAGCCCTACCGGAGCCCGCTGACCGTCCGCCCGTCCTCCAGGGTCCCCTTCAGCTCGGCCTGGGCCCCCTGCCGCGTCCGCAGGGCCAGCAGGTGCCCCTGGGCGGAACCGCTCACCCCGCCCGTCGCACTGATCGACGAGGTCCCGCGGTTTCCCGCCGCCAGCAGGTACCAGGAGCCGGTCGCCGACTTCCACAGCACCCCGGCCAGCACCTGCGGATCCTTCGCCCCGCACGCCGGTACGTTCTCGGCCTTCGCCGCGACCGCCCCGTATGTCGAACCAGGAGTGTGGAACTGAGCCAGCACCCGCTCCCCGCCGCCCTGCCAGGTCTCGGCGCGGGTGCACACCCAGTCGGCCGTGCCGCTCGTGTCGGGCAGCGGCTGCGAGGCATAGGTCCAGGCGTTCACACTGCGCACGCCCGAGGAGCGCATCGCGCCGAGTGAGCAGGCGTACGGCGCCCAGGCGCGCAGCGCCCCCGTCCCGGACGCGTCCTTCACGGACCCGGGGCGGCCGGTGGTCAGCCGGGCCGGGACCAGCTCACCGAGGTCGGTCAGCAGCCGGGTGCCGGAGGTGTCCGTCAGTTGCAGCACGTTCCACGAGGTGCAGGCGCCGCTCTGCGCGGGGCCCGCCATCGGCGCGGTGGCCCCGCCGGTCAGCGGCAGGTCCATGGCACCGGAGCCCGGCTTCAGCAGGTCCCGCTCGGCGGCCTTCGTCACCCAGGGCGCGGTCAGATAGCGGATGTTGCCGTCGGCCCGGCCCAGCACGACCGCGCTCGCCCCGGCCCGGTCCGCGCCGTCGACCCGGGCGAAGTCGAGGGCGGCGCCCTGGGTGCCGTCGCGCGGCTCGGCGTAGCGGACGATGCGCAGACCGTCGTAGAGGAGCACCACGTGCGCGTTGTCCACGGTCCCGGCGTACAGGAGCTGCGGCGGGCCGGAGGGGCCGCCCGACGGGGTGCCGGGGGTCGCGGAGACCTGGACGCTCTCGCCGGGGCGGGCCCAGACGGCGAGGGCGCGGCGCAGCAGGGCACTGTCACCGGTGAGGTCGCCGCGCGCGGGCCACACGGAGAAGTCGGTGCGCGCCGAGGACTCCCACGCGGCGGCCGGGACCTTGAGCAGCAGGGCCGGGTTCAGCGCGGCCTGGGCGGCGGGGTTCTGCGCGTAGGGGGGTGCGGCGGCGCCGTCGGGGCCCCAGCCGTCGCCGGGCATGCCGAGCAGCGCCCCGCACACCGCGACGGCCGCGGCGGCGGCGAGCGCGGCCTTCATGTGCTGCCTGCGCCGCATCAGGTCGGTGGGCCGGGCCTGGAGCGAACAGGGGTCGAACTCGGGGGAGTTCAGCAGGGCGTACCGGTCCTCGGCGCCGGCGGCCTCGTCGAGCGCCGCGTCGACGTCGGCCACGCCCGCCGCCGTCAGCAGCTCGCGGACGTCACCGTCGGGCAGTTGCTCAAGACCGCGCAGGACATAGGCGGCGCGTGCCGGGCCCGACATGGCCGACAGGCGCTGGTCCAGGGCGAGTTCGTCGGCGCCGCCGGAGCGCGGGAAGAGCCTCAGGCCCCACACCTGGGGGAGCAGCGGCGGGAGCTGGGAGCGCTTGGGCCACGCCCTGCGCCTGAGCGGCAGCCCGGCCTCCAGCGCCGTACGCACCACCTGGAGGCGGACGAAGGCGTAGCCGGGGTCGCCCTCGCGGCCGGCCGACTGGGCCGGGATCACGGGCGTCGCCGCCCGGCCCCGCGGCAGGGCGCGCTGGGTCAGGGCGTGCGCGGTCAGGACCCGCCGACCCCGGCCCAGGCCCGGCGGCAGTACCAGATAGGCGAGCCGGACCAGCCGGGGGTAGTGCTCGACGAGCGCGGCCTCGGCCTGCTCGACGTCGACGACGGGCTCGCCGGTGGAGCCGGGACCGGGTGCGGGGCGCGGGGCGACATCCTGTGACTGCACGTTCAGCAGAACGAGCGAATCGTCGGGAGGTCACCGCCGCCCGGGTGAATCAGCCTTCCGGGTCGACCAGGGCGCGCGCGTAGTTGGCCATCGACCGCTGGTAGCGCGGGAGATGGGGGGCGAGCGCGCCCAGGACCAGCGAGAGTCCCTCGCGGTCCCGGCCGAGACTGGACAGGCACAACGCGAGCGTGGCGCGTACGGCGTCGTCCAACTCGTCGGACGGAGCGTCCAGTTCGGGCGTGAGCAGCTTGACGCCCTCCTCCGGCTGCCCGACGTTCCGCAGGGAGCTCGACAGCTGGATTCTGGCGCGCCGCCCCTTGTACCCGCGCAGCCCCTTCGCGAGCGCCTCCCGGTACAGCGGGACCGCCTTGTCGGAGTGGCCCGTCGAGTCCCACGCGCAGGCCCGCTCGAAGGGGCCGAGCGGACTGCCCTCCGGCAGCTCGGCCACGAGCGCGTCGATCACGGCGCGGAACTCGGCCGCCCGCTCCTCGGGATATTCGTCGAAGGCCGCCCAGGCGGCGTCGACCCGCTTTTCCCAGTCCTCGTCCACCGGCACACTTTCGCACAGCCGTACCCGTGATGACACGAGGATTTGAGCGTCCCGGGCCCCACAGCCGTATGGGGGGAGACGGACCCCCGCCGGGGCCCGTCCGACGTGACCCCGTGACCGGAGGAACAGATGAGGTTGACCCGACCGATGCTCGCGCTGACCGGCGCGGCCGCGGTGCTGGCGCTGGCGGGCTGCGGATCCGGCGGTGACGCGAAGGCCGCCGCGGTGCCGCCGGCGGCCACCGGCAGCCTGGAGCACCTGGCCGCCGAGGTGAAGTGCACGCCCGACATCCAGATCGACGCCGACGAACTGCGCCAGGCCGTGTGCAAGAAGGCCAAGGACGCCGACGGCAAGTTCATCCTCGCCACCTTCGCCACCGACCGCGGCCAGCGCGAGTGGATCAACGGCGCCAAGGACTACGGCGGTCACTTCCTGGTCGGCCGCAAGTGGGTCGCCGTCGGGGACACCACCAGCACGGTGGCGGCGCTGCGCAGGACGCTCGGCGGGGACATCGAGGAGGGCACGGACCACTCGAAGATGGGCGCCACGCACTCGGCGCACTGAGGACGCGGACACAAGAAAGCCGGCGGTGAGGAATCCTCACCGCCGGCTTTCTCAGTGCGTCACTGGCAGCGCTTGCCGGTGTTGATGCAGTTGACCATCTTGTTCATCGTGTTCTGGGAGAAGAAGTTGATGAAGTCGTTGTGGTCGGTGATCGGCTTGTGCAGGTTCTCCGGGAAGGTGTCCACCGCGTAGGGGTTGACGACCGTGCCGTTCTGCAGCTTCGGGGCCGGGACGTTGTAGACGAGCCGGACCTGGAGCTGGGGGATCGCCTTGAAGCCGTTGGCGCAGGTGCCGTCCGCCTGGACGAAGGACACGTGGGTGCGGTGGTTGGCGCTGTCGATGTTCTGACCGTCCCAGCAGCTCTGGAAGTTGGTCGTGCGCACCACCTGGCTGCCCTGCGGGCAGATCGGGTACTTGTCGTGCAGCTGCACCTTGTTCTCGAAGCCGGTGCAGGACCAGTTCACGTTGGCGTTGGCGTTGCCGTTGACGAAGGCCTTCGCGTCACCCGTGATGATGCGCAGGGCGGTCGGCATCGCGACGACGTTGCCCTTCTTGTTGCCGACGAACTTCAGCTGGGCCTGGGCCGGCTGGAGGATCTTGCCGACGTTGCCCTCCTTGCCGCCGCCGTCGTTGTTCTGGTCGAAGTCCTGCTGACCGTTCTGCAGACGCAGCACCGGCCAGAAGTACGAGGACTTGTCGCCCTGGTTCTGGCAGGTGGTCGAGGCTCCCGCCAGCTCCTGGTCGCTCGCGAAGGCGTCGTTGTTCTGGTTGCCGACGTAGTCGTGCAGGTGGTGGGCGCCGTTGGCGACACCCGGGGCCACGATCACGTTGTCCGTGTTGTGGTTGTCGTTCCCGTTGGTGCCGCACCTGGTGGTGAACGTGCCCCGCGAGCCCGAGTTGCCGTTGGCCTTCAGGCCGTTCTGGCCCACGCCGAGCTGGGCGCTGCCCTGGACCTTGGTGATGTCCACGAAGTCGGCCGCGACCGGGCCGTTGCCGCCCTGTCCGCCGTTGCCCTGCTGGCCGCCGTTCTGCTGGCCGCCGTTCTGCTGACCACCCTGCTGCTGGCCGCCGTTCTGCTGCTGGCCGCCCTGCTGCTGACCGCCGTTCTGCTGCTGACCGCCGTTCTGCTGCTGGCCGCCACCGGCCTGGCCGGCGTTCGTCTGCGCGTTCTGCGTCGTGCAGGCGGCCAACTGGCTGAGCGAGGTGTTGAACTGACCGCCGACCCGCTGGATGTTGATGCGGATCCGGTCGATCGTGGCCGCCCGCTTCTCCTTCAGGGGACCGACGATGGCGTTCTGGACGAAGCCGGAGTCGTTCGCCTGGGCCTGTCGCGTCGACGCGAGCCTGGCGTATGCCTCGGTGATCTGCTTGTCCAGGTTGGCCAGCTCCGCGGCCACCCCCTGACGCGCGTTCTGAGGCACGTTCGTCAGCTTCTGACCGACATCGGGGCACGAGATGGTCGCCACCTGCGCGGCGGCGGCCTTGGTCTGGTTCTGCGACCAGCCGTTGTTGTTGGACTCGTGCGCCGAAGCGTAGAAGTTCGCCCAGATCAGCCCGCCCCCACCGAGCGCTAGGGCCGCCGACGCGGCTATGGCCTTCGTGGCCATCGACGAGCGGCGTTTACGTGTATTGCGTCCCATGGAACTCCTCTGACTTCCTTTTTCGGGGCTATCGAGGCGCCCGACAGGAGTGAAGCGGCGCCATCCCATACGCACGGCGCCCCACGGGTGTTCAGCCGTCCCACGAACAAATCAGAGGTTTACCCGGCGCCGAGGCGACAACCGCCCCCTGAACAGCGGGAGTTACAGAAAATAAAGGCTCGCTCACCGGCCCCGGTCCAGGAACGCGAGGACCGCCAGAACGCGGCGATTGTCGTCGTCCGACACCTCGAGGCCCAGTTTGGCGAAGATGTTGGCGGTGTGCTTGGCGATCGCCCGTTCCGTGACGACGAGCTTGGCGGCGATCGCCGCGTTCGACCGCCCCTGCGCCATCAGTTCCAGCACCTCCCGCTCACGGGGCGTGATCCGGGCGAGCGGCTGGTCGTCGGCCGCCCGCCGGGACAGCAACTGCTGGATCACCTGGGGGTCCATCGCCGTACCGCCCGCCGCGACCCGCCGTACGGCGTCCACGAACTGCTCGGCGTCGAACACCCGGTCCTTGAGCAGGTACCCGATCCCGCCGGTGCCGTCGGCGAGCAACTCGCGCGCGTAGAGCTGCTCCACGTGCTGGGAGAGCACCAGCACCGGCAGCCCGGGCCTGTCCCGGCGGGCGTTCAGCGCACACTGGAGCCCCTCGTCGGTGTGCGTCGGCGGCAGGCGTACGTCGACCACGGCGACGTCCGGTTCCAGCTCGGCCAGCGCACGGGCCAGCTCGGGCCCGCTCTCGACGGCCGCGGCGATCTCGAAGCCGTGCGCCTCCAGGAGCCGTACCAGTCCGTCGCGCAGCAGGAAGAGGTCTTCGGCCAGCACTACACGCAAGGGATCTCCATGGTCACCATGGTGGGACCGCCCGCGGGTGAGCTGACGGCCAGGACGCCGTCGAATGTACCCAGCCGCCGCTCCACCCCGGCCAGGCCCGAACCGGCCGTGACGGCCGCGCCGCCCCGCCCGTTGTCGGTGACCGTGATCCGCAGCTTCCCCTCCGTCTGGTGCAGGTCGACCCAGATCCGGTCGGCGTCCGCGTGCTTGACCGCGTTGGTGAGGACCTCGCTGACCGCGAAGTAGGCGGCCGACTCCACCGGGGCGTCCGCCCGGCCCTGGAGCTCCACGGTCACCTCGGCCGGCACCGGCAGCCGCAGTGCCAGCGCCCGCACCGCGTCGCCCAGTCCGCGCTCGGCCAGCACCGGCGGATGGATGCCCCGCACCAGGTCGCGCAGTTCGGCGAGCGCGTCCACGGAGGACTGGCGGGCCTGCGCGAGGAGCCGCTTGGCCTGGGCGGGGTCCTTGTCGAGGAGCATCTCGATGGTGCCGAGGTCCATGCCCATGGCGACCAGGCGGGCCTGCGCCCCGTCGTGCAGGTCCCGTTCGATGCGCCGCAGTTCGGCCGCGGAGGTGTCCACCGCGTCCCGCCGGGTCTCGGTGAGGACGCGGACCCGCTCGGCCAACTCGCCCTGTCCGGCGCCGAGCACGGTCCGGGTGAGCCGGAAGTGGAAGGTCAGCACACGCGGCGCGAACGAGGCGAGGGGCAGCAGGGCGATTCCCAGGGCGCCGGCGAGCAGCGCGGAGGCCTGGTCGGTGACGTGCACGAAGCCGTACCAGTAGCCGCCCAGGTCCTGGAACGGCCGCCACAGCCCGGCCGCGATCACGAGCCCCTCCAGCGGGTAGAGGACGAGCACCGCGGGCAGCAGGGCGGTCACGAACCCCGCCGTCATGTCCACCGGCAGCCACCGCAGATCCCGCCAGGTCGCCGGGTCGCGCAGCATCCCGAAGGTGCGCGACCAGGGATTGGCGTCCGGCGGCGCCGGGCGGTACGCCGACGGGATCCGCACCCCGCCCCACTGGGCCGCGAGCACCCGCCGCCAGTCCGCGAAGGCACGCACCCCGGTCAGCACCCACGGGGTCGTGACCAGCCCGATCCCGATGGGCACGAGCGCGAGGGACACCACGGAGAGGACGAAACCGAGCACCGCCCCCGGCAGCGTCACCAGCGCCAGCCCGAACCCCCGCAGGGCCGCGAGCCCGACGGCCCGCACCCTCGTACCGATACCGCTCCGTGTCCCGATGCTCATGCCGTCAGTCTGGTCGAGGCGGGGACGGGGGTCACGGGGCCTGACCGCCCGGTCGGAGGGTGGTGCCAGGTACACCCTTTGCATACGAGGCGCACGGGTCGCGGACGCCGTGTCTCCCTGTCGACTTTCACACCGCCCGCCGTGCTCACAGGGTGAGTCGCGCCACAACACCACCAGGTAACACGGGGTTCACATTCGAGCAATGACCGGGAAATCGCCTGTTGACAGGCTCGCGGGCACCAGGAGGCGGCGTTTCAGTGCCGCAGCGCCGCAGCACCCGCAGTGCGTAGACACATCCCCGAAGGAAGTGGCCCGTGACCTTCAAGGCTGAGTACATCTGGATCGACGGCACCCAGCCGACGGCCAAGCTCCGTTCCAAGACGAAGATCCTGGCGGACGACGCAAAGGGCGCGGAGCTGCCGATCTGGGGCTTCGACGGGTCCTCCACGAACCAGGCCGAGGGCCACTCCTCGGACCGTGTCCTCAAGCCGGTCTTCTCCTGCCCCGACCCGATCCGCGGCGGCGACGACATCCTCGTCCTGTGCGAGGTCCTCAACATCGACATGACGCCGCACGAGTCCAACACCCGTGCCGCGCTCACCGAGGTCGCCGAGAAGTTCGCCGCCCAGGAGCCGATCTTCGGCATCGAGCAGGAGTACACGTTCTTCAAGGACGGCTACCCCCTCGGCTTCCCCAAGGGCGGCTTCCCGGCCCCGCAGGGCGGCTACTACTGCGGTGTCGGCGCCGACGAGATCTTCGGCCGTGACGTCGTCGAGGCACACCTCGACAACTGCCTGAAGGCGGGCCTCGCGATCTCCGGCATCAACGCCGAGGTCATGCCCGGCCAGTGGGAGTTCCAGGTCGGCCCGGTCTCCCCGCTGGAGGTCTCCGACCACCTGTGGGTGGCCCGCTGGCTGCTCTACCGCACCGCCGAGGACTTCGGCATCGCCGCGACCCTGGACCCGAAGCCGGTGAAGGGTGACTGGAACGGCGCGGGCGCGCACACCAACTTCTCCACCAAGGCGATGCGCGAGAGCTACGACGCGATCATCACCGCCGCCGAGTCGCTGGGCGAGGGCTCCAAGCCGCTCGACCACGTCAAGAACTACGGCGCCGGCATCGACGACCGCCTGACCGGCCTGCACGAGACCGCCCCGTGGGACAAGTACTCCTACGGCGTCTCCGACCGCGGTGCCTCGGTCCGTATCCCGTGGCAGGTCGAGAAGGACGGCAAGGGCTACATCGAGGACCGCCGTCCCAACGCCAACGTCGACCCGTACGTCGTGACGCGCCTGCTCGTCGACACCTGCTGCTCCGCGCTGGAGAAGGCCGGCCAGGTCTGATCCTCCGCACCTTCCCGAGGGGCGCCCACCGGTCATGGTGGGCGCCCCTCGGCGCGTTGTCAGTGGCACCTGGCAGGGTGGGGGCATGGAGATCGAGGGGGGCCTGGCCGTCAAGGCCGAGACGGAGTACGGAGAGACGCTCGTCCGCGTGAGCGAGCAGGAGCTGCGGGACCTGGTGCACCGCATCGGGGAGAGCGGTGACCGCTGGCTGGTGCTCCAGCGCGTTCCCGACCGCCCGGACGTGTTCGCCCAGGTGTGGCACGAGAGCGGTGGGACCTATCAGATGGAGCACCGCGAGAGCCGCGAGAGCTTCTCCGGTACGGAACTGACGCAGCCGGACGCCGTCGCCGACGCGCTGACGGGCTGGGCCCGCGGCGAGGCGGGCTGGGACGAGGGGATCGCCTGGTCGCCGGTCGAGGTCGATCCGCCCGAGGACGTGCCCGAACTCCCCGACGAGGTGCGCGAGGAGGTGGAGGCACACGTCCGCGAGCAGTTGCGGTGCGGCTACGGCACCCGCGCGACACTCGCCCAGGCCGCCGAGGAGTGGCTCGCCGACGCCGACGCCGACGCCGACTCCGACGCCGACAGGCGGCCGGTGTCCGCCGCCCAGGCCCGGCTGCTCGTCGACCGGCTCTGGCTGGAGCGCCTCGCCGAACAGGAGACCTGGGAGGGCCCGACCGACCCCGAGCGGCTCACCCGCGCCTTCGAGGCGCTGAACGCACAGGGCGTCACCGCCCGCGAGAACTTCACCTGTTGCCGTACCTGCGGCACCGCCGAGATCGGCGCGGAGCGGGCCGAGGGCGACCGCGGCTTCGTGTACTTCCACACGCAGTGCACCGAGAGCGCCGCCGCGGGGCAGGGGCTGACGCTGCTGTACGGCGGTTTCGACGGCTCGGCCGACACCACGGCCGCGGTCGGACGCGAGGTCGTCGCCGCCCTCACCGCGGTCGGCCTGTCCCCGCAGTGGGACGGCGACCCGGGCAGGGCGATCGAGGTCAGGCCGCTGACCTGGCACAGACGCCTGGTGGGGTGAGAGGGGCCCCGCCGGTTCTCCCGCCGAGGAGGCGTCCGGGCGTCCGAGCAGTGAGAGCGGTCTCCTGTTGCGGGCCGGTGTCTGCTTCAATGGGCTCATGGCCAGCTACCAGAAGATCACCGCGACGGGTCGCCATGACCTCGAGCCCTTCTGGCCCTCCCGTCAGCACCACGACTTCGACCGGGTGTGTTGCCGCGCGACGAACGCGCCGGCCCTCTAACGCCGTACACCCCGGCCTTCGGCCAGCGCGCAGACGTACGTCCTCCGACGACCCTCTCGCGCGAAAGAGCTGACCTCATGGCGACCCCTTCCGTCCCCACCAGCACCCTCCCCACCC